>CAIWCL010000001.1 GCA_903911205.1 uncultured bacterium
AGTCGTTTCTTCGCTCGTCGCGATGCCCTTGATGACCTCCACGAGCTTCATGATCGGCACAGGATTGAAGAAGTGCATGCCGATCACGCGCGGCGCGTCCTTGCCGACGATGCTCGCGATATCGGTGATCGAAATGCTCGAGGTAGTCGTCGCAAGCACCACGTCCTCGCGGAATGTCGCTTGCATCTCCTTGAAGATCCTCTTCTTGAGTTCGACGTTTTCCGTCGCGGCTTCGACAACCCAGTCGGCCGACTTCGCTTCCGCCATCGACGTGACGTAACAGATCCGCTTGAGCGCGGCGTCTGCCGCGTCTTGGGCGAGCTTCCCCTTCTCGACGAGACGCGCGAGGCTCTTCGCGTGTCCAGCTTTGGCGCGATCGAGCGCGGGTTGGTTCACGTCGATCTGGATCGCGCTGAACCCAGTCTGCGCGGCGGTGAGAGCGATGCCGGAACCCATGGTTCCGGCTCCAATGACGGCGATAGTCTTGACGGTCGACATAAGGCGGGAAATGTAGCAGCCCGCACGCCGCCCATTCGCGGTCGCCACGTTCGACAATCACTGCATGAGGCGCGAGGATGCGCCCATGAAGCCGATCGAATGCGCCGTCGAAATCGCCGCTCCGTCCGGAACCGTCTGGCGCGTGGTCACCGACATCGAGCACGCCGCGGAGCACATCCCCGCGATCACCTCGATCGAGATGCTCGACGGGCCCCGCGCGGGGAAGGGCATGCGATGGCGCGAAACGCGCATCATGTTCGGCCGCGCGGCGACAGAGACCATGGAGATCGCGGAGTGGAAGCCACCGCTTTCGCACGCAAGCGGCGGGATGTATGTCGCAACTGCAACCAACCACGGCACGTTCTATCGCTCCGAAGTGCGCGTCGAGCCATCGGGCGCGGGTTCGCGTCTCGCGTTCACATTCGAAGCACAGGCGCTCACGCTGTTCGCTCGCATGATGTCAGGGCTGATGATGCCGCTCATGAAAGGGGCGGTTGTGAAGGCACTCAACGCCGACCTCGAAGCGCTCAAAGCACACTGTGAACGCATTGCGAAAGACGAACGCGAGGAACACGACAGATGAGCACGCACTCCGCAGAGACTCCGACCCCCGACGCGCGATCGCCATTCGATCCGCGCGCGTTGCGCGATCGCCTCGCCGCGTTTCCCGCGGCGCTGCGCGCGCTTGCCACGGTCGCAAGCCCCGCCGACGTGCGCTGGAAGCCCGCACCCGAACACTGGTCAATTCTCGAAGCGTGCTGCCACATGCTCGACGAAGAACGCGAAGACTTCGCCGTGCGGATCGCGTCGACGCTGCGTGATCCAACCACCCCGTGGCCGCGACTCGAACTCGAAGGAATCGCAGAGCGGCGCCGCTACAACGAGCAGGATTTTGCGAAGACGCTCGATGGATTCACGTCAAAACGTGCGGAGAACGTCGCGTGGCTTGATGCGCATCTCGCGGAAGCCGACTTCACGAAGGCCTATCAGCATCCAAAGTTCGGCGCACTGCATGCGGGCATGTTGCTTGCGTCGTGGGCAGCACACGACGCGCTGCATGCGCGACAGATTTCAAAGCGCCTCTACGAACTTGCCGCACGCGACGCAGGGCCCTACAGCGTGAAATATGCCGGCGAGTGGTAAATGAACAGGCCAACGCGACGCGCTGGCCTGTTCTTGAGAACTGAGTTGACGCGTTCACTTCCGTACATCCGAAGCGCTTCGAATGCGCACTGATGAAGCGTTTCGAATCAAGCGTTTCGAATCAAGCGTTTCGAATCAAGCGTTTCGAATCAAGCGCATAGAGCGCGCATTCCACTTACGCGCCCCACGTGAGGTGCATCGGCCCCTTGTACTCGGCGAGCGGGCGAATAATGCGGTTGTTCGCGTGCTGCTCCATGATGTGCGCGCACCAGCCCGTGATGCGGCTCGCAACGAAGATCGGCGTGTACTGCGGCACGGGAATACCCATGATGAAGTACGTCATGCCGCACGGGAAGTCGACGTTCGGATGGATGTTCTTATCGCGCAGCATGATCGCCTGCACTTCATCACCCATGTCGAACCACTTCTTGCTCGATGGGCCCTGCTTTTCTGCGAGTTTGAGGCCCCAGCGGCGCAGGATGCCCGCGCGGTGATCGCCGTTCTTGTAGACGCGGTGACCGAAGCCCATCAGCTTGCGCTTCTCAGCAAAGGCGCGCTGCATCCACGCATCGACAGTCATCTTGCCGCCCGCGCAGTCGCGATCGATGTCCTTCAGCATCTCCATCGCCATCTCGTTCGCGCCGCCGTGGAGCGGGCCCTTGAGTGCGCCGATGCCACCGCACACCGCGCTGTGAAGATCGGTTTCGGTCGACGAGATCACGCGGCACGAGAAGGTCGATGCGTTGAAGTCGTGCTCCGCGTAGAGGACGAGCGAGACGTCCATGATGCGGGCCGCAAGTTCGTCGGGCTTCTTCCCCGTGATCGACCAGAGCAGATTTGCCGCGTGGCCAAGCGACGGATCAGGATCGACAGGCGATTGACCGTCGAGCGTGCGCTGACATGCACCGATGAGCGTCGGGATCTGCGCAAGAAGGCGCTTCGACTTGCGGAGCTCGGCCGCAGACGAATTGTCTTCGCAGTCCGGATCAAGGTGCGAAAGGAGCGAGACACCCGTGCGCAGAATCGACATCGGGTGCGCGTTTGGGCTTTCTTTCGCGACGCGCACAATGGCATCGCGGACGCTTGCGGGAATCGCACGCATCGATGCCACCTCGGCCTTGAACGCCGCGAGTTCAACCGCAGATGGCTTGTGGCCAACGAGCAACAGATGCGCGACTTCATCAAAGGACGCGTGCTCTGCGAGGTCGGCGATTTCGTAACCGCGATAGATGAGTTCCGTCTGGGTGACGGCGCAGATCGAGGTTTCGCCGACGGTCTGACCTGCGAGGCCACGGGTGTCGACGGGCTTGGCGGACGGGGCGGGTGCGGTGCTCATCTCGGTTCTCCTGTCGGGGATGGTCGGTTGCCCGGCACCGCAAAAAGCGATGCGCGGAATGATGAGTCTACAGCGTCCGCGGCTCGTCGGGGCGTGGCGGATCATGGCGGATCATGGCCGCAGCACGCGGTATCCCGCCCCCTAGACCTCCGGGCACCGCGGAGCGCATCCCGGATCGAATCCGGGTTAGATTTGAGCAATGCCGCGACGACGCCCGATCCTGTCCCGATTCCCGCGACTTCCGCTCGCCCTGCTCGCCATCTGCCTCACGGCGACTGGCGGTTGTGCGGCGGCGCCTCGGAAGACGCCAAAGCCGACCGCGACTGTCGCCTCGCTCCTGACAGGTCACTTCACCAGTGCAGCACAGTCGAAGGCAGACCCGGAGTTCTTCGAAGTTCATCTCCACATGGCACCAATCTGGCCGGAGCGCAACGACGGCCCGTGGCTGTACGTCGAACAAGCGATGTCAACGGCGCTCGACAAGCCGTACCGGCAGCGAATCTATCGTCTTGTCGATCGATCGGAGGGCCTCGGTGCATTGAAGGTCGAGAGTCAAGTGTTTGAACTCCCAAATCCCGCGGAGCGCATCGGGGCATGGGCAGAGCCCACTCGATTCGCAGGAGATTCTCCCGAGGCCCTCATCGCCCGCGATGGCTGCGCGATCACCTTGACGCCCGTCGCCGAGGCGGCGCAGGGAATGTGGAGCGGTTCGACCGAGGGCGACCTGTGCTTGAGTTCACTTCGTGGCGCGAAGTACGCCACAAGTGAGGTTTGGCTGACGCACGCGGTACTGCGAACTTGGGATCGCGGCTTCGATGCGTCGGGTGCGCAGGTTTGGGGCGCGAAGAAGGGCCCGTACATCTTCGAGCGCGTGGTGAAGTAAGCGACCGCAGTCGACGTCCGTACGCGGTGGTGTTCTCGCGGTTCACACCAGAGCGAGCGAGAGCGGGCACCTGAAGCGGAGCTTCAGCAGCCCGCCAGTCGCGAGCGCTCATGATTCTCGCGGTCGCCGCTGCGGCGGCGACCTTTGGCGTCATCCGCACCAAAGCGAGCAAGTTGCGAAGCAGGTTGCGAGCGCTCATGATTCTCGCGGTCGCCGCTGCGGCGGCGACCTTTGGCGTCATCCGCACCAAAGCGAGCGAAAGCGGGCACCTGAAGCGG
>CAIWCL010000002.1 GCA_903911205.1 uncultured bacterium
CCAAAAACGAAACGCGGGCCGCGCCAGAAGCGCGACCCGCGAGATTTTCTTAGCACCAGAGCGAGCAAGTTGCGAAGCAGGTTGCGAGCGCTCAGATACGTGTTCTTAACACCAGAGCGAGCAAGTTGCGAAGCAGGTTGCGAGCGCTCAGATACGTGCGCTCAGCGCTTGCTGAACTGGAAGCGACGACGAGCGCCAGCTTGGCCGTACTTCTTACGTTCGACCTTACGAGCGTCACGAGTCAGGAACGCGTGCTCGCGGAGGATCGCCTCGAGGGTCGAGTCGAAGTTCAACACCGCACGACCGAGGCCGAGGATGGTTGCGCCGCACTGGCCAGTCGTACCGCCACCGCAAGCGTTGACCTTGACGTCGACCTTGCCCTTGAGGCCGGTCTTGTCGAGCACCGCGAGGATGTTCTGCCTGTCGCGCTCTTCAACGAAGAAGTCAGCGAACTCCTTGCCGTTGACTTCGATCGCGCCGGTTCCGGTCTTGACGCGAACGCGAGCAACGGCCGTCTTACGGCGGCCCGTGCCCCAGTACCAGCCCTTTTGGTCCGGGCCGCGGAGGATGCGCGTGGTGGTCGAGGTCGTCGTGGTCGTCGTCTCTTCGGTCATGGCGTGATTCGCTGTGAGAAGCGCCTTGCGGCGTCAATGTGCTTCGTCAGATCGGTCGTGAGGAGTCGTTTGGGGAAGTGTTGTTTAAGCTCTCAATTGCTCGAGCCTGCATGCGTTCGAGCCTGCATCAGTTCGAGCGGCGAGGAGCGCCCTGAAGACGCGAGCCCTTTTGGAGCGCGGCCTTCGTCACAGGCACCGAGCCCGTGTCGATCTTCGCGTCGAACGCGACCGGCTCTTGGGACGCGTGCGTGTGCGTTGCACCTGCGAAGACGCGGAGACGCGCTTCGAGTGAACGACCGTAACGGCCCTTCGGAACCATGCGCATAATCGCCTCGCTGACGAGACGAGCAGGATTCGAGTCGATCTCTTGGCGATACGAGCGAATCTTGAGGCCACCTGGGTAGCCCGACCAGCGGCGTCGCGTCTTCTGATCGAGCTTGCGGCCCGTCAGCACAATCTTGGAAGCATTGGTCACGATCACGGCGTCACCGGAGATGACACCTGGCGTGAACTCGGGGCGGTGCTTGCCCATGAGAACCGTCGCGACTTCCGTCGCGAGGTGGCCGAGCGTCTTGCCTTCGGCATCGACGTGGCGCCATACGGTCTTGATCTCACCGGGCTTTGCAATGTAGGTCTGACGGGGCATGTTCTGTCCAGAATTCACCCGCGGCGCGCAGCCGCGGAAGTGCAAGGTGTGCACGGATCGCCGTGCGGAGAATCGGCGAGGATACCAAGACCCCGAGGGGTGTCAAGATCACTACCCTCATGGCGCGTCACGATGTCGACCGACAATGACCACGAAGCGCCCGACTTCGAGCGAATTCGCGTCCAATAACGATCGTTTCACCCATGCCGAACAAGACACTTCGCCTCACCGCAACGTGGGCCACCATCCTTGCGATCGCCACTGTCGTCATCGTGCTGCAGCGCGTGCGCGGCGGGCCAGATCCTGAGGGGATGACGGAGCCCGTCGACCCGGCTGTTGCTCCGGCGGTCGAGCCTCTTCGACTTGACGCGGAAATCACGGCGAAAATCGTGGTGGCGGCACATGCGTGGTCGCCTTCCATTTCGTCAGACTTGCTGCGCACAAACGCGACGCCATTGCGAGAGGGCAATGCGAGTGAACAACTCGCGTACGCAATTCTGGTGGGGTCGATCGAAGGTTGGTCGCAGGGTGTAGACGCGGCTCGTGCGGTCGACGTCGCGGCGAGCGTGACGGCCGAAGGTGCTGCGCCGGATGCGAACGCGGCGTTGCGAGAGCGGCAGACGCTGTTGCAGGCTGACGTGGTTGGCGCCATGGAAGAACTCGCCGGATCGAACGGCGATTTTGCAGCGGTCAGCGAAGAAACGCGCGAGCGCATCGAGGCTGACCTTGGCTATTTCGGTCGATTGCTCTCCGCGGGTGGCGTCGCTGAAGCGTCGGGCGCATTCGGGGTGATCATTTTCGCCGGGGTGTGGTACGTCACGGTGTTCCTGCTCGGGCTCGTGGCATTGCTGGTGCTCGCGGGACTCGTTGCAAGTGGAAAGTGGAAGCCTGCCTTGGAGTTGACGGCGGACAGCCATGTCATGCTTGTCCTCGGTGAGACGTTCGCTCTCTGGATGGGCGTGTATCTCGCGCTGACGGTCGGCGCTGCGGCAGTCGGTTCGATGCTGCCGGATGCGTTCGCGTCGATCGGCGGACTCTTGCTCTCGATCGTGGCCATGGGCGGATCGCTGGTGGTCCTTGCGTTCCCGCGGATGCGCGGTGTTTCAGCGGCAGATTTTCGTGCGGCGATCGGTCTGCACACAGGCCGCGGACTGCTTCGTGAAGTTGGCGCGGGCGTGGCGTGTTACGTCAGTGCCGTTCCGATTCTCGTTGCGGGTGGCATCATCTACTTCATACTGACGTTGATCGCGCAGGCGTTTGGTGGTGAACAGACGAGCCCATCGCACCCTGCGGTCGAAATGCTCGGCGGAGCGAGTGTGGTGGAGGTGTTGCTTCTCTTCGTGCTCGCGAGCGTGATGGCGCCGATCGTCGAGGAAATCGCGTTCCGCGGATTTCTCTACGGACACTTGCGTGGTGCCGTTGCGCCTCGCGCACGGTTCGTATCGGCGGCGATCGCTGCGATTGTTTCAAGCGTGATCTTCGCCGCGATTCACCCGCAGGGCTTGATGTTCATTCCTGCGCTTGGTGGGCTCGCAGTTGGTTTCTGTCTCTACCGCGAAGTACGCGGAAGTTTGATTGCGCCGATGGTGGCGCACGGCATCAACAACGCGTTCACGCTCGCGCTTGGATTGTCGTTGTTTGGTGCGTGATCGTCGCGGTCTCGCTCAACCAACCCGTCTCGGCCCCCGAGGATTCACTCCGAGGGGAGGCGTGCCAGAGCGAGCGAAAGCGAAGCGAGTCGCGAGCGCTCAAACAACGCGTCTCGGCCCCCGAGGATTCACTCCGAGGGGAGCCGGCCAGAGCGAGCGAAAGCGAAGCGAGTC
>CAIWCL010000003.1 GCA_903911205.1 uncultured bacterium
GTACGCCTCGAATGAACGCGAGAGCCACGACGGCACGTGCAATGGGGACGAAAGCGACGACGACGAAAGCCCCGAGGACCAACAACGCGAGAGCGATGACCGCGAAATTCCTCGTGGCTGTTGTACCGCGTGCTGCCTGAAGTTTTTTGAAACACCTTCGCGGACGATCGTCTCACTCGAAAACGTCGGAGACGCTTCCTCGCGAACACACTGCGCACCTCTGATCGCGCGCGACTTCACCTACGTTTTCGACGCCATCACAATCGCACTCTCACGCGCAGGGCCGCCGCCGCGCCCCCCCGGACCACCGCCGGAGCGTGCGTCGGGCCTACCTCCCACAATTCTCGTCTCTGCGCGTTGGCGCATGTGAATCGATCGCGGTCCTTGGCCGTGTGTCTTCTCATGCCATTCTCACAAGAGGCTTCTCATGAAATCCCTTCATCGACGCATCGCGTCTGCCGCGCACCGGCTCATCCTCGGTGCAGCATTTTCCTCCACCATCGTTGCGTCTCTCGCCTGCTCCCCGCATCGCGAGTCGACAAAGAACTTCATCTCAACGGAGCCTCAACACGGCCAACAAGCGCGTGAGCCGTTTCGACCAACATCGGTCGATGAAATCGTCTCACGAGCATGCAAGTGCTCTCATCGCATCCAAGAAGCGGAAGCCCTCTTCGTCGCATCTCAAGCAGATCTCCGGGCAGAGCTCGCGCCGCCTGATCCAATACTTGCACTCTCGTTGGGCATTCCAAGCGACGGCATGGGAGGAGATGCATTCAGTGCATCATTGATGTCAGGAATTGGATGGATCTTTCAACGGGACATCCTTCGAACGGATGCCGAAGCGAGAACAGCGGAGCGGGCACGCGCACTCGTGGCACTTTCGATCGACGTTGCTGCCGAGGCGCGTCATGTCACGCGTATCGCAATCTCTACGGGCGAAGCTGCGGATGCAGCCGATACACAGGTGACCGCCCTCCGCGACATCCTCCACGGAGAAGCCGCGGCGGTGGCGATTGGCGAAGCAAGCGTTGAAACGGTTGCGCTCGCGAGGGCCGCGCTCGGCGAAGCTGAACTGGCGCGCGAAGCGCGGCGAAGTGCGTTGTTCATCGCGCGCGCCAAACTCGCCTCGCTGCTTTCGCTCGAAGAATCCACGATCGACCTCACCTCACTCACTCCATCGGCCCACACAGCGGAGGGGACGAAACGGTCGAACATCGATGTTGCCGATCCAATCGAAGCCCCAACAGTTGTCGCAGCGCGCGCACGCGTCACAGAGGCCCGCCGTGCGCTCCAACGCATCGTGACCCCAGTTTCAATCGGCGACGGCGTTGGCGCGGGATTTTCACGCGACCTTGAAGGACGTGAGTCTGTGAACTTCATGCTCTCACTCGAACTTCCGATCTTTCGCCAATCGCACGAAGTCGCCGCAGCTTCAGCGCGCATACAGGCTGCAGAGGCCTCGCTTGCAGAAGCCATTCGACTGTCCATGCTCGAACGCTGCGAACGCACGCACATGCTTCGAGGCGCAATCAGGCAACATGTGCACGCGCGCGACGCGCTTCACGCATCAGCGGCCCTACTCGCCTCGACAAAGGCTGCGTACGACGCAGGCGACGTTTCACGTCAATCGATGCAGCGAGCAACGGCGGAACACGCACGCAGGGTCCAAATCGCTGCAGATGCCGCAACCGCGGAAAGCGAAGCGCGCGCCGCATATGAACGAGCGATGCTCATTGCCCTCGAAGAAACCAACGCAATATCTCCGCCGCTCGCCACCGACCTCACGAACGACCTCACGAACGACCTCACGAACGACCTCACGAACGGAGGCGTCCAATGACGCACCACACCAAGAGCACGTCGATCCCGAGTATGCCACTTGCCCGCATCGTGGCGCGGTACCTCGTGCCAACCGCGATTCTCGGAGGTTCCGTTGCACTCCTGATCGTCACCAGTCATCAAGCGCTCCGTTCAGTTCCGACTGTGCGCGTGATGCCTGTCGCACTTGTTCCCGTCACGCGAAACTCGACCAACGCCGAATCTTCAGAAAGCATTCTCGCAGCAGGATGGATTGAGCCTGCACCACACTTCATCGAGGTTCCCGCACGACGCGACGGCATCGTGACACAACTGCACGTCCTCGAGGGCGATACGGTCAACGCTGGGGACATCCTCGTCACTCTCGCGCGCGACGACGAAACACGCACGCTGCTTGAGAAAGAAGCCGCCGTGCGTGCCGCTGAGGCAGAGGTGCAGATCGCAATGGCGCAGCGAGATCTCGCAAAGATCGATCTCGCTCGCGGTCTTCAGTACCAACAGATACGCGCCGAACGAGAAGCACAACTTGTCGCCGCTGAAAGCGCCGCTCGCGCACTTTCCGAAGAAATTGCGGAGGCGACAGCACTCCGGAATGAGACGGAAGATGAGCGCGCGCGGAAAGAGAAACTCATCCCAGCTGGGAGCGCATCGATTGGCGATGTGGCAAGGCTCGAACAACGTGTCGCCGCACTCAACGCGAAGCGCCTTGCACTCGTTGCCGCCATCCCATCCCGCGAGGCCGACGCACGCGCGGCAAAAAAACTCCTCGAACTCGCCATCGAGGACGACACGCAGCGCCCCGCCGCGCGACTTGCACTTGTCGAACGCGAGGCACAACTTCAGGCACGCATCGAGGAGCGTGCGTTGGCAGAATTGGCTCGGAACGTGGCAGAAGTTTCACTGCAACGAAGTGAGATTCGGGCACCGAGCGCCGGAACAATTCTCATGCGACGCGTCACGGTTGGCTCACATGTCGGACCGGAAATCGACGCGCCGATCGCGCTCTACAACCCGATGCAACTCCAAGTTCGGTGTGATGTACCGATCAAAGATGCAGGGAAACTCACGATCGGAACCCCAGCTGAAATCAGAGTCGATGCAGCAGCTGACATGGTGTTTCAAGGGAAAATCACGCGCATCGACCCTGTCGCAGACATTCAGAAAAACACGGTACGTTGCAAGATCGCCCTAGAACTCCCCGAAGGAGATGTCCACGCGCTGCAGATCCTTCGACCAGACATGCTTGCTCGTGCAAGGATCACTCCAGCGAGTACCGCTGCCTTCAATACGCAGCTCGAGGGCATCGCCATTCCGTCCTCAACGCTCGCTAGGCGCGATGGCTCACGCGCCTCCGTTTGGGTCACACGCCCCGACGGGCAAACATCACGCATCGAGCGCCGCGAGATTGAACTTGGCCTTGAGCGTGCGAATGGTTGGATCGAAGTGACGTCTGGGCTCGCGGCAGGTGATCGCGTGGTGATACGGGCGCAAGATTCCGTTGATTTCCCTGCCGGCACACGTGTTCATGTCGATGAGACCTTCGACCCTTCCTCCGTTGCGAAGGAGCCCGACGCGTGAACCACATCCAATTCGACTCAAGCGGCACCGCCGAACACGCGTGGATTCGTGCACGAAACCTCCGCAAGATCTACCGGAAAGGCGCAAACGAAATCGTTCCACTCGCCTCTCTCGATCTCGAGATCGCTCGCGGCGACTTCGTTTCACTGATGGGACCATCAGGCTCTGGCAAAACCACGCTGCTGAATCTGCTCGCAGGAATCGACGCCGCAACCTCAGGCGAACTTTGGATTGGCGACAACAACCTTGCCCACATGCGCCGAGACGCACTCGCAGCGTGGCGTGCGAGAGCGGTCGGCATCATCTTCCAGTCCTACAACCTCGTTCCAGTTCTGACCGCATTTGAGAATATTGAACTACCGCTGCTGCTTTCACCGCTTGGCCGCCGGGAGCGCGCCGCACGCGCGATGGATGCACTTGCCATCGTCGGTCTTGAAAATCGGGCCGGGCACTTTCCGTCGCAACTCTCGGGTGGACAAGAGCAGCGCGTTGCGATTGCTCGCGCAATTGTCGCCCGCCCACCGCTTCTCCTCGCGGATGAACCCACCGGGGACCTCGATCGCGAGAGCGCAGAATTGGTGCTCGAACTCCTCGGCCAACTCAATGCGCGTGACAAGATGACCATCGTGATGGTGACTCACGACCCCCGTGCGGCGGCACGCGCGCGAACGCGGCTCTTCCTTGAAAAGGGCGCGCTTGTACGACGCGAGGAGAACGCGACATGAAGCTCATCACCGCCACGATTCGATCGGGCGGACTTGCACTTCGCATGCTCGCTCGGAGTCGAATGCGACTCTTCCTGACCGTGCTCGGTATTGCAATTGCCAGTTTCCTCTTTGCAGCAGAACGATCCATTCGCGACGGCGTTCGTGAGGCGACTCAAGCCAATGCGCAAGAAACTCGGCTCATCGTGTATCGCGCGAATCGATTTTGCCCTTTCACGAGTCGTGTGCCCGAGTCTTATGTCGAAGAAATCGCGCGCATCGATGGCGTCGCAAGCGTGGCACCGATGCAAATCGCCGTCTCGAACTGCCGTGCCAGTCTCGACGTCATTGTCTTTCGAGGAGTTCGCGCAAGCGACGCAGAGCGCGTCTTCGCAAAACGACTCCGTTTCATCGACGGCTCACTGAACGACTTTCTCGCACGGGGCGACGGCGCACTCGTTGGAAGCACACTCGCCGCACGACGAGGGCTTCGCGTTGGAGATCGATTCAACTCTGCGGGTGTGACCGTCACCGTCGCTGGCATCGCGGAAGCAGATGGGCCGCAAGACAGAAACGCCTGCTACGTTCAACTACCATTTCTACAGTCGGCGCTTGGCGGGACCATCGGAGGCGAGGTCACGCAATTTGAAGTTGAGGTATCGGATCCTGCGAAACTTCAATCTATCGCCGCAGCCATCGATGCTCGATTCGCGTCCGATCGAGCGCCAACGTCGACACGAAGTGAGCGCGCCTTCGCGGCACGCGCGGCAGAAGACATCGTCGCGATCTCGCGATTTGCAGGGCTCCTTGCGTTTGGTGCTCTGGTGGCAATCTTTGCGCTCGTCGCGAACGCGATCATCCTCTCACTGGAGGGGCGTGTCCGTGAGTTTGCCATTTTGCAATCCATCGGCTTCGAGGCGCCTTCGATCGCGTGGATGATCATTGTTGAAGCCGCATCTCTTTCAACACTTGGCGCGCTCATCGGCGCTGGAATCGCGCAACTTGCATTGATGTTTGGGCACTTCAGCCTTGGCGCAGAAGGTGTCCTCGTCGAGTTCCGACCATCACTCTTTGGACTGATGACCAGTTTGGCCGCATCGATTTTCGTCGGTGTCGCAGCAGGATTTGTGCCCGCCATCCTCGCCTCGCGACGAGGCATCGCAGAGGCAATGAGGCTCGCATGAGACTACTCCCGTTCGATTATGCGATTCGAAATCTCGCAAGATCGTCGCGACGACTCGTGCTGGTTGTCGGCGGAAGCACGCTCGTTTCTCTACTCGTTCTCGGCGCAGTTTCTTTCTCGCGCGGACTTGAGTCGTCGCTCGGATCAAGTGGACTCACCTCCAATGCACTTCTGCTTGCGGCAGGAAGCGAAGAGAGTGTCGAACGCAGCGAAATCTCGCCAACAACAGCAGAGGCACTGTTCGCAAGCGTCGACGGAATCGCTCAACATGCTGGTCGGCCAGCAGTCGCAAGCGAGATTCATGTCGCACTTCCAGCCTCTCTCGCGGAACCTCGCGACAATGTGAGTTTGAAGAACGCCCCTCTATCCACAGACGAAACGCCCGTTTTGGTGCGTGGATACGAGCACGCTTCGTTTCTCGTCCACCCACAAGTTCGCCTTGCGGCGGGACGTTGGCCGAGTGGTGGGCAACCTGAAGTCGCTGCCGGTCCTGAAGCAATCGCACGCATCGCTGGCGCGACACTCGGATCGTCGATACTTCTCGCTGGCGAGCAATGCACGATTGTTGGAATCCTCGAGGCCCCGGGAACAACCATGCATGGTGAACTTTGGATGCCCGTCGAAGTGTTGTCGATCCTCACCCAGCGTTCGACCCGATCGTGTGTTGTCGCAGCACTCGGTGGACCAACTGCATCCGGCGAACCTTTCGACCAACAATCGGCTTTCGACGATGTGGAGGCCTTCACCGTGATGCGGCTCGACCTCGAGGCGACGGTCATGCGCGAAAGCGATTACTACGCGAAACTCGCCACGTTTCTGGCGCCAATACGAATGCTCGTGCTCGCGACTGCCTTGCTCGTCGCGCTCGGCGGCGCGCTTGGTGGCATCAACGCGATGTATGCCGCCTTCGCCTCGCGCGTCCGCGAAGCAGGAACATTGCAAGCACTCGGATTTTCTCGCGGCGCGATTGCCGTCTCTCTCTTGATCGAGTCCTTCGTCGCGTGCGCTGCGGGCGCGTTACTCGCATGCGTCCTCGGACGACTCCTACTCCACGGCCTCGCCGTCCGGTTCTCGATGGGATCCTTTGCGCTCGCCGTCGATTCGACTGCGATCACCGCGGGCCTCATCGCCGGACTTCTCCTCGGCGGCATTGGTGCTGTCGCACCCATCGCGCGCTGCTTGTCACTCCCCATTCCACTTGCACTTCGAACCTGAAGGAAATCCATGCACTTCACCACCACCATCCTGAGCATTGTGTTCACGCTCGCCGCACCTCCTGCGTCGAGCCCACCAGAAGCCGCACCAAAAATCCCGGATACGGTCTTCGTTGAGACGGAGCCTGCCGATGCCAAGTGTGTTGCGGAAGTGAAAAAGTCCGCAAAGAAAGGTGACACCGTTGTCGTCAAGGCAAAGGTAGGAGGCCGCACGGAGCCGTTCGTGAAGAACCGTGCCATCGTCGTCGTCGCAGATCGCTGTATGAAGAGTTGCGACCAGATTCCCGGCGATACCTGCACCAAACCGTGGGACTACTGCTGCGAACCGCCCGAGTCACTCAAGGCGAACACGATGACAGTGCAGTTCGTGCATGACGACGGAAAGGTGATCAAGTCGGGTGCACAAGGTGTACATGGACTTGAGCCGCTTGCGCTTGTCGTTCTCGAAGGAACGGTTGTCGAGAAGGACGACAAGGGCACATTCGTCGTTCGTGTGAAACGCATGTACGTCGAGAAGCCTGCGAACGTCGAAGAATCGAAGAACACCTCCGCGGAGAAACCGAAGAACGCCGAGCCCGCTGCCCCGAAGCCGTAACTTGCGCGTGTACATTGCTGCGATGCGCGAAGAAGCACTTTTTCTCGGCATCGACGTCGGCACGAGCGGCACCAAGGCGATCATCATCGATACCGAGGGCACGATCGTCGGCGACGCGACGGCGGAGCATCCGGTTTCGTACCCGAGGCCCGGCTGGGCCGAGCAAGACCCCGAAGATTGGTGGCAATCGACCGTTGCGGCGGTTGCTGCGGCGACGAAGGGCGACGCCGCTCTTCGCGGGCGCATCGAGGCCATCGGACTCTCTGGTCAGATGCATGGGCTCGTCGCGCTTGATACGCACGGCGCTGTCGTGCGCCCCGCGATTCTCTGGAATGACTCGCGCAGCGCGGCGATTTGCGAAGCGCTGCACGAGCGCGAACCCGGACTCGCACGCATCCTCGCAATGACGGGGAATCGCGTTTTCCCTGGCTTTCAGGCACCGAAGCTCCTCTGGATGCGTGAGCATGAGCCCGCGGCATTCGCGCGCACCGCGAAGGCACTCCTTCCGAAAGACTGGATTCGATACCGCCTTTCGGGCGCGTTCATGGCGGAGCCGAGCGACGCTTCAGGCACGGCGGTGTTCGATTGCGCGCGGCGTACTTGGAGCGATGCGATGCTCGAAGCAGTTGGATTGCCGCGTCGTTTGTTCCCAGATATCGCGGAAAGCCCAGTCCACTCGACGCGGCTCTCACCTGATGCCGCGCGCGCACTCGGGCTCCGCGCGGGGATCGGTATCGCGGGCGGCGCAGGTGATCAGGCGGCGGCCGCTGTGGGTAGCGGGATCGTTGCGGAAGGCACCGTCTCCTGCACCATCGGTACTTCCGGCGTAGTCTTTGCCGCGAGTAACGCATGGCGTGCAACCCCGAACGGCGAACTCCACGCGTTCTGTCATGCAGTGCCCAATCGTTGGCACCTGATGGGCGTGATGCTTTCGGCGGGCGGCAGTCTGCGCTGGTTCCGTGACACGCTCGCACTGGATGCGGTGACGGAAGCAACGTCGCGCGGCGTCGATCCCTACGAAATTCTCGCGGAACGCGCAGCGCGCGCACCGCTTGGCGCCGATGGCCTTGTGTTTCTTCCGTATCTGTCGGGCGAACGATGCCCAATCCCCGACCCACTCATTCGCGGAGGCTTCGCAGGCCTCGATGTTGCGCACGGTCGCGATCATCTCGCGCGCGCCGCGTTCGAGGGCATCACAGCAGGCCTCGCGGGGAACGTCGATCTTCTGCGCGGACTCGGGATTGATGTGCGCGAAGTTCGCCTCTCTGGCGGTGGTGCACGAAGCGCGTTCTGGCGCACGATGTGTGCGGAGATGTTCAACGCGCGCGTCTCACTTCTCGCGAGCGAAGCCAGCGGCGCGCTTGGCGTCGCCCTACTTGCGGCCGTCGGCGCGGGCGCCCACGCAACGGTCGACGCTGCGTGCGCTGCCGTCGTGCGAACACGCGACGCGTTTGAACCCGATCCTGCGCGCGTTCGCGCATACACCGCGGTCAAAGTGCGCGCCGCGGAGGCCGCACGCCGAGCACTCCGCATCGGGTAGGCTGCATCGCGACACGCCAACAATCCGCAATGGAAATCCTGGGCACTCTCTTCCGTTACGTCTTCGCCATCGTCGGTATGGCGGCGGTCGCGTATGTGGTGTGGAAGCTGGTCAATCGACAAGAGGCGAAGGACGCCGAGTTTCAGAAGAAACTCGACGATGATGACGAACGTGCTTCCAAAGGCCGCTTCGGCCCGCCACCGAGATGATCGCTGCACCCTCGCGCCGAGATGACTGTTCGTCGGCGCACCACGTGCGAGACACACGCGCCGCAATACATATTTCGAGGCACATGCGTCGCAACACAATCACGAGAGTCGTGAGCGAAGCGTTCCCATGCGCCGTTGCAGATCTTTGCCCGGACAGAGTGTCGGCGAGAGTTCCTGGTGCGTGAACACGCGCTTTTTCGAAACCTTGTGCTTCGCTTGGAGCGATTTGAGGAACTTCTCGAGCGCCGCAAGTTGTGCAGGCGGAATCGACTGCTCCTCGAAATTTCCGAGACACATCACGCCGAGGTTTCCGTCGTGATTGTTGCGCGTGTGGCGACCTTCATACCGCAGGTCGCGCGCTTCCCAGACTCGCCCCGCTGGGTCGATGACGAAGTGGTACGCGATGTCTTTGTGCGGTACACGCGCGTTCATCTCGCCATTCATCACGTTGATGAGTCGTGCGCGGCAGTCACCAACCGATGTTGCCGTGAACGCTCGATTGCCCTCATGATGCACGGTGATGCGCGTCACCTTGGACATGCGATCCATGTCCGCGGCCGTCGGCCGGAAGTTTGTCCACGCGGTTCGTGGAATGACCGTACCGTCGTAGGTCGCGGGAATGCGGATGCCGGATGCATATCCCGTCGCAGGCGCCTTCGCGGGCGAACTCGTCGTCGCCTTCGCTGGTGCTGGTTTTGCTTCGGGTCCAACAGTGCGCGGCGCTTTGGTCGCGTTCGTTGAGGATCGTGCTCCCGTGCCACCAGTTGAACCGGACGGCGAAACCGGCTGTGCGTATCGCTTTGGCGGGAGATCGCCGTCGGCACCCCACGGGCCGGCGCCAGGGTTTCCAGGGTTTCCAGGGTTTCCAGGGTTTCCAGGGTTTCCAGGGTTTCCAGGGTTTCCAGGGTTCCCAGGGTTCCCCAAACCCTGCGCGCCACCCATTGCCAGCCCGTTCGATCCACGCGACTGGGAGGACTTCGGTGTCGACGCACACCCGGCGAGACATGCGAGCCCTGCGCCAATCCCGGCGAGTACAAATCCGCGACGCGCGATCGTTGCCGCCACGACATCGCTCGCGGGTGCAACTTCGCACGCCCGGGGGACTTCCCGAACAATCGGCATGCTGCCGTTGACGTGCGAAAGCTCGTACTCCTTCATCGGATCGGTTGACATGATCGCTCCGTTGGCGGGGCGTTCAACGCCGCCTCTCACCGTCAGAAGGATCGGCGAGAAAGCGGTTGTTTCCGCAAAAATCGCGGTTCCGACGGCGCTGTCGGCCCCGATACTCGCGCGAAGCTTCAAGCGAGCCGCGTTCGAAGCGACGCAACCTTCGGTTGGAGGTTTCGACCCGGGCACGCGGTTTCCGCGTCAGGCCATTCGCGGTGGGTATAGACGCGCGACTTCGAGACGCGATACGTCCGCATCAAATCACGCAGCACACGATCAAGCGTCTTCATCTGAGCCGCGGTGGGTTGCTGGCGCTCAAAATTGCCCATGACCAGGACACCAACGTTGCCCTCGTTGCGGTTCTTCACATGTGCGCCCTGCCAGCGGATGGCCCGGCCCTGCCAAAGCGTTCCAGAGCGATCGATGACGAGGTGGTAGCCAATGTCCGCCCATCCTTTACCGCGATGCCCCATGCGGTAATGCTCGATCCGCGCCGACATGGTCGCCGTATCGGTTGCGAACACGACGTCATCGAGTCCATCGTGATGCACCGTGATCGCCGTCACTGGCAGCATTGGATTGAGATTCGCAAAGTCAGGCTGCGCCTTTGCCCAGAGATAGCGCGGTTTCGCCCACGGGAGTGCCGCTTCGCCGACAGGATTGGTCTCGCCGATCGGCTTGGACGTCGCGGGCGGGGCCTTTGGCGCGGGTTTCACTGCAACGACGGGCGGCTTCGGCGTCGCAGGCACATCAGACCATTCCGGCGGAGGAATGCGAGCCGAGCGCGTCGTCGCGGAGCATGCCGCCAAGGCAAGCCCGAATGAACTGAGTACGGTGGCCTGAAGGAACCCACGCCGGGAGGGAAACGCTGAAGGAAGATCCGTGGAAACTTCGGGTGACAAGCCCGACGGGAAGCCCGTGTGGAACTCACCCGGGTCACCGAAATCGCCGCGCGCGATCGCCTCGTGCAGCAACGCGAGCGGCGGTGTCCCCGCGTTCGACTCGGCGTTGGAAATTGCGTCGGCTGGCTCCATAGTTCTTTCCATGGTTCCTTCCATGGTTTCGTCCGCGGTTTCGTCCGCGGTTTCGTCCGTGGTTTCGCCCGCGGTTTCGCCCGCGGTTTCGTCCGTGGCTCGCTCGAGCGGACGATCGCCCGCATGGTTTGCCGCATGTTTCCTGCGGGTCGCTGCTATCACCGCGCCACCGACCATGCGCGCGAAGACACAGTTCCGGGATTCCGTTCCGGGGGTCGCAGTGTAGTGACGGAGGATGGAGAGCATCGGCCCGAATCACCGTCGCGCGTGAATGCACAGAACCGTCGCTACGCCACGGAACAGGCGTGGTTCGAGCTCTTTGCGCCGTCGCGCGGCAGCACCGGAACTTCGATGCACA
>CAIWCL010000004.1 GCA_903911205.1 uncultured bacterium
CGCAGAAGACATCGCAGAAGACATCGCAGAAGACATCGCAGAAGACATCGCAGAAGACATCGCAGAAGACATCGCAGAAGACATCGCAGAAGACATCGCAGAAGACACGGTTCCATCGCGTCCGGACTCTTGATATTTGACATGTGGAAGCAACCCGCAAAGACAGACCTCGAAAGCCACCGCCGCGGAGATGCACGTGCAAGGCGGGCTTCGATCGGACAGCGGAAGCGATCCTCTCGCCGCACAAGTTGCTTCCGCGCATCGACTTCTGAGCTGAGAAATCTGGCCGAAACTCTGAAGTTTGCCCCTTCTGCCGGTATTGCCGTCTCGCGTGGGAAACGATGCCGTTAGCCTGCACACATGGTCGCCAGTCAACCTTCGCTGCTCGCAAATAAACCGAGCTTTCTGCTCCGGTACGCGATCAAGCGACTGTGCTTCTCCATGCAGGCGATTGGCGGTCGACCTGCCGTAACCTACGCCGCCTATCGCACCGCGAGCACATCGATTCATCATGCGATCCGTCGCGCGGGCGTTGGAACAGCGGCGAAAGCACACATGCTCGCCTCTCACAATCTGGTTCCTCGCGTGCGCGAACGAGAGTCGTTCGCGCACCAAGATCAGGGAATTCCAAAGTCCTGTCACGTTGGAGATTGGGCGGTTCGGCTCGGTATTCTCGAACCGCGCCGCGAGGCGGACTTTGTCATCATGGTCCGCGACCCGTGGGCTGTCGCGCACAGCATTTTCGTATTGAGTGCGGCGTCGGTCTATCCGGAGTTTTTGAATCCCTCGAGCGATGCCCATGACCGTCGGCAGCTCGTCGATCGCGCGGAAGAGATCATCTTTGGTCGCTTTCCCTCAGACCTCATGATCCGTTGGATGCGCGAAGACGTTGCGGTCGCACTTGGCTGGGATCCTCTGACATCGCCATTTGATGCAGACCGCGGATTCGAGAGCCGCGAGCACGGCCCGTGGCGTATCCAGTTGCTGCGCACTGACATTTCCGATGCGCGAAAGTCTGATGCGCTCCGCATGTTCTTCAAGCGCCCCGCTATCAACGTGGAGCCGAAGAATGGCGCACTCTCATTCGCCCATGCGAGTACTGCGGTCGCTGAGATCGCTCGTGCCGCCATCGCGCGCCGTCCAGCAGCCGTTGCCGCAACGATCGACGGCCCCTTCTGCCGCCACTTCTGGTCGGACACCGACCGCGCGGCAATGCTCGCCCGTTGGGCTCCTGCCACGGCGTGACCCACCCCACGCAGACGTGACGGTGCTGCGTCGTCCCTCGGGGCTAGGTATTCCAGCACTTCGCCGGTTCTGCAAGGGCTCGGCCCCGTTTCCCGTCCTGAAGCATGCTCTGCCCGTCGATCTAGGTTCCGCAGAACGTGCGATATCCGCAGAACTCGGCTGGTGCAGGCTCGCGAAACGGCGCGTCGGTCGGCAACGGATGAAATGGCCTACGCAGGGCATCAGCGAGAGACTCGAACGACGCGAGATTCCCCGATTCTGCTGCCGCGAGAGCCTCCTCTACCCGATGGTTGCGTGGAATCAATGCGGGATTCATCGCGCGCAGACGTGCCGCGACGCCGTGAACACCGTCCACCTCGCGCGCAATTCGCGCGCGCCAACGCGCGTGCCACGCAACGAATGCATGCTTCGACTTGTCATCGCCAGGAAGTGCATCAAACGAACCGTGCTCCTCATGCACGACGTCGGCAAGCGCGCAAAACGTGTTGGTGAAATCAGCGTTCGACGCATGCATCCATGCGAGGAGATCGGTGATCAGCGCAACATCCTCCGGGTGTTCAGAGAGAAGCCCGACTTTCGCACGAAACGCCGCAAGACGCGCGTGCTCGAACGTCGCTGGAAACACAGCGAGCACATCATTCGCGCGATCGATGGCGCGCGCCTCGTCGCCTTCACGCTCCTCAAGCAGCGGCAAGAGCGCCTCCGCGAGCCGCGCGAGATTCCACTGCGCAATCGCAGGCTGCTGGCTGTATCGATAGCGACCGAAGCGATCGATCGAAGAGAACACCGTCTCAGGGTCATATCGATCGAGAAACGCACACGGACCGTAATCGATCGTCTCTCCGGAGATGGTCATGTTGTCGGTGTTCATGACCCCATGAACGAATCCGATGGATTGCCACTGCGCGATCAAGCGCGCTTGCCGCTCGACCACACGACGCAGAAATCGCGCGATGCGATCAGCATCGCCTGCGAGATCCGCATCGTGCCGCGCAATCGCATACTCCGTCAACCGTTGCAGGAGCGCGCGATCGCCAAGTGCCGCGGCATATTCGAAGGTCCCCACGCGCAGATGACTCGCCGCCGTGCGCAGGAGAACTGCACCCGGCTTCAGGCCATCTCGCGCGATCATCTCGCCCGTGGTTGCGACGGCGAGGCTGCGCGTCGTTGGGATTCCAAGCGCGTGCATCGACTCACTCACCAGGTACTCGCGCAACATGGGCCCGAGCGCTGCTCGGCCATCGCCTCGACGCGAGAATGGCGTTTGCCCCGCACCTTTCAGGTGCAAATCAACGAGCGCTCCAGACGACGCGCGATGTTCACCAACGAGGATCGCTCGGCCGTCGCCGAGCATGGTGCCGTGGCCATACTGATGCCCCGCGTACGCCTGTGCGATCGGCCTCGCGCCGGATGGAAGCCAGGCACCAGTCGCGAAGCGTGCGCGTATGTCGCTCGCAAGCGCATTCGTGGGCATTCCGAGCTCACGCGCGAGCGGTTCGTTCCATGCCACGAGTTGAGGCGAAGGAAATCGCGCAGGCTCTGCGTCGGCCCAATAGGCATCCGGAAGTTCGGCGTAGGTCGTTTCGATCTTCCAACTTGCAGCGTCACTGGCCGTGGTCATGACGTACAGAATAGGGGCGACGATCCAAGGCGCTCGCGCTTGGCGGCGACACCGCACGCGCCCTCGTTCCCCCTTGCGTGAGCCTTGTTGCCGCGGTCTCCCACAAACGCGTGAGTTTCGATTCGCTTTCCTCAGATTTAACCGTACGTTGCTGATGGCCAAATCGGGGGGCGCTCTGAAAGCGAGCGTCTATGGACACCCTACAGGAAACCAAAGCGGACACCCAACACCCTCACGCGCTCCTTGCGCCTGGTGCGTATCGCGACCCGCGTGACCAGTGTCCGCGCCAGCAATTCCGGCCTTCGATCCCCGTGTTTGCGGCGATGGCGCTCACGGCGATAGGGCTTTCTTCGACCGCCGCGCACGCACATGGTTCGATGGCTGATCCGCCGAGCCGCGTCTACAAGATCTTCCAAGAGAACCCGCAAACCCCGCAGAGTCCGGCGGCGGCTGCGGCGATCGCCGTTGGTGGTACGCAACCGTTTTACGACTGGCATGAAGTCTCACGGAATATCCCGAGCCACAACTATCAAGGAGAGATTCCCGATGGACAACTCGCGGGTGCTGGGCGCGACAAGTACGCAGGCCTCAATCTCGCGCGCACAGATTGGTACGCGACACCGATCACCGCCGGACCTCGAGAGTGCCGCTTCTGCGCCACGACGCCGCATGAGCCGAGCGCGTTTTTCGCATACATGACCAAGTCGGGCTACGACCCACGGCAACCGCTCAAGTGGAGCGACCTTGAGCCAATCGCCGGCGGCGACACCGCGACACTCACAGGGTCATGCGGGAAGTCGGGCAAAGAATGCCACTGTGGCGCCGGCGGCGCACCGATGCATTACGTCATGACGCTTGAGATTCCTGAGCGCGTCGGCCGACATGTCTTGTTCGTCATTTGGCAGCGCGACGACCCGGCGGGCGAAGCGTTTTTCTCGGCGAGCGATGTCGATTTCGGCGGCGTCGATTACGGCGAGAAGGGCGAAGGCAGTGATCCGACACTCATTCCGCTCGCGACCTCGTTTGAGTTCACGAACGTTTGGCAAGGCGGAGGACAAGCGGAATTCACCATCACAAACACCTCGGTTGCCGAAGTGCGCGGTTGGAAAGTTGAGTTCAACTGGCTCGCGTCGGTCACGAGCCTCTGGAACGCGGCGTACACGCGCGACGGCGATGCGTACATCGTCTCGAATGTTGGATGGAACGACGCGATTCCGCCGGGCGGAAGTGTCTCGTTTGGATGCACCGTGCAAATGTCGTCCACTGTTTCTTCGCCCACCGGCCTCGTCGCGTGGGGACGATTGCCACCAGGTTCTGCACCGTGCCGCGCGGATGTGAACGGCGACCGCATCGTGGATGCCGCCGATCTCGGCGTTCTCCTTGCGCATTGGGGGCTCGACTCAAGCGCCGATGTGGATGGCGACGGATGGACCGACGCCGCGGATCTTTCGGCAATGCTCGCCGCGTGGGGCGCGTGCGACTAGGTTCTGTCGGACGGATCGCCGAAGGCACGAAATCCGCGTCGGCGCCCGAGTGGCGAGGAGGCGAGACGAAGCTGTATCTGCAGCGATACGGTGCGTCGAAGCCGACAAAGCCAAACATGGGGCCAGTCGGGATGCCGCGCGGATGGAAGCCCGGCGCATCCGTCAGACAGAACCGAGCGAGCATCCCGCGGACGTGCACCAACGCCGCATCCGTCGAGTTCTCTTTCTTATGACGCCGCCGACGCACGTCTTTCCGCGCCGGCGGCGTCGCTTTTGCCATCGGCATTTTCCTACATCGCAGACTCGCTGCTCCGGAGGTTCTTGATGCTCTGGAGGCTTTTGAGGCGCTTGATGCTCTTGAGGCTATTGAGGCTTTTGAGGCTTTTGAGGCTTTTGAGCGAGGCTGTAACCGGGCGTGCTCGGCCGCCGCGCGTCGTCGCCGCATCAATCGGATGTGGCGACGCCGTGGTGAAGCGGTCCAACACCACCCCCGAGGCGAGGCGCAGCGAGCATTGCCCGTCGCACAAAGAGACGCGCCCCGACCAGCGCTTCTTCGATGGTGTCACCTCTCGCGCTGCGCGCGGTGATCGCCGCGGACAGCGTGCAGCCGCTGCCGTGCGTCGAGGTTGTCTCGATGCGTTCTGCGCGGAACGCGCGGGTGGTGCCTTCCGACCAAAGAAGGTCCATCGGATCACACGGAAGATGCCCGCCCTTCACAAGCACATGCTTCGGCCCCATCGACGCGATCATGCGTGCGGCGCGCTCCATGTCGCTCGCAGACTCGACGCGCAATCCCGTCAACCGAGCCGCTTCGAAGAGATTTGGGGTGACGAGCGTCGCATGCGGAAGGAGTTCCTCGATCACGACGCGCACCGCCTCGTCATCGAGAAGCGGATGACCGTGCTTCGAAACCATGACTGGATCGATGATCAGTGGAAAGTGGAACGTAGGCGCGCATTCGGCAACCGTGCGGATGATGTCGATGCGGCAGAGTGCGCCAGTTTTTGCGGCACGAGGCGGGATATCTGAAATCACCGCTTCGATCTGCGCGCGAACGAACTCGGGCGAGAGGAATTCCACCGCCATCACGCCACGTGTGTTTTGAACGGTGCAGAGCGTCACGGCGCTCATGCCGTAGACATGGTGTTGGTGGAACGTCTTCAGATCAGCCTGTAGCCCAGCTCCACCAGATGGATCGGAGCCCGCAATGGTGAGCGCGACAGGGAAGTCGGCGGATGCTGTCACGGGGAGAGTCGCGGGGACAGTCGCGGGGGAAGGCGAAGTGTTCGAACGTTCCGGCATCACCGAAGCGTACGGCAAGCACCAAAGCTCACCGCGATCGCAGAAATCCGGCGATTCATGAGAACGCAACCTTCTTGATGCAACGAATCGGACGCACCGATTCTCGGGCGACAGCCCCGATCTCTCTTGACCTGCGAGCAAATTGCTCCAAACTCCGCCGGAGGTTGCCCTCCGAAGGAAGGCAGCCCGCAGAGAACAACACTCTCCGTCGGCTCTCTCTCGGCTCTCTCTCGGCTCTCTCTC
>CAIWCL010000005.1 GCA_903911205.1 uncultured bacterium
CTCACCCTGCATCTCGCCCTGCATCTCACCCTGACGCTCGCGCTTGGTTTCCGTCTCGATTGCTCCGGCCGTTCCTGTCGCAGCCGCGACGCGAGCAGCATGCAAGGCCACGACAACCGCCAAGGGCGTTGCTGCGGAAGCAGTTAGGAGCGTGAGGGGAAGCGCAAGGAGTGTGCGGCGCATAGTTTGTGTCTCCGGTCTTCAACGACGGGTTTCGGAGAATGATTGCGAAAACGGAGTCATTCGGGGCCAAATTCTGTGGTTTCGGGTCGGTTGGTTTGGATTCTCCTCCGAACTCTGAATGAACTCCTTGCATTCGCGCCCGGACGGGCGAACTTGTCGGACGTCGCGGGCGTCCGCGTTCCCTCCGCGAGGGAGCGACTCCTCAGCGCGACGCGCGCTCGGATCGACCAGGATTCCTACCCATCAGGACTTCACGATGCACACGGCTTGCTCCATTGTCTCTCTCTCGCTCGCAACCGCGCTCGCGGTGACGGGGCTTGCTGCTGCACAGGGTGCGGACAGCTGCCTCGACGCCCAATTCATCAAGGGGTACGGCACGTACGAATTCAACACGGTTGGTGCCACGACGGACGGCGCGGCTGATGTCCTTTGTAACTTCTTCAGCAACCAGAATATTTACAACGACGTTTGGTATCGCTTCCGTCCGACCGAGAGTTTCGTCGTTGATGTTGCGAGTTGCTCACAGACGACGTTGGACACAAAGATCGCTGTCTACGGCGGCGCCGATTGTGGTTCGCCGATCATCGCCTGTATCGATGACAACTGCACAACGCAGTCAAAGGTGACGTTCAACGCGGAAGCCGGAAGCGAGTACCTCATCCGTGTGGGCTCGTACTACAACACGACGACCACGGGCATGGGAACGGGCACGATCACGGTTGCGCCGATCGCATTACTCGGTGATGTCACGAACAAGTCGACAGGTCGGCGTTATGTCGCCGTGACAGCAACGACGTGGACTGCGGCGGAGGCGCTTGGTGTTTCGCTTGGCGGACACCTCGTCTCGATTGGAGATGCAGACGAGCAAGACTTTGTCTGGCAGAACTTTCGCACGCTCGGCGGAGTTGATCGACGCATTTGGATCGGCTTTTCAGACAAGAACGTCGAGGGCTCGTTCGAGTGGTCTGATGGATCTCCCGCGAAGTACACCAACTGGAACGCAGGCGAACCAAACAATTCAGGCGGAGTTGAAGATTACGCAGAGATGCTTGGTTCGTCGGGGAAGTGGAATGACCTCAACGATGCCGGTTCAGGATATGCCCACATCGCCGTGATCGAACTCGATGCGAACGGTGGCGGCGGCGGTGGTGGGGATCCATGTCCCGCCGATATCGATGGCGACAGTGCGGTGACGGCTTCCGATCTCTCACTTCTCCTCGCGACGTGGGGCGACCCCTCCTTCGGCGCGGACGTGAACGACGATGGCTTCGTCGATGCGGCAGATTTGTCGCTTCTTCTCGCGGCGTGGGGCCCGTGTCCTCAGTAACAAACACATCGTGCGGAAGACTCGTGCACATGCGCCACGCATGTGGTCAACGTCGAGTCGCTTGTGCACTGATGTCATCGGAAGGAACTCGGCGCACGCCTGTCGCGCGGGTATCGCGCGACTATCGGGTGGAGTGCATGCTGCCGGGACGCGAGAGTGGGCCCGTGAATGATGCGTCGCCAAGTCGAGCGACTTGTGCATCGCGCAGCACCGTGACGGTGTCGGCAGCGTGGCATTCTGTCCCGCCATCACTGATCGCAAATCCAACACGCAGGACATCACGTTGAAGGATCGTTTCCGGTGGGCGTGATGGTGCGAATCGGCGTTCGTCGCCATCGATTCGATGGGCGAGGCCAGCCTTCTCGAAGCCTGTCAAAAGGCGTCGTGCGTTTGCGGGCGAGACTGCACATGCCCGCACAAGCGTGTCAATAGACGCTCCCTTTCCGGCGCGGAATCGATCGCAGATTGCTTCAAAACAGCCGATCGCTTCGGCGGGCTCGAAGACATCAGCAGCGTTCGCCCCGCTCGCGAGGAGTCGTCCGTCGCGGGAGAGCCCTTGAAGGATCGCGGCAACTTGAAGTCCGAAGAGGACGACAAGCCACATCACGTAGATCCAAAGCATGAAGAGCGGCACGAGGCCGAGCGAGCCGTAAAGCCGGCTGGCGGAGAAACTGCCTGCGAGCGAAGCACCAAGAAAACGCTTGCCGATTTCAACAAAGAGCGTTGCAACAAAGGCGCCAATGATCGCGCTGCGAAGGTCAACCTTCGCGTTCGGTACGGTCGCATATGCCGCCGTGAGTAACACCCAAAGCGATACGAAGCCACCGATCAGCGAAAATGTCCATGCGAACGCTTGCGAGAAAACGCTGTTCGCGCCGAGTGCGCCCGATGCAGCTTTGAGTGCGATCGGAATTGCCGCGAAGAGCACAGGGCCCGCGGTGATCACGAACCAATAGATGAGGACGCGGCGGACGAATGGTCGCCCATTCGGTGCGCGATAAATCGCGTTGAAACTCGATTCGATCGCCACCATCGTCCAGACAGCGGAGAAAACAACTGCGAGCGAGCCGACAAGCCCGATTGCAGAGAGGTCGATTGCTGCGGCTTCCTTTGCAAGAGATTGAAGCCATGCGCCGAGTGGAACGCGAGAGGTCTCGTCGGAGCCGGCAATGGCCACGTCATCGAGCCCAAGCGTCTCTGTAGTGTGGACGACCAGTTCGTCGAAGCCGTCACCAAGAAGCGCGCGCGTCACGATCGTTGCGACAACCAGAACCGGCAGCAAGCCGAACAGCGTGCGAAACGCCAGGTTCGCCGCCATCGTCGGTGCCTGAGATTCACGAAGATGGAAGAGCGCATAGCGGAGCGCGCGTCCAATGTTGTGTGCCCGAGGCTCCGTCTCGTGGCCGGATGGCGGGGTAACGCGCTCAGCGGTCATGACGACAGGATCGGTGGTTTGTGGCGCTGGCGCAAGTTCCGTAACTCCCTCAAGTGACGCATGGAGAGCTCGCTCTGACGAGGCCCTGTCCGCGCGCGGCACAGAAGGTCGGCTTGCGGCCGGCAATCAGTAGCCCCAAAGCGGAGTAGGGGTTCAGAAACGAAGCCTCACGTGCGTTGCGTCGAGAAGCCAGAACCCGAAAAATGTTTCCCGAACAGGCCGTCACGCCGACCAAGCGCTGAGCAACGCGGTGAGATCTTCGGCGTCGATGGTGCCATCGCTGTTGATGTCACCCTCGCCGGAGCCTCCCCAGTTCGAGAGGAGAATGGTGAGATCCTCGGCCGCAACAACGCCATCTCCATCAAGGTCCGCGGGATTCGTCGGCGGAGCCGAAGGTCCCTTGGATGCGACATTGATCGAAGAAGGCATCCCTGCGGAGCCAGGCTTGAAGAGACCGATCGCCGCTTGAACCACTTGTGGCGGTTGGTCTGCATCAAACCAGAAGTTGTACATCGTGGCGAAACGCAGCGCGTTTGAGGTCGCGCTTGTCGCGTAGGCGCCACCGGTCCAAGAGACGAGGCCATCTGCCACCGAGCTCGTCCAGTCGGTTGGGCTGAACGGTTCGCCGGAGTGGTAATCGATGTCCTTGAACCCGATGTTCGTGACGGAGACTCCGCTTGGGACGGGCACAGTGAACGAGCGCCCTGCGCGATCAGAGTTCAGGTTGTGGACTGCGTACTCGTATCGCCAGGTTCCATTCCCGTTGTTCCGAACGCTGACGCCAGCGATGAAGCGGCCGTCGTTGGGTACATCGGCATTCGCAATTGACGCGTTCGTATCGATCAGCGGCCACGCCTCAATCGCGGGCTTCTGCTGGATCGTCGCGCCCGTCAGCGTCAGGCTGTACGCCCCCGACATCAGTGCGCCAACCGTAAATCCACGATAGGACGCGTTGTTCATCTTGTTGCCCGCAGTCGCGTCCTGTTGGTGGATGTACTGCGCCTCGAAGAAGTACTGCGAGCCTGAGTTCTGGGCGGGATCAAGGAAGGCCGAGTCAATTTGCAACCGGCGACCGATGGTGGCCGCTGCACCAGGCATACCCGAGTTGTAACTGCCCGGGAAGACGCCAGTGGCGGCGTTGATCTCGTGACGTGCACCGAGTCCGCTCTGACCGCCGTTGAGGCTCGAGGAGTAGGGGTCCGAGCAACCAATGCCCAGATAGTTGCCAGTGCTGGATGCTTGGCATGAGCCGCACAGGGTTTGCTGCAGCGCGGTGAAGCCGTGCTTGCCCCAGCTCAACCCGATTTGTTCGAATCGGCCATTCCGATAGCGGAACGCGTTCATCGGGATGAACGGGTGTCGATTGTCCGGCGATGCGAACCACTCAAGTTGAGCGGTTCCAATGTTGCAACTCGTGGTACCGATCGCGTAGGCCATGACGGTTCGCCCACCGACCACGACAGACCCGTACTTCGAGACATTGGGGATCGCGCCAACGATGACGTCGGCACCTGCGGCGGCCGCGCCGCCCTCGTCCGTGGTACCCGGAACCGCGGACGCGGTGAACTGTCCGAGGAGGATGGATGCGAGGCCGACGGGAAGGCTGGCGAGGAGGATCTTCGTGTTCATGGCTGAAGATGGGATGCTTGAAGCGGGAGAAGGAGGGAAGTCGGTGGAGCCCAAGAAAAGTGTCAGGCGGCACAAACAGGAACCGGAGGCCGCGAAGGAGGAGGGTTCACGTGCGCACGCTCTCCGTCTGCGTGATCAGCCAACCCAGGCGGCGAGCAGCGCGGAAAGATCGGCAGCGCCGACTGAACCGTCACCGTCGATGTCGCCGGTGCCGCTACCGCCCCAGTTGCCGAGAAGTGCGGAGAGATCTGCTGCATTCACCGTGCCATCACCGTTGAGATCGCCGGGCACGCTTGTGCCGGTCGGTCCCTTGACGGTCACCGACATCGCGTTCGGTGCGCCAGCCGCACCTGGTTTGAACAGTCCGAGGGTTGCCGCGACATCCTGGGGAGGAGTCGTCGCGTCGAACCAGAAGTTGTACATCGTCGCAAATCGGAGAGCGTTTCCGTTCGGATTGGTGGCGTAGGTGCCGCCAGTCCACGTCACGGAGCCGCCGCTCGTTGAAATCGACCAATCGGTCAGGTCATACGGGTCGCCTGAGTGGTAGTCGACGTCGTGGAATCCCGCATTCGTAATCGTGACTCCGGCTGGAACGGGCACCGAGAACGATCGGCCCGATCGATCGGAGTTCATGTTGAAGATGGCGTATTCGTAACGCCACGTTCCATTGCCATTGTTGGTTGCGTAGTGACCGACGATGAAGCGTCCGTCACCTTCAATATCCACGTTCGCGAGCACGATCGCGCTGTTGAATGTCGGCCAAGCTTCGATTGCTGCCTTCTGCTGCACTGTCGCGCCTGTGAGGGTGAGCGTGTACGCGCCGGAACTCAGTGAGCCCACGGAGAGCGCGCGCCACGATGCGTTGTTGTTGTCATTTCCGCCTGCCGCATCTTGGGCATGGATGTATTGCGCCTCGACGAGGTAACTCGAACCCGCGTTCAAACTGGGATTGAGGTCATTTCCATTGACTTGGAGGCGACGTCCGATCGTCGCGGGCGCGGTGGGCATGCCTGAGTTGTACGTGCCGGGGAAAACTCCGGTCGCAGCGTTGACTTCTTTCCGCGTACCAAGCCCGCTCTGGCCGCCGTTGAGTCCAGCGCTATACGGATCGGAGCATCCGACGCCAAGGTAGGTTCCGGTGCTTGATGCCTCGCATGATCCACAAAGCGTGCCTTGCAACGCGGTAAAGCCGTGCTTGCCCCAGCTCTGTCCGATCTGCTCAAGACGACCGTTCTTGTGACGGTACATATTCTGCGGAATAAACGGGTGTCGATTGTCCGGCTGCGCGAACCACTCGAGTTGCGAAGTACCAATGTTGCAGCTCGTCGTTCCGATGGCATACGCCATGATGGTTTGGCCATTGGCATTGACCGAGCCATACTTTGCGATGTCGGGAATCGCGCCAACGATCACGTCGGCACCAAAACCGCCGCCGCCACCACCACCGCCACCGCCTGAACCTTCGGTGATGGTGAGTGTTCCGGGGCCACCGTTCGAACTGCCGTAGCCACCGACGACCACGCGGTACGTGGTGCCTCCGACGAGTGCTACGCTCAGTTGACTCTGCAGGTCGCAGGCATCGTCGTTGCAGGAAAGGAGCGTCGCGCCGGTGGTTCCTGGGCAGGCACTCATGATCGCGATGCGCGTATCCCAAGAGGCCGCACCACAGGTTGAGAACGTGAACGTCGCGTCGGCCGGTGGTGTGAACGTGAAGTAGTTTGCTTTGTAGATCGTGTGCGCCGAGCAGTTTCCACCGGTAGGAATAGCCGCGGACGCTGTTGCGGACGTCGTGTCAAACGCGTTGTCGCCAACAACTGCGCCAACGGCGGTTGCACAGCTGGTCGAGCCGCCAGCGACGCCGCCATCACCCTTTCCACCGGCGCGCGCTGAAACCTGGCCAAGCAATATCGCTGCGCCGCCGAGCGCGAGCGTTGAGAGGACTGTTGAGGTTCGGAATTGGAGAGTGGTGGTCGCGTGCATCCTTGCGTCTCGTCGAGAAGTTCTCGCCCCGGGAGGACGAAATGTAATCCCGGTTTGCGAGGTTTCCGAACGTTCAGGCAGTTTTTCCAAGGGGAAAAATTGCTCAGAATTTTTTGTTTTTCGGGATCCGCTGCGGGGCGAACGTCGGCGCGAATCCGCGGAAGCGAGCAAACCCGGCGGTTGCGAAGTTCGATCGGAACTTCGCTTCGCCGCCGGTTGAGTGCGTTCCATGCAACGACGAAAGCGGGAGACGGGACTCGAACCCGCGACATTCAGCTTGGGAAGCTGACGCTCTACCAACTGAGCTACACCCGCGTGGTGTGCAAAGCAATATAGCGACGAGAGGCGTGCTCCGGGAACGTGCGCGCGGCTCGCAGACTCGCAGCCCGTTTCTCGCGTCGCGATGACAGGCGTTGCCGGATTGGTCATGCCGTACGCAGAGACCGTACGCCTCACACGACGATCACCGATGTCGACATACGCCTGACTTCAGGCGTGCGCGAGATTCGCTCGGCGGGTCCGCGCAGCAGCCTGCACGCGGCGATCGATGTCGACGGCGTCGAGTTCCGACACGACACGTTCCAGTGACTCGAGCGTGAACTCATGGCGTCTGAGTGCCGACACAAGGCCAGGTGCTCCTGCGATGAAGGCCGTTTTCGCGAGTGTGGTGGCACCCTCAGCTGCCCAGAGCAGCCCGAATCCGCGCAGTACAAGCGTGCCCGGAATGAGGAGCGCGGCTTGGGTGAGCGGCGTTCGCGCGAGATCCTCGTTGAGGAGGTCGAGCACGATCAATGTTCGTGAAGCCCGCGCACGCAGTTCAAGCAGTTGGCGAGGGGTGAGAGGCTCGCGAACGTCGCCCCCGAAGATTTGCGGGGCCTCCAAGATGAGAACATCGACCTCACGCGCCAAGTCGATGAGCGCACTCTGGGTTGCTCCCTCGTTCGCATCCAATGGGCGCGTTGAGCTCGCGGCGGCGGCTGCGCAGGAAGCGAGCAGCGAAGTCTGCGTTGTGGCGAGACCGACGCGTCGGCCCGTCGCGTACGTCGACGCAACGGCGCAGGCGGCGCGCTCAACGGTTGTGAAGGGGACGATTTCATCCGCGCCACTTGAAATTCGTGCGGCAAATCGTTCGATGAGTTTTTGCTGAAGGGCGATGGATGGGATTGATGATTCCGCGTCCTTGGTGGCGAGTCGTGCAAGTTGTGGCTCAACGATGAATGAAAAGCTCGTAGTGCAGGCGGTCATGGGGAGTTGGTCCTTTCGCGATCTGCGCGTGGCCGTCGCGCGTGGGGAGTGCAGCCAAGGTGAAGGTGGTCGAAGCGAGATTTCGCCACGACGGACGCGAAAAGCGACCGACGCCGGCGATTGCCGGCGTCGGGGAGAGAACGATGAGCGAGATCTGTGTTCGTTCAGCGGTGGTCCGGCGTCGGCATGAGGACATGCATCACATGCTTGGTCTGCATGTGCTTGTGCACGTTCATGTGCTTGCGGTCGACGCTGGTGCGCTGGGTGATCATCGGGGTGCGGAGCATAGGCCTGTGTTGCACTGCGTCAAGGGTCGCGCGCCAATTTCTATTCCGAAGTTGGGCAACAAGCGCAAAGGAGGAATTCGCCTTATTCAGCGGACGCGATCGCACACAACGTCGCGTTCCGCAGTTCGCATGTGCGGCACAACTAGCCGCGAAGAACTTCCTCTGCGTGTTGCTCTGCCGGAGTCAGTTCAAGTGCGCGAGCCTGTCCAGTCTTTGCGGCGGCTTCTTCCGCCGCCTTGCGGTCTTCTTCCGTCTCGTAGATTCCCATCTGCTCTCCGAACGCCGCGATGATGCCGTCGCCGACGCCGAGCAATGCCCAACCCGCAATGAGTCCGGCACACACGGCTTCCTTCGAGTCGACCCAGAGTCGCCAACCGAACGAGCCGATGGCGTGGTGATACTTCCGCTCAAAGAACGAGAAGATGCAAGCGCCAACAAACATGGCGAGCGTCGACTCCGGCGGGAGCACGATGCCGAGGCCGATGCCGACGGCGCTCAGTGGGAACTTGCCCTTCGTCGCGGTTCGGGCAACTTCGAAGGCCAGTGCGATGATCGCGCCGGCGAGCATCGCCCACGCGGCCGAGACAGGGAGCACGCCCCAGAGTTTCGAGATCCCGTCGGCACCCCTCTGAACGAGTTCGACGCCCGACTGACCCATACCTGCGATGACATCTGAAATCGCTGCCCATTGGATCGCGCCAGGAACCGCCCACTTCTCGGTGATGTGATCCTTGATCGAGGTTTCTGCCGCCTTGTTCGACATGAACAGGATGTAGAAGAGTGGAGTTGAAGCGATCGCGCCGGCGAAGATTCCGATGCAGTGCCCGATCGCCTGTTGGCGTGGCTTTGCGCCGAGCATGTAGCCGGGCTTGATGTCCATCAAGAGATTCGACGCGTTGGATGCGACTTCCGTCGTCACGCCTGCGGTCATCAGATTCGTCGCAGGATTGGCTGGCTGCATCGCACCAAAGGTGAACTGCGTGATCTTCGAGAGTGAACCCGTCGGCGTCGTGGAGGTGAGCGCGGTGGCGTTCGCGGCGATCAGCGTGAGCACGATGATCAACGGAATCGAAAGTGCACCGAGCCATGGATTGACGCCGAACCAATACCAGTTCAGCCAAATGATGACCGCAGAAACAATCGGGATTCCGATGATGCTCCACTTGATCGGAAGCTCGATGTCCTTCAGACAATCGTCGCTCTTCGCCTTGCGACTGAAGAGGCCAGCGAACGCGCTGATGAGCAACTTCGGCTTGGCGAAAAGTCCGACCATCGACGCGGTGACCATCATGGCCACGCCCCACCAAAGGCACCAGGAATTGGTGAGGTACGCGCGACCGAACACTGCGTCGGCCATGTTGTAGGTGCCGTCCGGCTGCACGATCGCGGCATAGTTCTTCGGCACGATCTCGCCCATCGAAATCATGATCGGTGCGACGATGAGGAAGTTGGCCACCATGCCGAGCATGACGCTCGACGCGATGCGCATTCCCATCAGGCCGCCAGCACCGACCATTGCCAGATCAAACGCTGCGGAGACGCCGAGTTGCTTGAAGTTGATGCCGTTGATGTTGGGTAACCACGCGTTCGGATTGTCGACGGCGCGATGGTAAATCCACTCGTCAAGTTGCTCGGGAATCTTCCACAGCGTGTCTTTGGCCTTCGAAGAACCAACGACGAGGATTTGCAAGATCGCCATGTATCCCGCGGCGACGAAGAGTTGCAGGCCGGCGCCGATACCTGCAGCGACCGCGAGTGCCTTGGCCTTGAACACGCCTGCATCGACTCCAGAATCGCTGGCTGACTTTGGCGTGGCAACAGGCACGTTGCCTTGCATGTTCTTTGTGCCGCCTTGTGGGGCATCGGGGTACAGCGAGTCAAGAACGACTGCGCAGGCGCGGCCTTCGGGGAACGGCTGCTGTTCATCGTTGATGAAGCGTCGCTTCATGGGGAACGCCACGAGCACGCCGAGGATGCTCGCGATGATGTTCCACGCAAGCATCTTGTACCACTCCATCGTGGTGTTGGTGACGAACATATAGGCCATCAAGGCCGAGATGAGTGGGCCGGTCATGTAGCCGGCTGCCGTCGCGATCGACTGCACCGCGTTGTTCTCGAGGATCGTCATGTCCTTCGAGACTTGCACCTTGGAAAGCGCGCGGAAGATGACGAACGAGAGAATCACGCTCGTCACGCCGACGCCGAGTGTCCAACCCGTCTTTGCGCCGATGTAGAGATTTGTGGCCGAGAGTACGCCGCCGAGGAAGAACCCCGTGATTGCGGCGCGAATCGTCAACTGCGGCATGTTGCCGCGGAAGACATTCTCAAGCCACCAGCGATCCTTTTGTTCGCGGGTCCAGGTGCGAGTTTCTTCATCGGTGAGATGGGGAAGTGCCATGCCGCGCAATGTAGGGGAAGTAGGGCGAATGCTCCAATTCGCGAGTTCGATGGAAGCCCGTCGTGGCGCGGGTCTCGTTAGGCTTCTCGTATGGGTCGACGAGAGAAATCTGACGAGCCGAAGTGGGGGAAACGAACTCCACCAAAGTCGGAGCGGGCTGCTGCCGCCGCCGAGCTTGAGGCAGAAGAGCGGCGCAAATCTGCGGGAATTTCGCGGTCTGCGGAAGCGCTGCGTACCCCGACGCTGCGGATTCTTGGGGAAAAGTCAAAGTTTCTCGCGGTGGATTTGGGGCTCGCGACGGGACTCGCCGTCTACGGCCGCGACGGGAAACTGGAGTCGGTCCGCGCAAGGCGGTTTCAATCAAAGGACGCGCTGCGCGCGGCATCGGCCGCGATTCTCGACGAAGTGCCGCATGTGCATTCGCTCATCGTAGAAGGTGGAGGCGACCTTGCCGACGCGTGGGAGCGCGCCGCGGTCCATCGAGGGATTCACTTCCGCGCGGTGCAGGCGTCGACGTGGCGATCGATGTTTCTCTATGAACGCGAGTCGCGCGATGGCGCGCTCGCAAAGGAATCCGCGGTGAAACTTGCAGCACAAGTGATTGCGTGGAGTGAAACGCGCGGGGTGACAGCAGAGCTCGGACACGACTCCGCCGAAGCAATTCTTGTTGGTCTCTACGGTGTCGTGCAGGCGGGCTGGCTTCGTGAAGTGCCCCGATTTCGCCGCTGAAACGCGCGTGGTATTGCACGCTTACACGCGCGCCGCGCATGCGTAGACAGCCTCGTCGGTTGCCCAGGCTGTTGCAACGAATGTCGGCGAATTCTCGAAGGCAATCTCGATTTTCCACGCGCGTATCGCGGTTTCGATGGGCGATTCGCAGGGTTCGAAACGCGTCGCGACGAGCGCCGTTCCAAACCATCCAACTTCGAGTGCATGCGCTTTCACGCACGACTCGCGTGCGCACCAAAGAGCGATGGGGCCTTGCAGAAGTTCGGCATCTGTCGCGCGAATCAGCGCGATTTCCGCGTCAGAAAGCGACATGCGCACCAGCGCGTGCGCGCGATGCGCATCGACTTCTTCGACGTCGACACCAATGGCAGCGCATGAACCGATCGGAGCGACCATCGCGATCGCGCGCTTCCGCGAGTGTGCGATCGAGAGCGGGGGCGGCGCATCCCATGTGGGACTCGGACGGCCACGCGCATCGCGGAGAATTGGTCGACTCGCGTGCGCACGCGCGTCGCTCTCGCCGAGTGCTGCATGCAACGCGAGTCGTCCCGCAATGAAACCTGTACGCCGCGGCGCAGACCGGATGCTCTCTGCGATCGCGCGTTCTTCAGGCGGCAGTTGCACTTCGTCTTGCGCGATGTGTCGTGGGTGGCGCGCGTCGTACTCCGCCAGCACGCAACCTGCAGGAATCGCCGGTGAAACTGGCCGAAGCAGTCGCATCATGCACGCTTCCGCGCGGAGCGGCTCTTGGCAGGCGACTTTTTGGGAGATTGCTTCGAAGCGGACTTCGATGCGTGCGTCGATATGTGCTTTGAGGGCTTCGTTGCACTCGGCGATTTTGCGCGCAGCACGAGTACGACATCACCCGCGCCTTTGCGGAAAGGCTTCGTGGGAAGATCTTCGTCGGTCGCGTCGCGGCAGTCGAGGACTTCAAAGCCTCCTGCGGCATCAAGAATGTCTTGGAGCATCGCGAACGTGAAGGTGAGAAGGTCGTACTGCTCAGCGATCACCGCTGGCGTTTCTGGCACATTTGCCGTGATGGTGATTTGACGAATGCGCTCACATCGCGTGACAGGGTCCAAGCCAAGCGATTCTGTACGAAGTGCTGCAAAACCACCGCCGTCGATATCGACGGGACCGCGCTCGAAGACGATGCCCGTCGGGATCGTATCTTTCGCTTCGCGGATCGCGAGACCGATGACGTAGATGCCGCGTGGCGAGAGGCGTTGGCGCATCGAGGCAAAGTGCGCAACGACATCCAGAGGGTCGTTGAGATGTCCGATCGAGTTGTCAAGATTGATTGCGCAATCGAACTCGCCTCCGAGTTCATCGGGTGGTCGACGCATGTCGCCAACGAGGACGCGTGCTCCACGCTTTGGCAATCGCTCATTTGCCCCCACAATCGCGCTTTCCTCAAGATCGCAGCCAGCGACTTCGGCACCCTGACGGTGGAAGTGCTCAAGCCAAAGCCCCGGTCCGCATGCAGGATCGATGACGCGCTTTGGCGATCGGCGCAAGTGCTTGCGTACAAGCGCGTCGATCGAATTTCGGATGTCCATCGAAGGAGCGAAGAAGGCGGCGTAGATGGCGCTGCGGCGGTAAAAGGCAGACATGTTGGATCGCGTGCGGTGGCGCGTGAGAGGGCGGTCGGAATTCCGATTCGAGTGGATCGGCGCGAATGTTGAGTGCGGGGGAGCCTATCCGAAGTGGGGCGCGCGGCTCAGAGTCGTCGTTCGTGGCTCAGGCTCGGAGCGGAGTCGAGGGAAGCGAGGATTCTCCGGTGCTTTTGCAATCACTGAATCTCGGATATCCTTATCACGAATCGACGTCCGAAGTCTCGATGCACAGGACAAGACCGACACCTCAGGACTTCAACGACCAGACTTGAGCAGCAGGGTTTCGTCACGGACGCAGGTACTCGCCACTACAGACGCGCGACGTTGTGTTCGCGCAACGCACGGAGTTTGGGCGAGTCACGAAGAATCTTCGCGTTGTCGTTCGCAGTGTTGTAAGGAGTGGCTCCACCATGTACGGAAAGCAAACCGAAACCGCCATTGCCGCGTTGAGCCGACTCGCCGAAGTGTGGGACGGAGGTCGCACCAGGCTTTCCTCTGCCGACATCGCCGATCAGCGCGGGCTCCCGCGTGCGATGGTCGCCAAGATCCTGTCCACGCTCTCGCAAGCGGGGCTCGTGCAGGGGAACCCTGGTCCCGGTGGCGGCTACGCGCTTTCTCGCGCGCCGTCGGAAATCTCGCTCCGGGCTCCATATGAGCTTTTTGAGCGCGAAGATCGCTCCGCAAACTGCCCCTTCGGTGGCGGCGTCTGCGGCGTTGGCGAACCCTGCGCGTTACACAACCGACTCGTTCAGATGCAAGCGTCGGTGAAGAAACTGCTCGACGATACGACGCTCGAGATCTTCCGGAAAGCAGTGCAAGACGAGGGGCTCATTCCGGTCGCGAAGGGTGTCAAGCCCGACATCGCGCGTGAGAGTTACCGCGCGCCAGCCGGGCGTCGTAAGCAGGCATGAGCAGGCATGAGCAGGCATGAGCAGGCATGAGCAGGCATGAGCAGGCATGAGCAGGCATGAGCAGGCATGAGCAGGCATGCGCTGGCATTGCTCGATTCGCGTCATCGCGCGTCGTTTGGCAGTTCGCCACGTCATTTCACGGAGATGAAGTCGGCCGCGGTCTTCGCGATCTTGCGTGCATCGTCTGCGCTTTTGCCATGCGCGAGCGCGACGCCCATACGGCGATACTTTCGCGTGGTGGGTTTCCCGAAGATGCGGACCTCGACTCCGGGGATCGCCAAGGCTTGCTCAATCCCGGTAAAACGTGGCGCTTTTGAGGAATCGCGTGTCGCGAGAACCACCGCGGAGGCCGTTGGGCCTGTGTAGCGAATCTCCGGGATCGGTAGTCCGAGGATTGCACGAATGTGCAGATCAAACTCAGAGAGATCCTGAGAACGCAGTGTGACCATACCGGTGTCATGCGGGCGAGGAGAAAGTTCGCTGAAAATGACTTCGCCGCCTTTGACGAAGAACTCGACACCAAAAATGCCTGCGCCATTCGCTCCGGCAAGTCGCTCGACAACCTTTGCCGACATCTCCTGCGCGGCGCGTTTCGCGGCGGGTTTCATGGGGCACGGCATCCACGACTCTTGATAGTCACCGCGTTCCTGTCGATGGCCGATGGGTTCGACGAATCGCACACCACCGCCGCGTGAAGCGCGCTCTTTCACCGTGAGTTGGGTGATCTCGTAATCGAAGTTGATGAACTCTTCGACGATGACGACGGGGCGATCGCCGCGCATTCCATCGATCGCATACTTCCACGCTTTCGCGATCTCGCTCTTCGTACGTACGACCGATTGGCCTTTGCCCGACGAACTCATGGTGGGTTTCACAACGCAGGGAAGACCGACGCCTTTCTTCGCCAGAATCGCGTCCGAAAGTTCTTGCGCGCTCGCTGCATAGGCGTAGCGCGCGGTACGGAGACCAAGTTCCTTCGCAGCGAGTTCACGAATCGCATCGCGATTCATCGTCATGTGTGCCGCGAACGCGCTCGGCACCACGGAGTAGCCCGCCTTCTCAAGTTTGAGCAACTCGCTGGTTCGAATCGCCTCGATTTCCGGCACGATGAAGTCAGGTTTGTATCGACGCACGCACCGAGAAAGCGCGGCACCATCGAGCATGTCGATCACTTCACGTCCGTCGGCAACTTGCATCGCAGGCGCGTCGTCATAACGATCCACGGCAAGAACCCGGCAACCGAGGCGCTTGGCGCTGATGGCGAATTCCTTACCGAGCTCGCCAGAACCAAGGAGGATGATGCGTGCAGTCATGGTTGGGACTTTCCAGTCGGTGAAGTGGGGTTTGCGGTAGACGGCGCAGGAACGTACGTTGACTCAGAGACGGTGGCCTCGCGCTCGCGGATTAAGCGATCGAGATTTTTTTCGAATGTCGCTTTGAAGAGTTGTGTCGTCTCGTCGTTGATGGCGCGTCCGTAGCGCACAACTTTCATGCCGACGGGGTAGTCGACCCACATGCGAATCGAACGCTTGCGCAGCGTGAGTGGATCCGAAACGTCGATCTGAAGAAACGCCGCGCCTTCGCCGTAATACACGCTCTCTGCGTACGGAAGGTCGATCTCTCCCGCCGCGCGATCAAGGCGTGGACGCTCGAGTCCTGGAGGAATCTCTGCAGGCATTGCGCCTTGCATTCGCAGCACTTCGACGGTGTCTTGCCAGACTTCATCGGCGGTGCCGTACATCGACACGGTCGATCCGCAAGCGGCAAGGTTGAGCGCGATCAGACACGCGGTGGCGCGGACGAAATTGGAAGTTTGCAGGAGCACGGCGACAAGGTAGCGGAGCGGCACAGAAGCGTGCGAGCTGCCGTGATCATGCGGCGCCGAGAAGAGTGCTACTGCCCAAGTGCACGCAACACAACGGTCGCGTATGAACCGCGCGGGAGATCGAATTGAACACGCACGGCAAGGTTTGCCGGACTGTTGCCCGCAAACTCATCGCGCATCGGAGAGGAGAGTTCAAATTGCCGGACTTCCACAACGAACGGTCGGTCGCCGCCACCAAACCACGGACGCTGGAGGCCTGGAATTCGAAGTTCGGCGAGCGTGACACCTTCATCGGCGAGAATGCCTGCGGCGATTTCGCTGAGGCACTCCGGCATTTCCGCGCGCGGCGAAGGCATCGGTATCGGAAGTGCGCGAAACGCGGGCGTGAGGGCTGCGGCACGCGGGAAAATCAAGAGACCGAAGAGGTCGTCGGCTTCAAACGCACGCTGCGCGGTCGACTCTGCGAGTGCGTCTGCGAGCTCACGGACAATCGCATTCCAAAGATGTGACTGGTACGCCTCGACACAAATGTCTTGGGTAAATCGTGGGAGCGCTGTAAACGCATCCATGAAAGACCCTCCACGCGCGAGCGCTTCGATCGCACCGCGTTCGGGCATGCGCGGGAGCTTCCCAAGTGCGGTTGTCCAGTCTCCCCAGTGATTCGCGAGCGCGCGCGACATCGTGCGCACCGCGCCCGAGTCCTTTCGTGCGGGGGTTCCGATCGCAAGCCGCAGCGCTTGTTCGAAGTCGCCTTTGATGAGCGCTCGGGCGACAAAGCCCTGGCCGTGGCGCGCGCTACCGAACCGTTGATCGCCGAAATAGTTGACGACCTGAAGAGCCTCGCCCGGTCGATCGACGAGCATGGATGCGCGGCGCGCCATTTCGTCCGCGTGCCATTTATCGAGGCCGCGCACGAGGATCGTAAAGCGATTTCGCTCGATGATCGTGCTGTCTGCCGCGCGTGGTACGAAGCCAAGTCCTTCGATGCGCCAAGAAGCTCCGCCATCCTCGGCGTGCGGATCACCTGACCCAAGGCGTTCTCCGAGTTCGCGCGGCGGAGCGCCCCGCAATGCGGCGCCATCGACGGTGATCACTTGCGTGGTCACCGCGTGACGATCTTTGAGTCCAGCGGCGGAAACGCACTCGCGTCCCACGCGTAACGCGCGTGCGACGAAACCGACAGCGTCGGGCGTCGCGATACCGCGCTTCTCCAATCGATACGCCACAAACGGGTGCGAAGCGTCGCGTTCAGGCGCAATCGACGCGAGGAACGCCGAGGTGTGCATTTCATCGACGCGAAAATCATCAGGCGTTCGGCGGATCGTCACGGGCCGTCAATGTATCCTGCCTTGCGTGCCAAACGGACGCGAGAATCGATCAAACGCTGAACTCCCGACCCTTCGTGTCATCGAACCGAATCTCGCAGGTCCGAGCGGCCATTACGCGGAGTTTGTCCGTGCGCTCGCAGCGCGTTCCGAGGGGATTTTCCGCGCGATTGAAGTGGTGGCCGCTCCGCGTGCGGCGTCGTTTCTGCCGACTCTCGGAAGCGCGGTCCCTGTCGAGACAGTCGCACTTCCCACGGGACCATTCGCGGAACTCCGCGCGATTCGTGCATCACTCTTGGCGGGCCGACGCACGCTGATTCTGACTGCGACCGCGCTCCATGCGTTCGCGGCTGATCGTGGTTCGTTGGTTGGTCGCGACGCGCTCGGTTCGCTCTCGATGTTTGTCCATTGGCCGCTCGTCAAACCAAGAGATCGTGTGTCACTCGCGTTTGCCTCGCGTGTTCGCGCGGAGTCTCTCTTTCTCGTTCCGACACGAGGCGTGCGTGAGGCGATGCTGGAGGGCGATTGTGATCATGTCGCGCAGATCTTTTATCCCGCGACCCGTAGTGAAGGCGTGCAGTTGCGTGCGCCGTTTCGTCACCTCCTCATGGCCGGCGCGGCGCGCATCAATAAGGGGCTTGACGTGATCGCAGGGCTCGCCGAACTACTCGCGCGTGACGCGCGACTCGCGGTGGCGGAAGGGGTGCAGGCCAGCGCGGGGATGTTTGCGGAGCCTCCGCTCATGGTCCAGGTTTCACCGAAGCATGTGGGGAAGTCTGGTCGAGACCGTCACGGTTCGCGTGAAGACGCGGTGGTCGCGCGTTTGCTCGCGGCAAACTATCGCGGGCTTGTTGCGGATCCCAAGGCGCCGGATCGTGCTGCATACGCTCAGCGCTTCGAAGGCGCGCTTGTACTCGCGCCATACGAGCGCGCGAAGTTCGCGGATGGAGTGAGTGGCGTCGTGCTTGACGCGCTCTTGCATGGTGCGCCGGTCGTTGCGACGAGCGGTACATGGGCGGGCGACGTTGTCGAGCGATTTGACGCCGGAATTGCCATTCGTGATCGGACGCCAGAGGCTCTGCGCGCAGCGGTGGCTCGCGTGCTGGGACGCTGGGATCGCTATGCAGCGAAGGCGGCGGAAGCGAGCGATGTACTCGCGGAAGAGCACGATCCGCGTGCACTCGCACGCGCGATCGCGAGTCACCGTTGACCGAGATTTGAGGCGCACGCACGTCGAGCCTCATCGTTGGGGGCGGCATCCGTGTGCGGCCGTCGCTACAGTGCCCATCCGATGGCGAACATCATCTGCATGAAGTGGGGCTCTAAATACGGGCCCGAGTACGTGAATCGCTTGGCCAACATGGTCCGGCGGAATATTTCCATTCCGTATCGCTTCGTGTGCATGACCGATGATGCGACAGGGCTTGACGCAGGTATCGATGCGCGGCGACTTCCTGATTTCGATGATCCGGGTGGCCCCGAGCGTGGATGGCGCAAGATCTCGACATTCCGTCGACCGCTTTTTGATCTGGAAGGGCCAACGCTCTTTCTTGATATCGACATCGTGATCGTTGGCAACATCGATTGCTTGTTCTCCCATCCGGGCGAGTTTTTGATCATCAAAGATTGGGCGCGTCCGTGGCGACCGACCGGCAATTCATCGGTCTATCGCTTCAACGCAGGTGCGCATCCAGAGTTGCTCTCGAAGTTCATGCAGGAACACGCGGCGATTCGCAGCGAGGTGCGCAACGAACAAGAGTACATCTCGCGTGAACTCTTCAATGCCGGCAAACTGTCGTACTGGCCGAAGGAATGGTGCGTGAGTTTCAAGTACGGCTGCATGGCGAAGTTCCCGATGAACTGGTGGATTCCGCCAAAGATTCCGCAGGATTGCCGCATCGTGGTCTTCCACGGCCACCCGAATCCACCTGATGCGGTCGAAGGCATCACGAAGAAGATCACGCGTCATGTGCA
>CAIWCL010000006.1 GCA_903911205.1 uncultured bacterium
CCTCGGCAACAACCGTTTCATCGGGACCGCTGTAGTTGACGGTCAGCATCGTGCCGTTCCAATTCCATCGGTAGCCCATCGGCAACCTCGGCATGGAGGAGAGCAACGGCTGCTGACCTTCGTCGGGCGCAGTCATCGCAGCGAAAAGAAGATCAGTTCCATCATCACCAGAGGCGTTGGGAACAATGCCTCCGTGCCGCAGTTTGTACATCTCGATCTGACCCCGAACCGCTGCGAGTTGAGACTTCGCCGCGCTCGTGGTCGCGTCAGACATGAAACCTGTCATGTTCGGCACGATGAGTGCCGCGAGAATCCCAAGGATGAGCACCACCGTGAGGATTTCAATCAACGTAAAGCCAGGCCGAACCGTGCAGCGCGAACGTGGTGCGTGTGCGGACATGCGTCGCGTTCTCCTCAACTGCCTCGATCGTTGTTGGGGCTCTGTCCATGAAGCGGCCCGCGCGAGTTTCCCCGCGCGGGCCGATGAAAGTTACCCAATGATCACCAGCCCTCGATCTCAGCAGCGGTGAGGCCTTCCGGCAACGTTGCGCCGGTGAAGGTCGCGTAAATCGTCTCGATGTTTGCAGAAGTAGCGTTGTCGCCCCACACAAACTCGTAACCCGTTGGGAGCGTCGGCTCCTTCTGGAGATACGGATCTTCGCCGTTCGGCGGCGTGAGAAGATCGTTGAAATCGGCCGGCAGATTGCCGTTGTTTCGCACACGGAAGAGCTCGATTTGGCTGCGAACCGTCTGCAGCTGACTCTTGACGCTGCTCTCCGAAGCTTCCTGCGAAGCATTCGTGAACTGCGGGATCACAATCGCGGCAAGGATGCCGAGAATGACGACGACGATCAGGATTTCGATGAGCGTGAACCCGCGACGAACAGTGCGCTTGACCATGGTTTTCTCCCAGTCCCTCGGAGTTTCGAACGCATTCGGTCGACCGATCCGAGGATTCGTCGGTCGCCACACTTCGACTGAGGCCCACGGCCCCGGAAATGCCGCCGCAGACTTTCGCCCGCAGCGGCCGTTGCTCGTAATCCCTCCCTGAGGCCGGCGTCCCTCCCTCAAAGCACGCAGCCAAGGATTCGAACACTGGGACATCGACGCGCTTGGGATGCGACATCACTCGTTCGCACGATTGGGGGTGCGGACAACGAGTTCTCGCGCGTCAAGAACGGCGGAAACGGCACAGATAGACGTGCGTTGGTTGGCGTCGCCTGCCCGCGTGTGACTTATGCGACCGATGCGCCATCGAATCGGATCGCGACGCGGAAGCGGCCGTCGCCGAATCCTTCGCATCGCTCAACGAATCCACAGGCAGGTCGACCTTCGGGCTCGCTAAAGCCCACGCTTACGCGGGTTCCCGGCGCGACCGACGTACGCGCATCGCCCGCAAGCCACCACGGCGCACCATCGAGCCTGGTCAGTTCGATCAAATTTCCAAGTTCGGCACCGAGCGACAGGATCGTCGCATGGCCAGGCACCACCCAACGCGCGGACTGTCGGCGATCGCAGCGAAACCGCGATTGAAGTCCATCGCGACCCGGCCATGTCGCATGTGCGAAGATCGCGTCAAAACGCAACGACTCGCGGCGAGCGCCGTCGAATCGAGTCATCTCCTGCGATGTCGACGACGCGTCGTCGAAAGAACTCGGTGAAACAGAGGGCTCGAGGTACATAGAACACTTCGGTTTCGGCGGACTCTGAAGCAGCGCTTGAGGATTCGCTCTCGGCGGCAAAACATGCCCGATTCCGGCAAGTTCGGCGTATAAAACGCGCATGAAGTTCGCAGCCCCCATCGTGCTCGCAGTCCCCGCCGGAACGGCGGTCGCGATCGTTGTATCGCGCGAGGCGTACAGCGATCCTGCGCTCGAGACACGGCGCTGGGAGCGACTCGCAGCGCTCGAACACTCCGCGCGGCGACAAGCACTCGAACTACTCGTGACAAGCGGGGTCTTCACCGTGCTCCGAAACACGGTGCTTGTGGTGCGGATCGTGCGCGACGGCACACGCACCGTGGCCGCGATCGTGACACCGGAGCGCCTGCCGGACCAGATGACCTCGACCAACGAGCCCGCGATGGATTCAACCGCGAACGCCGCAACGCACCACGCTCTCGACCGCGCGGCCACGATACGTCTCGACGACCGCTCGCCCGAATACACCGAAGCGCTCCTTGCGGCGACGCGCACACGTCCGGTCTTCCATGGCACCACCGCGGACGGCACGACCTATTCAGGTTTCGTCGCCGAGGACGCAGCGGTCATTCTCGAGACGCTTTCCGCCGCAATTGCAGCCGAGCCAGCACTTCGCGAAGCCGTCCTCCGCCTCGATTTCCCGCTTCTCGCCGCGTTTTCGGGCACATCCGTCGAACTTCCGCCCGGGCTTGCCACGGCGATTTGAGCGGCATTGGTGCTACACTCGACCTTTCGCTTCGTCTCAGATGCCAGAAGAGGAAGGACCCGGACGCCATGACTCCAGCTATGTCTCAAGCCATGCCCCCCGCTGCGACCACCGCCGCCAACACCGCTGCCTCCATCGCCTCCACGCTCTTCCCGCAAACCCCCTCCAAGGGCCGCGTCTACAACTTCAGCGCTGGCCCCGCCTGCATGCCCGAGTGCGTGCTTGAGCAGATTCGCGAGGAACTCATCGATTGCCGCGGCGGCGGTATCGGCCTCCTCGAACTCTCCCACCGTGGCGCGCTCTACGAGGCCCTGAACAATGAAGCTGAAGCCGCCTGCCGCAAGGCTGCCGGCGTTGGCAGCGATTACGCCGTCTTCTTCATGCCGGGCGGCGCGACGGTGCAGTTTGGCCTGCTCCCCTTGAATTTCGTCGGCGAGAGCGAGACCGCCACCTACATCGACACCTCGATCTGGTCGTACAAGGCATACACCGAAGCAGCGCGCTGCCGCAACGTCTCGGTCGCCTTCGACGGTCGCGCGATCAAGTACGCGCGCGTCCCCAAGAAGGGCGATTTCACCGAGCCCACTGGTGCGAAGTACCTTCTCTACTGCCAAAACAACACCGTCGAGGGAACCACATTCTGGGCGCCACCGGAAACGACGCTGCCTCTCATCGGCGATGCGACGAGCGACATCTTCTCGCGACCTTGGGACTTCACGAAGCACGCGATGGTGCTCGCGGCTGGCCAAAAGAACCTCGGTGCGTCGGGCGCAAGCCTCATCGTTGCGCGCAAGGATTTCCTCGCAACTGCGACGGCCAAGCTGCCCACGATCCTTCGCTTTGAAGATCACGCCAACGCGGGCTCGCGCCTCAATACACCGCCCACCTTCGCTGTGCGCGTGATGGGCCTGATGGCGGAATGGACGCTGAAAGTCGGTGGCCCAACCGCGATTGCGAAGAACAACGCCTACAAGGCCAACCTGATCTGGAACGCGGTCGACAACTCCGGCGGCTTCTACTCGTGGCCCGCGGAGAAGTGGTGCCGTTCGCACCTCAACGTGTGCTTCAAGACACCGAAGGCCGACCTCGACGCGAAGTTCGTCGCCGAGGCTGAATCACACGGCCTCTTCGGTTTGCTTGGCCATCGCGAAGCAGGCGGCATGCGCGCTTCGATTTACAACGCGTTCCCGGTTCGCGGTTGCGAACTTCTCGCGGAGTTCATGAGCGACTTTGCCAAGAAGAATGGGTGACAACGGAAGTTTGATCGCCCTCGGTGTGGCTGGCACCGCGCGGGAAAATGCTCATCCTCTCTTGAGGTCAAACCGCTCCCGCGTCCAGGCATACGAGTCGCCGCCCATGCGGCCGACCGCGCGCAACTTCGCCGGATCGATGTGCATGCGCGGATGCGCAAGTGCATCATCTACGCGCGCAAACACCACACGCCCGAGCACCATGTTGCCCCCGAACGGCACACCAGGCGCGAACCGCCTCACTTCCATCGTCTCACATTCGAAGTGGATCGGGCTTTCCGCCATATAGGGCGCGTGAATGCGCGCACACATCCGCGGCGTGAGACCCGCATGGTCGAACTCGCTCTCGCCGTAGGGAAGATCCGCCGCGCACTTCACAACTTTCGCAATGGTGTCTTCGGTCGCGAGGCTCACCGAGAAGCAACCCGTGCCGCCCTCCGACACGAGCTTCGCATTCCGGAGCGAATCGTTTTCGCTCGCATCTCCACGGCTGACCGGACAAAACATCACCACCATCGGCTCACTCGATACGGCGTTGAAAAATGAGAATGGCGCGAGATTCTGCTGCCCTGCCGCATTCATGGTTCCGATCACTGCGATCGGCCTCGGCGCCACCGCGCCAAGCAGCAGGTTGTAGCGCAGGCTCATCGACATCGATTCAACATCGAACTCCATCATGCACCTCCGCGCTGTTGCGAAATCTCGCTGCGAACTCGTGCAACCAAACCATCCATCGACGACTCAAGCATGGCGATCATCGCGGCGAATCCGTCACGGCCGCCGTAGTACGGATCGGGGACGTCATCGTGATTGCGCCCTTCATCGAAGTGCCGTACGAGGACAACACGTTCTCGCGGCGCGCCACGCGCGACGACGTCACGAACATGCGAGCGATCCATACAGACGAACAAATCATGGCGGACGAAGTCGCCGGGCAAAAGTCCGCGTGCTGTGCCTTCGACGCTGTAGCCCGCTTCGCGCAACGCGTCGGCGGAGCGATGATCGGGGTCCTCTCCCTCGTGCCAATCGCCGGTTCCCGCGGAGTCGATTTCGACATCCGCAAGAATCCCTGCGCGCCGTGCGTGTTCGCGGAACATGTTCTCAGCGGCGGGGCTGCGGCAGATGTTTCCCGTACAGATGAAGATGATGCGAAACGGCGCACGCGGACGGCTCATTTCTCGAGTGTACAAGTCTTGCGAGACGCGAACTCCCGAGATACGAGATCGGGATGAGAGAGGCTGGGATGAGAGAGGTTGGAATGAGAGAAGTCGTGATGAGAGAAGTCATGCGCGCGTACACTGCGCCCCCTATGGCCTACGACTACGACCTCATCGTCCTCGGAAGCGGACCCGCCGGCCAACGCGCTGCAGTGCAAGCCGCGAAGATCGGAAAGCGCGTTGCGATTGTGGAGCGCCGTCGGATGGTCGGTGGCGTTTCTCTTCACACAGGAACCGTGCCGAGTAAGACGTTCCGCGAGGCCGTGCTCTCACTCACGCACGTTCCCGCGCTTTCGGCTGGCACCCCAACACATCGACCAAAGGCGACGATCCACGATCTCTTGCATCGCGTGAATCACGTCATCGAGCGCGAACTCGATGTCGTCGCGCGGCAACTCTCGCGGAACAACATCGATCTCGTGAGCGGCTCCGCGCGCTTTCTCGATCCCCACACGATTGCGATCGACGGCGGCGCGATGGAACGTCATGCGTCCGCCGCGCAATTCCTCATCGCAACCGGCAGCATTCCTGCCGACCCGCCGGTTCCTTGCGATCATAAGACGATTTTGACGAGCGACGATATCGTGAACCTCCAGCGGATTCCAAAGTCGCTGGCCGTGATCGGCGGTGGCGTGATCGGTATCGAGTACGCGTCGATGTTTGCAGAACTCGGCGTCGAGGTCACGCTGATTGATCGTCACGCGCGCCCGCTCGAGTTCTGCGATGCGGAAGTGGTCGACGAACTCATTCATCAGATGCGCGCACGACGCGTCACGTTCCGACTTGGCGAAGCCGTGAAATGCTTGCATTGTCCCGACGATGCGCAAGCGGCGACGATCGAACTGGAGAGTGGAAAGACCATCGAAGTTGACGCGGTGCTTTACTCGATTGGTCGCGTTGGAAACACAGGGTCGCTCGACATCGAAAAGGCAGGGCTCAAGACGGATGACCGCGGACGCCTCAAGGTCGATGCGCAATATCGCACCGATGTACCGCACATCTCTGCGGCCGGCGACGTGATCGGATTCCCTGCGCTCGCTTCGACGAGTTCCGAACAAGGTCGCCTTGCGGTTTGCGCGATGTTTGGAATGGAAGCGAAGCCTGCACCTGCGGGCTTTCCATACGGGATTTACGCGATTCCCGAGATCTCGATGGTCGGCGCAACAGAGGAGGAACTCACGAAGAACAAGGTACCGTACGAAGTGGGCGTCGCGCGTTATGCGGAGATCGCGCGAGGTCAAATCCTCGGTGATGACAGCGGCCTCTTCAAGATGATCTTCCATCGTGAAACGCGGAAACTGCTCGGCGTGCACTGCATCGGCACCCAGGCCACCGAACTCGTGCACATCGGCCAAGCGGTACTGACGCTCGGTGGTGGGCTCGACTACTTCCTCGAGACGGTGTTCAACTATCCGACGCTTGCTGAGTGTTACAAGGTCGCTGCGTACAACGCGGCGAATCACATGCGCGCAAAGTCCACGACAATAGTTTGACTGAACGACTTGATCGCGCGTTGAGCGCGCGTATACTCGCGCTTGTCTTTCACAACCGGGGCCGACCAGATTCGACCGGACGCAACCGGTCCATCGTTGCGAGTCGTGGAGCATCCAGGCCACGTAAAAAGGATGCAAAACAACAACTGCCAACACGCAGTACGCTCTCGCCGCCTAATGCGCGGTGACGCGGAGTAGACCCAACACCCGGTAGGGTTTACCCGCGCTAAAAACCGGGTTGGTTCCAAAGCGCCGCCTGGCCGCAGAGGAACGAGAACACAGTCAGGCTGGCCGAGGTTTGGCGCTCGTCGTGCGCGGATGACCTTGGCGAGATTGAAAGCACGAACACACTTGTAGACGCGATGGGCAGGACGTATCGGGACGGGGGTGCGAATCCCCCCGGCTCCATGCAACGACAGAGGGCCTCAGAGGGTCTCGGCTTGCCGAGGCCCTTTGTCGTTGCATGGCAAGTTTGAGCGCTCGCAACTGGCGGCGCGTCGGAGCGAGCGTGCTCGCTCCGAGTGCGCCGCCTTTGCTCGCTTTGGCGTGCATCGTGCCGGAGGGAGCCGCCGCCGCGGCAAACGCGAAAGGTTTGAGCGCTCGCGACTCGCTTCGCTTTCGCGCGAAGCTCGCCAGAGTGAGCCGCCGCCGCTATCTCAACCTTCCGCATTTTCCACCACCGCGCCCTCACCGATCCGCCACTCGTGCGTACCTTGTCCCACATGGGTCCACGCGCGAACCCCTCTCTCACCCAGACCAACTGGGATCTCATCCGCGATGCCGCAAGCGATTCGGCATCGTCGAAGGCAAGTCTCGACGCGATCACACGCCGCTCGTGGCCCGCGATCTACGCCTTCATCCGTGCATCTGGTCGCTCACACGAAGAAGCGACCGACCTCACGCAGGGCTTCCTCTGCGACGTCTTCCTCTCGCGCAATCTCCTTGAGAA
>CAIWCL010000007.1 GCA_903911205.1 uncultured bacterium
ACCCCCGGCATGCCCGAACCGAGCACGAAGACTGCGTGGGACTTCCTTCCCGCGGGTTGGTCGACCGTCGAACTCGCGGAAGCACCCGTGAGCGCAAACGGGGGAACGCCGTGCGTCAACTGCTGTGGCGACGCCTACCACTCGGTTGAGTTCGCGAGCGCCCGCGGCGAGTGGCGCCGCGTGATCTACCCGAAGTCCTTCGCACCGATTACGCAGTTGGAGAGCGCGCGCCTCGGGATCGTCACCCCCGAGATGAAGCGCGTTGCCGAGCGCGAGCCGCACCTCACCGCGACGGAAGTGCGCGACGAGATCGCCGCGGGCCGCATGGTGATCCCTGCGAACCGCGCGCACCTCGGCTTCAAGCTCGACCCGATGGCCATCGGTCGCGCGTCGAAGACGAAGATCAACGCCAACATGGGCGCGTCGCCCGTTTCCTCGGGTACCGACGAAGAAGTCGAGAAACTCAAGTGGGCGGAGAAGTGGGGCGCCGACACGGTCATGGACCTCTCGACCGGCGGCAACCTCGACGAATGTCGCGCGGCGATCTGCCGGAACGCGACGGTCCCGATCGGCACGGTGCCGATTTACTCGATGATCATCGGCCGCAAGATCGAAGATCTCAACGAAGAAATGGTGCTCGCCACCCTCGAGCACCAGGCGCAGCAGGGCGTCGACTACTTCACGATCCATGCGGGCGTCCTCAAGGAGCACCTGCCGTTCATCAAGAAGCGCTTGATCGGCATCGTGTCGCGCGGCGGCTCGCTGCTGGCGAAGTGGATGCTCGTCCACAACAAGCAAAACCTCATGTACACCGCGTGGGAGCGGATCTGCGAAGTCATGCGTCGCCACGACGTCACCTTCTCGATCGGCGACGGGCTGCGCCCTGGCGGCCTCGCCGACGCGACCGACCGCGCGCAACTCTCCGAGCTTGAGACCATCGGCGAACTCACCGAACGCGCGTGGCGCATGGGCGTCCAGGTCATGGTCGAGGGCCCCGGCCACGTGCCCTTCGACCAGATCGAGTTCAACATGAAACTCCAGCGCCGCCTCTGCCACGGTGCGCCGTTCTATGTGCTCGGACCGCTCGTCACCGACATTTTCCCGGGTTACGACCACATCACGAGCTGCATTGGTGCGACGGCCGCCGGCTACCACGGCGCGAGCATGCTCTGCTACGTCACGCCGAAGGAGCACCTCGGCCTTCCGAAGAAGGACGACGTGAAGCAGGGCTGCATCGCGTACAAGATCGCCGCTCATGCGGCCGACGTCGCGCTTGGTATCCCCGCCGCGCGCGACCGCGACGACGAGCTCACAAAGGCCCGCGCCGCGCTCAACTGGGAGAAGCACTTCGAGCTTTCGTTCGACCCCGATACGGCCCGCGCGTACCACGACGAGGATCTCGACGTCGACACCGACTTTTGCGCGATGTGCGGCCACGACTGGTGCAGCGTGCGCATCTCGAAGGAGATCCAGGAATTCGCCTCGGGCAAGGACGAGGAGTACCAGCGCGGAAAGCCCGTCAAGAGCGCCGCGCTCACCGCGGAGCAGCAGGAGATCCTCGCGAAGCGCGGCGTGCTCTCGCCCGAAGAGATCCACAAGCTCGCCTCGAAGACGAAAAAGGCCGTCGGCGCCGTCGAAGGCAAGGCCTCGTGCCACTCCGACTACGTTGATCCCGATACCGCGCAGGCCGTCCAGGCGGAGAAGACGGGTGCGAAGCTCGTCCAAGTGAACCTCGCGCCGGCGTTCAACATCGCGAACGACGATCGAGTGGTGTGATCGCCGCGCGAGGGTGAAGTGCTCGTCTGTGAGCGTACCGTCCGCTCCGCTGCATTCGTCGACGGGCGGCCTGTGTGTTCACGCGTACACAAATGGCAGGATTATCGTGCGCCTCTACGGAAACCGCGCGCAAAATGCCGAAAGGTGTGTGCCTCGTCGCGGAGCGGTCTCGCTTCTCGACGTCACCTTTTCGTTTCGCTCTGCCAACCTCAGCGCACATGCAATCTGCACCGCTCCAGACCCTCCAAAGGAATCGACTTATGCGCTCACCATCACGCGTTGCGCTTCGTGCACAGGTTCGAACGTTTGTTCGTCAGGCCGTATCGACGATTGGCTGTACCGCGCTCCTTCTGACCGCGAGTCTCACGATCGCGACCGCGACGAACTCCGCGACGGCGCAGCAGACGACGAAAGAAGTCACCGCTGCTGGAAAGCCGCGCATCGCACTTCGTGCGATCGAAGCGACCGACGGCGTGAAAGCCGAAGCAGAGCGACAAGGCCAGTGGGCAACGCTGCGCCAGATCCTCGAAGGCGCGGATGGTCAACTCCTCAACGCGATCGAGCAGACCCGCAAGTTCGAAGTCGTTGCGCGCAAAGATCTGAAAGAAGTGGTGAAGGAGCAGGATCTCGGCGAGTCTGGCAACATTGACCCGAACGACGCACAACGCGCGAAGTCGTTGTCGATGAAGGG
>CAIWCL010000008.1 GCA_903911205.1 uncultured bacterium
CGGTGTTTCGCGGTGTTTCGCGGTGTTTCGCGGTGTTTCGCGGTGTTTCGCGGTGTTTCGCGGTGTTTCGCGGTGTTTCGCGCCAAGCCACGCGATTACATGTGAAGTGCACTTCGCGTGACTTTCATTCGCGTGGCTTTCATTCGCCAGGCTTTACTTCACCAGTCGCGCGACAAAGAGACCCGGGCCTTTGGCATCAATCGCAGGGCGAAGCGGTCGATAGGCATCGAGGGTGCATTTCGCCTGCGTCGCGAGCGTCGCCAAGTCCGCTTCGCTGAAGCCAAGATGCTCGTGCCCCATCGTGGTGCGGTATTCCGCGCGGTCATGTCGCACCATGTCGATGAGAAGTAAGACTCCACCCTTCACGAGTACACGCCGTGCCTCCGCCAGAACCGCCGCCGGTTCGCGTACGTGGTGCAGCACAAGCGACAAGACCGCCGCATCAAACTCCCCTGTTTCCGCGGGAAGACTGGCCAGATCGCCACGACGCACCTCGACATTTCCGACACCACGAAGTCGCCGACGCGCCGCGTCGAGCATCGTGGGCTCGCGGTCGATCGCCACAACGCGGCCCACAAACGGGGCGATTTCAGCAGCGATTTCACCTGTTCCACAACCGAGATCCGCGATGGTCCAATCGCGCGGGAGAAGCGCAAGCATTGCTTCCGCAACGAATCGCTCGCCAAAGAGGCCGCGACGCAAGTCCGACCACTCGCCTCCAACACGACCGAAAAACCCCTTCGGGTCGGGATTCCGTGCCGCGAGAATTTCGGCGAGCCGCAGATCATCACCAGCGTGCGTTGCACTTTCACCAAGCGAAGCGCGCACCAATTCCCACGCCGCACGCGCGTTCGGCGCCAATGCATCGGCAGAAAGCCGATAGAGCATCGCCGTTCCCTCGGCACGCTTCACGAGAAACCCCGCCTCGAAGAGCGCCTTGAGGTGCCGACTCATCGTCGACTGCGGCAGTTGCAACGCCGATGCGAGTTCGCCGACAGCGAGTTCCTCGCGTTCGAGAAGCCGCAACATGCGCGCACGCTGAGGATCAGCGAGCGCGGTCAGAATCGAAAAGACAGGGTTTTCAGCGGTCACGAGATTTCCCAGCGTCGTGCACAGCCGGAACGAATTGCTCGCGGTTCGTCCGCGATTTCGTCATCAGCCGTCGCGTGTATCACGTTCACCGCGCACACTTACTCACGGCCCCGGAGGAAGGCCAGTGGTCGGCTCGGCCGCGAGGCCGTATTCCGCGAGCTTCGCGCCAACAGCTGGCGACTTCGGGTTGATCGCGTAGGCCTGACGCAAACGTCGCGATGCCGTCTTCGTGTCGCCGAGCTTCTCCGCAACTTCCACGGCCTTCAAGTAGGGCTGGAAGTCCTTGCCGTCCGCGAGCAGAATCGCGCCGTTCACCGCAGTCGTCGCGGTGTCAGCGTCGTTCATCTGAAGCGCGTAATCGGCAAGCAACATGAAACTCGGCAGCGACCGCTGCAGGTTGCCGCGATCTTGCAAGAGTTGCACAAGCTTCTGCTTTTCGCCGAGTTTGAAATACACCTGCGCGAGTCCCGCGGCCACTTCTTCGCTCTTCGGATTGGCGGCCTGCGCCGTCTCGACGTGCGTGCGCGCTTCGCGCAAGTTTCCAAGTTCCGCGAGGCAGACGCCGTAGCGATATTCGACTTCCCAATCGCCTGGCGCCTTCTCGATGATCTCGAGATACGCGGGCGCAGCCTTCGCGTAATCACCATGCTCGAAAGCGAAATCGGCTTCCTTCTTGGCGGCGACCATCGGACGACCCTGGCAGCTAGCAAGGATCGCAAGCGACGCGACGGCGAGAACGGAGGTACGGACAAAAGCGGGAACGCGGCTCATAGGGCGCGGATCATACGAACTCCGGCGCCCTTTTTCGCGGTCGACAGCGGGCGCGAAATGGGCGAGACTCCCTCACATGACGGCGGGCCACGATGCAACCAGCGGCGCAACCAGCGGCGCCCAATCTCCGAAGGGCCCAGAGCGCCCGAAAGGCGCGGTTTCTGCGCGTGTTGCGGTTTGCCGTCATCGCGGCGCTCCGGAGGGCGACCACATGGACCTCTTCATTGGTCCCTTTGACTGCCGCCAGCCGCCGCACGACGACGCCCTCGTGGCCCACTCGTGGCGTTTGCCGCTCGATGCGTGGATCGGTGAGGGGTTTGGTGAAGGGTTTGGTGAAGGGTTTGGTGAAGCGATCGATGGAGGGCTCAGTCGCTCAACAAGCGCGCCCGCAGGTTTACGCATCGGGCAATTTCTCGCGACCGCGACGCCGCCGCATCGCGCGCTCTATCTCTCGCTCTCAACGACGCGCGTGCTCGACAACAACCGAGGCACCGTCGAGCCTCTCGCGCACGGCGTCGGATGGATGCTCGTCGAACCGCAGCCCCCTCTCGACCCGCGCATCGAACGCTGTCTCGCAGAGTTTCGTTGGCGCGGCGCGCGGAAGTCCGTGGACGCTACCTATCGCATCGAACTCACGCGTACAGACAGTGCATGGCGCGCCACCATCACGCGCAGCGAAGTACCCGCAGGCACACACGCGCCTCCTCGCGAGAAACGCTCATGACTCCCGAGACACTCACCCCCTACTTTGAAACGATCTTCGGCGTTGGCTTCACGCTCTGGGGCGCGGTGTGCATGCTCGCACTCATCAGCGGTTTACCTGGCACGTGGATCTTGATCGGCACGGCGATGATCGTCGACCTCGTCGATCGGTTGTGGCTTCCGTCGGGTGCGCCACTCACGTTTCATCCGCTGACGCTCGCGGCGTGCGCGTTGCTTGCCGGTGTCGGGGAATTGCTTGAGTTCTTGCTTTCCGCCGCGGGAGCGAAGAGGTTCGGCGCGAGTGCGCGCGGCATGTGGGGCTCGGTCATCGGCGGCATGCTCGGTGCGATTCTTGGAACGTTTCTATTCCCGGTCATCGGAACCATCATCGGTGCTGCGGCTGGCACCGCGATGGGTGCCGTGCTTGGCGAACTCGCAACTCGCGACAAAACGCTCGCAGAAACCGCGAAACCTGCGCTCGGCGCCGTGATCGGGCGCGTGCTCGGCACACTCGCGAAACTTCCGCTCGGGCTTGTGGTGTGGGTCACGCTCGCGATCGCCGCGTTTGCGTGAAGATTGCGAACGACGCCTCACGCGTTGAAGGGCACACTTTCTCGGTTCATGCCATGGAAGACGACGCGAACAACACGCTCCCTGAAATGACGGCCGAAAGGACAGTGCGCGAGACTCACGACGCGCCAACATCGCGCGATCCGCGATTCGCTGCGTGGGCGATTCCAAAGGCCGAATGGGATGGATACATCGCGCGCGTCCAAGCGATCCGTCCGAACATGACGCTCATCATGGCCGGCGCGATGGCAGCGTTTTTTACCGCTGGATCCTTCCTGCTCTACCTCTTTGCATTTCCAAACCAACCGACCTTGCTCTTCGTCTTGCTTGGCGGCGTCGCCGCGATTTTCATTCCGATGTTTGTCGTGTTCGCGGTGATGCGACGCAACATTGTGCGGTGGCGCGCTCGCTGCCCCCAGATTTGGAGCGCGCACGGATGCCTCTGCCCACTTTGTCTTGCACCTCTTTGCGAAACCGCGAATGACTCCGCAAGTTGTGGCCACGGCTTCATCGTCGAAGATCAGCCGTGGATCGTTCGATACTTCGAAGCGATCGCAGGCGCGCCCGAGGAAGTTGTCCGACACCACACGCACGGCGCAAGCGAAATGCGCGCATTACGTCTTCGCGCGGGGAAACGAGGCACACAACCGCGGGGCATCTTCCGCCGCATCGCGCGTGCGCTTCGCGTTCTCTGGGATGCATGGCTTGGATTCGATCAACCGATGTGGAAGCGCGTTGTCGGGCACATCACGCTCGCAGCCCTTGTGGTGCTTTTGCTCGCACCATTTTCGTGGATCGGCACCATCGTCTTCCTTTGGATGGGTGGCTTCTCGTTCATGGGCTATCGCGCGATTCGGAGCGCGAATCACATCGCCAAGCGTTTGCACTGCGCGAAGTGCAAGCAAACGCTGCTGTCGGCCGATCGCGGCACATGTTGTCCGGAATGCGGTACGTCACTCGCCGAAGCTGGAAGCGTCAAAACTGCCGAAGCAAAGCCCTTACTCGCGCGTTGGGCGATGGGAGTCTTCTTCATCTTCCTGGGCTACTGGTTTCCGATCTATGTCATCCCGATGATCGGACGCGCGCTTCCGAACGACGCGCTCTTCGCGATTGCCGAGCGCGTGCCCTCGATTGCTCCTGAGACATTCGGCGTATTGAGCACGCGTCCGCTTCGCGGAGCCGAGCAACGACAACTCGCCGATCTTGTTCTCCCACACATCGCTGGCTGGGCCCGCGGACAAACGAACTACCGCGGTCGTGAAGCGACCTACATCGCGGCCAGTGTTGCGAATGGGACCTTGCCGATCGAATACGCAGAACTCGTTGCGCGTGCCGTGTGCCAATTGCAAGTAGAAGCGTCGTACGTCGCGGATGAAGGCGCCGTCGCCAAACACGACGGCATCTTCGAAGTCGACGCAGCGCGCGCAGAAAAAGGCATCAAAGTTCGCATGCGCTTCATCGGGTTCGGCGAAGCGACCAACCCGCAACTTGGTCCAACTGTTGGCGTACTTTCTTCACTCTCGCTCGATACGACAACGGTGTGGAACGCAACGATGTCGACGCCACCAACGCTTGCGAGCGACGCGGTCGCCTCGATCGATCTCGCAAGTGATGGCGCGCGACCAACGCCAGGCGACCATCGCATCCTTGTGCGCGCGTTCGTCGCGATCGCGCCCGACTACAAACTGATCACATCGTTCGACCAGTCAGGTGCGCCCATCTTGCCGCCGAAATCCCTCGGACCATGGCAAGTCGAACGCGCGCACACACTTCGCGTTCGATGAGCCTTCTCTCGGCATCCGTCCGCGGGTAGTCTGTCTTCATGCCACTTCGTTTCGTGCCGAACCTGTTCGCGACCTTCGCGCTCCTTTCGCTTCTCGCCGCGGCGCCTGCGCAGCGCACGACCACGGGCGCTCCCACGGACAACGCGAAGGAAGCGCCCGCGGACACTTCGAATGAAGCCGCGAAATTGACCTTCCCGCGCACCGAGCTCGCAAAGCCCGTCCAAGTGAAGTTTCGCTTGCGCGATGGAAAGCGCATGAACGGCAAAGTGATTGCGTTCGACGGCGACGCGTTTGAAGGCGCCGCCTCGGGTGACGATGCGCTTCCGCGAACGCTCTGGTCAAACGTCCACATGGACGACCTCGAATCCCTCGCGGGGAAAATTCTCGATGAGAAAAGCGTAGATCAGCTCATCTTGAAGGGCGAGTTGCTTCTGTCGGTGGGCCGCGTGAAAGCGGCCGATGCAGCATTCGATCGCGCCGAACGCGCAGCGAAAGCGTTGAAAGGCGCCGCGGCGAGCGCGGCGAAATCGAAGATCGCTGCAGCACGCACACGGGGCGCCGACAAACTCATCGATGCGGAACATGACTTTCGCATAACGAAGCACGCCGAAATGAGTTCGCGCATCCCGAAGATCGATGGCGGCGCTGCGCCGTGGCCGGTGCTTCCGCGCGAAGAGCACGAAGCCGCTGTCGCCGCGATGAAGAAGCGCGCGGAAGAAATTTGCCAAGTGTCGGGCATGCAAGCGATTCCCGTTGAGACGCGCTACTTCTTGCTCTACGCCGCGACGAAGCGCGAGGCGGTCGAAGAGTGCGCACGCAGCCTCGATGCGATGTACGAGAAAGTGCTCGAACTCTTCGGTATTCCCGCGGGACTCAATCTCTTCTGGGGCAAGGCCGTGATTCTTCTTCAACCAAGCGAAGAAAAGTTTCGGCTCGTCGAACAAGCCGCGTTCGGCGCGATGGTGCCGCGCGGCGTCGTTGGGCTCTGTCACCAAGTTGGGCCGCAGGTCTACGTCAACATCTTTTGGACCGACGATCAAGACAGCTTTGATTCAACACTTCTTCATGAAACCGTGCACGGCATCGTGCACCGCTACCACTCACCTGCGCGACTTCCTGATTGGGCAAACGAAGGACTCAGCGAATACATCGCCGCGGTGAGTTTCAAGACATCGCCCGTGGACAAAGCTCGTCGTCCGCAAGCACTTGATTTCATTCGCGGCGGCGGAAATGTCGCCGAAGTCATGCGCTACAACTATCGCGATGGCTCGTGGCCTGGCCCCGGCGCGATTGGCTACGCCGTCGGCTACGTCATCGTCGAACTCATGATCCGTCAACAGCCTGATCGCTTCGGCGCGTGGCTCCGTGCAATCAAGGGTGGCAAGCACTGGGAAGCCGCGCTCGTCGAAGACTTCGGCTACACGGTCGACCAGTTTGGCTCCCGCGCCGTCGATTTTTATAAGCGGTCGAAGTGAGGATTCGAATCGCGCGAGACGACGTGCCTTTGAGCACGAACTCGGCGGTTCCACGCGCCTTCGCGCGGGGACTTTGATCGCTGCAACTCACGCAGCGACCACGGCTTCCGGAAACCGTCGGGCACACTCTTGACTTCTTGTTTGTCGATCGCGAGACTACAAGTTCGCAGTCATTACTGCGGGGAAAGACACCCCGGGGCAAGCAGGAGCGTTCCCCTGCTTGGTGCGGCGGCACCTTGCTCTTGCGGCAGCATCCTTTTGAAAGGACATTGAGATGCGACATTCTGGTTGGATGGTCGGCGTGCGCGCGGTTGCGGCACGTCTCACGGTTTCATGGCGTGGCACGGTCGCGCTCCCTGCTGCACTCCTGTTTGCGCCGCTCGCATTCGCGGCCGACATCCATGTGCCCGCGGATCACGGAACGATTCAATCTGCGATCAACGCATCGACCGACGGAGATGTCGTCATCGTCGCGCCTGGAACCTACAACGAACTCGTGCGCCTCAACGGCAAGGCGATCACACTTCGGTCGGAATCGGGTGCAGGCAAGACGATCATCGACGGCGGCGCGCTTGGCACAACCGTGAAGTTCGTCAACGCCGAATCAAGCGAGACCGTGCTTGAAGGCTTCACGATCCGCAACGGCCGCGCAGCCGTCGGCGGCGGCATGTA
>CAIWCL010000009.1 GCA_903911205.1 uncultured bacterium
AGAACGCGTCGGGCAAGTAGTTGCCGCCGCCCCAGACGCGCACCATGTTGAAGCCCGTGTCGCGATAGCGACGCATTTCGTCGAACCAATCGAACTCATGGCGCGCACCGAGAAGTGGCGGAATGAGATTCGCGCCGCGCACGAACATCGGTGTACCGTTCAAGAGAAAGCGAAAGCGCCGTCCGACATCGTCGGTTGTCACATCAAGTTCGATCTTGCGCAATGCAAATCGCGCGGTCGCGAGCAGTTTGAAGGCTCCACGCTCGTCGCGTATACCGACCATCGCGTTCCACCAAACACCGGCGTTGTGCGAGCCATCATTTGCGCGATCCCAAGTGCTCCAAAGTCGTGCGGGACGAATCGTCGCCTCGCCTTGTGCATTGCATTCGATGCGCTGCGCTCCACTTGCCGTCGACGCTTCACGCTCACGCACAATGCACACCAATGCATCCCGCCCGATATCGCCTTGTGGCGTCACGCGCACGGCCACGGTGCCGTCGTCATTCCAACGCTGCGCAACAGACACACCGGTGATGCGCGACACATTCCAGCAATCGAAGCGTGCGCCGTAGAAGCCAACGCCTGCGACGCGCGGACCCCAATCCCAACCGAAACCGCAGGCCGCACTGCGCGCGAAACAGAATGGCGTCCAGTCTCCGTTGACTGGTCGCGCGCCGAGTTTTTCCTGCCACGCGAGCAGCTCGTCGACGGGCGCTCGAAAGCGGAGTTCAAGTAACACACGTGCACCGCGTAATTCGTCTGGAACTCGACTCTCAAACGGGATGTGCTCGCTGGCGTGTTCGCCAAGCACCACGCCGCCAAGCACAACTTCGCAAGGCCCATCAAGCGTTTCAATCACCAACGCGCAGTGCGCGCCATCGTCGCGTGACGGCACTTCAACTTCGCGCAAGAACGTCCACGCTGTACGTCCAACCCACTCGCTCTCGAGTTCAGCGCGCTCGCCATTCCACGGCAACTGCACACCTGCGCGCGCAAGCGTGGAGTGGATCGATGCTGCCGCGTACGGCGGAACTTCGACCGCGTCGGCACCGATCAGAGGCGAGCCAACACCCGCCGACGCGCGGACCATCCATCCATCCTGCGGAACCGGAAGCCGCCGCAAATCAGGCATCTTGCACCCGATTCGTCGCGTCGTTTGGCTTGACAGAACCATCATCTGAGGCATCCGCGTGATAGCGCTCAAGATGCGCATACATGCGATGCAAATCACGTATGCCGCCGATCGTCAACCACACGACGATCACGCAACCCGTCGCAAAGACGAGCCACGTCCAGTACTGCCAGAATGCAACCCAGATCGTTTCAGGGATTCCGAAGAAATAGGCGTAAATCGTGCCGACAAGAAAGAGGACCGTGAATGCGAGCGGCCAAAGCACTGTGATGCTTGTGATCCACGTGTCAGTCCGCGAGAACTCTCGGCTAAACCCGATCTTCTGCATCCAGATCGGAAGATTGGACTGATACTCGCTGCGGAAATCGCGCTCGCTCTCTGGAAGCAGCTCACGGAACTTCCCACGATAGAGCATGCGATCGAGGTCGAATCGCTCGCGCGATGTCGCAAGCGAAACCAGCACGTACGCTGCAATCGAACTCGCCATCGCAATAAATGTAAGTACCTGCCCTGAGATCCACTTGCTCTCATGGATCGTCGCGATCCACGCAGGCACAGCGCCTTCGCCAAATGTCGACTCGAAAACCCAGTAACTGTCTTTTGCAAGAATGCCGAACGCGCTCACCGTGATGCCAACCCCCATCGCAGTCCACGCACCCTGTGTTGTGCCGCGCGACCAGTAAAGCCCGCCGATGATGACGCTGCCGGCACCGGCAACGAAAACCGCCGCCGTGAGAGCGCTCCACATCGCAACGTATTGATTCGGCTTGTAGTTGTAGCCAAACCAAAATGCGAAGATCGCAATCGCGAGCACAGAGAACTTCACAAGCCAGATGTGCGTGCGCGTACCGACCGGCGCGAATCCCATCGCTTGACGAATCGGCAGCACGACATCTTGCACGAAGATGGTCGCCCACGAGTGCAGGTATGTGTCATCGGTCGAGAGATACGCGCCGTACATCGCAGCGACAAACATGCCCAGAATGCCGGCTGGGAGAATGAGCCCGAGCGCGAGCGGCACACGCGCCTCGGCCTGCGTCGCTTCGGTCGGCAGCGCCGCGATCGCCTCATGAATGGGCGCTGCCTGCGACGCATACTCAGGATGCGTAAGGAAGACCTTCACACAAATCGGGATGACAAGCGCCACAAGCATCAGGACGCGCCAACGCCAACCCGAAAGGACCGTTGCCATCTTCGCTTCGTGCGGCGTAATCGCTGCAGCGTTGTAGCCTTGGTCACCCTGCCACGCGCGCATGGTGTAGAAGAGGATGAACGCGCTGATGAGCCAGTAGAAGGCGTTGAATTGCGATTCCTCGCCGATTCCGAGCGGATCGATCATCGACTTGCCAGTGGGCTGTGCCAACATCGTTTCGCCAATATCTCCCCATCCAAAGCGAACGAGGAGATAAAGAATGATGACGAGAAACGTGATGTTGCAGAAAACTCCCTGCAAAAAGTCTGTCACCATCACCGCGATCTGCCCGCCGAGGAACACAAAGAAGATCGCGGTCGAAAGCAACAGCGCCATCAAGAACGGAAAAGTCTCCACCTCGGAACCGAAGAGCGGGAAGGACTCGGGCAAGCCGCAGATCCAAATGAAAAACCGCGCACTTACCGCTGGAAAGATCGCGTAGTTGAGAACGCCTGCGACGAATGCGACGAAGCCGCAAAAGACGCGAAACGATTTCGAATAACGAACTTCAAGAAACTGCGCGAGTGTCAGTGCGCGTGTCTCACGAAATCGATACGCAACCCAACCGGTCAACGCGATCACGATCATCAAGGGATTCTCGACGAGCCCCCACCAGATGGACGTGAACCCTGTGTCGTAGTACTGCTGGAAGTACCAGACAAGCGTGATGATTCCGACCTGCGCCATGTTGTACGCAACGCAGACGAGGTAACGCCCCGCGCAACGGTTCGCGGCGAGAAAGCCCGACACGGAGTTGGAATACTTTCGCGTGCGGAGTGCGAACACGACAAGCGTCGCAAAGAGCGCCGCAGGGATCATCCAGTCGAGAAGCGTCATGCGCATTCACGCAGAATACAGACAACGCACCATCGACAGCAAAACTGGCGAGTCGGAATACGCGAGTCAAGCGCGCTCTATTCCACCCGCAACGTGACGATCTCAAACGGATTCATGCGGAACATCGTCGCCGCGCCCGGCGAATGCGCGACGCCCTCGCGGGCGAGCGGCCGCTCGAGGAGATCGACAACCGATACGCGTTTGGCGTCGATGTTCCAGAAGACCTGCACATCGCCCCGCGCGCCGCGCGTTTCGACAAGTCGCAGCATACGGCCACGACCATCTTCCGCCGGCTTCCACGCGCTGATCTCGACACGCATCGGCTGCGATGCAAGCACGTCAAACGGCGCCCACCCGCCACGCAACGCACCCTTCTTCCCGGGCTTGAGCGCCACAGCCCGGAGCGGCTCGCGCAAACAGTCCGCTGCGTGATCCACGCCCGCCGCGCGCCAATCGCCCGCGTGCGGCATGATCGCGTAGGTGAATGCATGTACGCCTCGATCGCAATGAGGATCCGGAAAGAGCGGACTCTTCAGAAGCGACAAGCCGAGCGTCGCGCCCTGTGCACTTGCGAGTGCACTTCGGCCGTAACGGCCATCGTCGAGAATAGCGACACCGAAACCTGGTTCAGCAACATCCATCCACGCATGACCGGGCACTTCAAAGCGCGCCTCTTCCCAACAGGTGTTGCGGTGAATCGGCCGCTCGAGCGCACCATATTGCGTGCCGAACCACGCATTGCGCGCGCGAACGCCGCAGGGAAACAACGCGCGCAAGAGTCGCTGCGATTCGTGCCACTCGACTTCGGTGAAGACTTCGAGTCGGCCGCTCGCAGCATCGAGGCGATACGTTTGCCAGATCTTGCTCTTCTCTCCAAGAGAGCGCTCGACCTTGACGGCGCCTCGCAACGGATGCGCCTCGATCACCGCGATTTCGCAATCGCCTCCGACCAGTTCAACCTTGTCTTCATAATCGCGATCGGTATCCCATGCTTCCCAACGACGTGGCCGATCTTCGTAGAGCGCAAGTTGATTCAGCGGGAGCGCACGACCACGCGCGTCGATCATGTTCGTCACACGGCGCGTCGGCAAGTGTTCGAGCTCGGAGACGCGACCTGCAAGATCGATGTGCGCGCGAATCACTCCGTTCGAGAGTGTGACACCGCGCTTCGTCGCCTTCACCTCCACTGCCTCGGGCAGCGCACCGATCTCGGCAGCGTCGACGACACGCACGCCAAGCGCAGGAATCTCTTTCACTTCCATGAGCGCACCATCACCAAGATCGATCACGCCGCACCTCGCCGTCGATGCGGAATTTCGCACAAGAATGGGGCGACGCATGTCGCGGGTATCAGCGATGGAAGCGAATGCGCCCTCAAGGAGTTCGCGCTCTTCTTCCGCGGACTCCATGATGCGCGCGTGATCGGCGCGCGCATCCTTGTAGACCGCTTCGATCGAGGAACCTGGAAGAATGTCGTGGAACTGATTGAGAAGGAGATCCTTCCACGCATGATCCATGCGCACTCGGAACGCTTCGCGCTCTTTCGCGGTCACGCCCGGATGCGAGCACGCAAGGGCTTCAACATCGCGAAGGGCACTCTCTGCGAGACGATTTTGGCGCTTCAGCCAAGCTTGGCTCGTGTACGTGCCGCGATGGAGCTCGAGATAAAGCTCGCCGTCCCAGGATGCGAGCGGCCGACCTGCAGCCTCAAGAGCCTCGCGACCCGCGTGCAAACGCCCACAGAACACATCGACGCGATGCTGTTCAAAGCGCGGCAAACCTGCACAATCCGCCGCAAGTTCCGCGCGCGCAATCTGCCAGTCGGTTGGACCGCCGCCGCCGTCGCCAAAGCCGAAGGGCTGGAGCCACACGGGAATCGCGCTAGAGAAGAAACTCTGGCCGTCTTGCACGACAAGATTTTTCTCGCCGTACATCATGTCTTTCGGCTCAATTGACGAGTTGTAGTTGTGACCTGGCGTGAGATGCGTGAGGATTTCGCTGCCATCGAGCCCGCGCCACATAAACGTGACGTGTGGGAAACGATTCGTTTCGCACCAACTCATCTTGTTCGTGATGAAAGTGTCGAGACCGCCAAGACGAGCGATTTGCGGCAAGCATGGAGGAAATCCGAAGGTGTCGGGGAGGTAGAGAAACCGCTGCTTTCCAGCAGCGCCAAACTCCTTCTCCCAAAATCCTGTGCCATGCACCAATTGACGCACAAAGCTCTCGCCTGATGGACAGGTGCAGTCGGGCTCAATCCACATCGCACCGCCCGGCTCCCAACGTCCTTCCTTCACGCGGCGTGCAATCTGCGCATACACCTCTGGCGCATCTTCCTTCACATACGCGTACTGCTGCGCCTGCGAGCAGAGGAAGTGAAAATCGCTGAATCGCTCTTGAAGTCGCAACACGTTGGAGAAACTGCGAACGCACTTTCGGCGCGTCTCACGCAGTGGCCAAAGCCACGCGGTATCGATGTGCGCATGACCAACGGCAACGCACGCGGTCGCAGGCGTGTGCGGCCCGCCCTGCACAAGTTCGTCGAGCGCGGACGCCGTGTCTTCCATGCCAGGAACTGGATCATGAGCGTCGATCGACGCGTGGATGTCGCGCAAACCACTCGCAATCTCGGTCGCGCGCGGCGAATCCTCGGGAAGCGCAAGCATCAAGCGGCGCAGAAAGTCCCACGCCTGCGCGTAGCGCCATGCGGCTTCATCAACGACAACGATTTCGGCGCTCTCCAATCGACCAGGCTGCGGCTCGCGCCAACGCGTTTGCAATTCCGGGTGATCCCACCAGAAGGTCGAGATACCGAGCGGAAGATTGCACGCGCCTTCGACGAGAAGATCGATCTTCTCGCCGCCCTTTGCCTTTGGCCAAAGGAATGCAAGATCGCGATATGGGTCAAACCCTTGAAATGGGATTCCGTCTTTCCAAAGCGTGCCTTCGGTACCGCAGGAAAATCGCAGCGCGACCGTGTGTCCGCGCATTTCGGCGGGCACACGACCCGCGAGGCGGAACCACGCCGTTGACCAGACCGGGCCCCAGCGAAGGCCCACTTTCACGGGCCGATACTTCGCCTTTCGCGCCGCCGCGTGCGACGGATGACCTCCCTCAAGGCCAGATCCCGCAGGTTGCCACATGCCAACATCGATCGGCGCGCGGAGCGGGAATGCGGTGGGAAGCAGAACTTCGTTGAAAAAGTTCTCGTAGCGGATCGCGGCGTACTGGAGATTGGGAAGCACGCGCGCATCCTATCGAGTTGAGACGATTTTTCGGCGTTCCAGCCTTTCTCGCATGGCGGCTCGCGCTTCGCCGCCAACAATGACCGCCATGCCTTCGCTTCCGCAGCTCCCCACACCACGCATGACCGATGCGTTGCGTCGAATCAGCGGTACCGCCCTCTCGCCGGTTGGACTTTTGCTCGTCGCGCTCGCGGTCTGTCTCGCGACGACTGGCGACGCGTCGGCCCTATCCATGCCCGAGGCCGCAGCGATCTCGACGACTGATACCGGAGACGTCGGAACACGAGACATCGGAACACAAGACATCGGAACACAAGACGTCGCGACACAAGACATCTCGACAGCAGCCGGGGCAGCGCCAGCCGCGGCGGCACCCGAGTCACGAGCGGTCACCTTCGCAACTGGGGTGGCACAACTCACCGGACTGGCCATCTCGCCGCTTCTCGTACTCGTTGCGCTCGGCTGGCGCGACTTTCTCGCGCTCGGCGGCTCGAACGCCGCATCGCTTCCACTACACGCAAATCCGTGGTTTCTCGTGCCATGCACGATCACCTTGGCAGCGGCACTTCTCCAACGCTGCACATCACCCGGCATGCCACTCCCCATCCGCAAGGCGCTGGATGCAGGCGCGTATCTCGAGGCAAAGCTCGCCGCACTTGTCGCAGCGGGAGTCCTCCTTCCAACCATCGCCTCGATGATGGCCGCCGCCGCAAGCCAAACAGCGACACCAGATCCAATGGTCCAGTCCGCAGGATTCCTCTCCGGCGGCCTTCTCACCGCACTCGTTTTCATCGGCGTATTTGCCGTCTATCTCTCGGTCTGGATCAGCTTTCACGTCATCGACGCGCTGATCGTACTGAGTCCGTTTGCGATCATCGATGCGGCACTTCTCGCAGTACGCGCTTCGATTCTCGCTGTTCTTGCCTTCGCCCTCTTCGTGCATCCGTTCCTTGCGCTTCTCCTTGCGCTGCCGATCATCGTGCTTTCCATGCTCTTCGCCGGATGGTGCGTGCGGCTTGACCTCTTCGCGCTCACCGTTGCGGGAGACCTGCTATTCGCACGAAAGCCAGCATTCGCGCGACCGCGCGCGTTTCTTGCACGAAGCGGCTTGGACGCGCCGATTCGAACCATGGGACACGCCGAGCCAATGCCGTCTGGCGTGCGATTCACCTATCACCCACTCTTCATTTTCCCGAAACGCGTGATGGAGATCCCGGTTGCTTCGGGCGAAATCGTGCATGGCCTCGTTTGGCCAACACTCGCCGACAGCGCCACGCAACGAAGTGTGATTGCATTTCCGCCGCGCTTTCGCACCGACGTCTCCCAACTCGCGACTCGTTTCGAAGCACGAATTCGCGAGGGGAAACTACGTGGCGGCGTCCGCCGTCTTCGCGAAGCACTTGCTGCACTCGCTGGGATGTTGCGAGGCGAATCCACACAACAAGCGTGACGAAAGAGCGGACATGCCCAAAATCGTCCGCCCACCGGTTCCACCGCCGAAAGACTGTGCCTCATGCGGGCGATCGTTCACGTGGCGAAAGAAGTGGATGCGCGACTGGGCGACGGTGAAATACTGTTCCGATGCCTGCCGACGACGGGGCGCAAACTCGACGACGACATCGAGCACCCCGAGCGCACCGAGCGCACCGATGTCGCGTCGTACTCCAGAGTATCGCTGAGCTCATTCCCGTTAGAGTGCGCAGATGAGTGCAACGACGGCAATTCTCGAGCAACTCTCCGATGCGCACGTCTTGGTCGCACTCGTTCTCCCGGCAGCATTCGCTGGAATAGTCGCGGTGCTCTCAACCATCGCAGTTGAACGTCTCGGCGGCACGCTCGGTGGAGTACTTTCAAGTATCCCGACTACGATCGTTCCGGCAGCGATCGGCATTTGGGGTGCTGGCGATGATGTCGATGGCTTCCGTCGAGCGATGGCGTTCGTACCGATCGGCATACTCCTGAACGCGGGATATCTGGTGCTCTGGCGCGTCATCCCAGCGGCAGTTGGCCGACACACCCGATCGCACCTTTTGCTTTCGACTGTTGTCATCGCGCTCGGAGCATGGCTCGCAGTTGCGACAGGCATCATGCAACTGAATGAGATGGTGCAACCAAGCGTCGAACAGTCGCTTGTCGTTGGAGCGATCGCCTTTGCAACGGGAATCGCGCTCGGTATTGCTGCGAACCTGACACCGCATCCTGCGCCGCGAGGCGTAAGACGCGTTGCGCCGACCATCCTCGTCGTCCGTGGCATCGCGGCTGCCCTGGTCATCGCCTTTGCGCTTGTTCTGAAGCGTGCTGGTCTACCGGTTGCGAGCGGTATTGCCTCGGTTTTTCCCGTGATCTTCACAACCATCATGGTGGCCACTTGGCTTGCGCAAGGCGCGCACGTTCCAACCGGCGCCGTCGGCCCGATGGCACTCGGCACACTGAGCGTAAGTACGTATGCCCTACTCGCGGCGCTACTCTTTCCGCTGATGCCTGTTGCACTCGCTGCGTTTATCTGCTGGGTGGCCGCAATCGGACTCGCGAGCATTCCCGCGTATCTCTTCCTTCGTTCACGCCGTCACCGATACGCGAGCATTCACGTTCCTGCGAACGTGGAGTGAGAGCGCTCCTGACAACGCGCCGCACGGGCGGGCGTGATCGACGCACCGAGCACTCGCCCTGCGAGCGCAACTCCTGAGAGATAGGCATCCTCAACCCTGGTTCCACGGAGCCAGTCACCTGCCATTCCAAGCCCACGATGCGAATCGAAAAGACTCGCAGGTCCACCTTCGCGAGACGCAAGCGCGAAGCGCCAACGATGCGCCAGTAGATGCAGCGGTTCAGGCAAATCCGCATGCGCGCTGCGACAGAGCTCGCTGAATACGCGCAGAATCTCCGGCGCCACCTCGCTCGGAGTACGCTCAAGCCGCTCTTCAGCCCACTCAGGTCGTGTCAGCACCACCCAACGGTCGAATCCGCCGGACTCGCGACCGGGCTTGGATGAAACCCGCGAGATCCACGCCAGTGCGTCTCCACAACCCGCAGCTCCTGCAAGCACTTCTGCGTGATCGAAGGGAAGCTCAATGCGCGTTGGCGATGCAAGCATGAGTGACCACGTCGCTCGCATCGCGATGCGAGAAGCAATCGATGCCAGTGCGGGCGACTGCGGACCGAAAAGCGCCGCCGTTTGCGGAGCAGGTGCTGTCGAAAGCACAATGTCGAACGGGCCGAGGTCGCGCTCGCCACCTTCCGCGTGCGAAACACGCAACATCCAACCGGAACTATCCCGTTGCAGCGCCATCACGCGTGACGACGTTTCGAGGGGGATGCCCTCTGAGAGATATCCACACAGTCCACTCATCGATGGAGCGCCGACAAATCGTGCCGGCGGCGTGATCGCCTGTGCACCTCGCACGCCGAACTCCGCAAATCGTGCATCCCAGCGAGCGACAACCCCTTCTTCGATCCACCCAACGACCTTCTCACGGAATCGCACATCGCGCGCGGTGAAATACTGCGCACCATGATCAAACGCGCCAAACTCACCGCGACGCGTGCTCATACGCCCACCGGCTCCGCGCGACTTCTCGACGATTGTGACATCGACGCCGTGATCGACGAGCGTTCGCGCGCACGCTGAACCCGCCATGCCCGCTCCGATGATTGCAACTTTGACGCCACGCGTTCGTCGTTCGACGATCTTCGCAAACGCATCGAGATTGAGGCGATCCGCGTGTTCCTCAAGCCCGCGCGGACGAACCGAACCGAGCACAGGAACTTCAGGTTGGAAGGCTCGATCAAAAAGTCCGAGACACCACAGTAGCCCGGCGTAACTCGCAGGATCTGCACCATCGAGCGCAGTGCGATTGTTCAACTCGAGAAGCGTCGCGATGGCATCTTCAGGCGAAGCAGTCCAAGCTGGAATCGCCTTGCCCCACGTCATGCGCACGTTGTTGTGCAGTTCGCCATGGATCGCAAGCGATCGCTGCGCGAGATCCCAAAGTCGATTCCCCGTTGCGCCGCGCAAAAGTCGATCGCGGGAGAGCACGCGTCGTGGGTCACGACGTCGCGCGTCGAGCGTACGACGCGCCCATGTGGGCAAACCTTCAAGTGACGCGTGTGCCGGCTCATGACGGCACCAGTGATACGCAAGCTCTCGCCAAACGAGCAACTCATCGAGGAACTTCTGCGCACCTTCTCCGCCACGCGCCTGCGCTTCGCGCGCGACTCGCATCGGCGAAATCATGCCGAAATGCAAGTAGGCCGACATTCGAGAGGTCGCAGAAAGTGCCGCATCGTTCCGATCGCGCGCATAGTCATCGAGCCGCGAGTCACGAAACTCGTTCCATCGCGCAAGCGCCGCTCGCGAACCACCGGGTGTATCAACGACTGGCCCGATGGTGTGATCGATGTCGAGCGACGCCACGGCCTCAACGATGTCGAGTTTCGGCCAATCCACTTCCGTCAGCGGATGATCCACCATCGACCACGCCCGCTGCGACCACTCGAACCGTGGCCACGCACGAGCGACACGAAGCGCACGCTCACTCGCCGTTGCATCGCGAAAAGCGAAGGCCCGGCCGTAGACGCCATCGACCGCGTTCATCGGGACGACGCACGCAGTGTCGACCGCAAGCACTGGACGCGCGGTACGTCGCGCGATCGATGCAATCCAATCTGGATACGGCAGTGCCGGAAAATCTTCCGTCACGATGACCGCTGCACGCGACGCGAGACGGTCGATGACAACATCGGGGCGAGCACTCGCCTCAAGCGATGCAGCGAGGGGAATTCCGAGTTCCGCAAGATCCGCGGCAAAGTCCCGAACCCCCTCAAGGAAAAACCACGCATGACGATCTGAGAGATGCGGATGCGATCCTGAAACGGCCACGAAAACAAGAAGCGGAACTTCAAGCGACGCAGCAATCTCTGCGGCCGCCTCAAGCGCAGGGTTTTCGTCAACGCGAAGCGCGTGATGCGCCCAATAAAGGACATATCCTCCACGGGTCGACGCGGCGTTGTCCGAGACGATCGAAACCCGCTCGCGGAGGTGGTTTGGCAGCGACTCCACGAGGTCCAAGGCACTCGTCACGCGGCACCCCCTGCGCGGACGCCAACTCGGTCACCTGCGCGGTTGGTTCGCGCGTCGGATGTACGAGAACGGTCACGTAGGTGCGGGGACATGGGTGCAGCGTTCGCCCCAACAAACGATGAGATTCGGAGCGAGGGCTGAAATTCGACAGGGCATCCGTCGAAAGAAGGGTTAGGCTGCTCCGCCGCGGAGCGCACTCCTCGCTACGCAGAGCGCCGCCGGAAACGCATGCACCCCAGCTTGCGCGACATCTTCCGCTCAACTGCAATCCTCGCGCTTGCCGCGTGGACACTGCTGTGTTGTTGCGAAAAACGCCTTCTTGCCGCCTGGCTCTCGCCGGGAGTCGAAGGGCAGACCTCGTGCTGCGTAAGGTCACCGGCCAAACGCTCATGCTGCTGCTCGACCGAGAACTCTTCTGAACCGAGCCCATTCGCGTCGTCAGACGCCGGAGAAGCGGTGGAAGCCGTCGCAGACCTGGAATCTGTCGCAGACCTGGATTCTTTCGCCCCCTCGCTCGAGGCCTGCAACACCAGCCGGAACGGCGGCCACAACGCGAGCCCCGAAGGGTACGCCTCGAATGAACGCGAGAGCCACGACGGCACGTGCAATGGGGACGAAAGCGACGACGACGAAAGCCCCGAGGACCAACAACGCGAGAGCGATGACCGCGAAATTCCTCGTGGCTGTTGTACCGCGTGCTG
>CAIWCL010000010.1 GCA_903911205.1 uncultured bacterium
CTGGTGGGATTGGCGATTTCTGTTCTTGCTTGTCGGTTCGGGGGCGATCGACTTTGTCGCGGCCCTGCAGCTCGAGCGCTTTCCCGCACAGCGTCGTTGGTGGCTGTCGATTTCGATCATCACCAACATCGGCGTACTTGCGGGCTTCAAGTACCTCGGCTTCGGGATTGACACGCTGGCCCTGGTCTTCGATATCCCGCCCCAACAGCGCTCTTGGTCCCAGGAGATCATTCTGCCGGTTGGCATCAGTTTCTACACGTTTCAGTCGCTCTCCTACACGATCGATGTGTACCGCGGGCGATTACGCGCGCTGCGGGATCCATGGCACTTTTTTGCATACCTCGCGATGTTCCCGCAGCTTGTGGCGGGGCCAATTGTCCGTGCTACTGACCTCATCCCGCAACTCGCGACTCCGGGGCACTTCAATCCAGACAACCGTTGGTGGGGAATGCGGGTCGCGGCTTGGGGATATCTGAAAAAGGTCGTTGTAGCTGACAACCTCGCACCGATCGTCAATGACGCGTTTGCTTCAACCCCCGAGATGGGACTCGGTTGGTGGCTCGTCGCTGCACTCTTTGCAATGCAGATCTACTGTGACTTCTCCGGCTATTCAGATATTGCATGTGGAATTGCACGCTGGATGGGCTACCAGTTTCCGCAGAACTTCCGTCATCCATACGCCGCGGCCGGGCCACGCGAGTTTTGGTCGAGATGGCACATCACGCTCTCGACGTGGTTCAGGGACTATGTGTACATCCCGCTTGGTGGTTCGCGGCAGAGTGAAGGACGCACCATCGCGAATCAGTTCTTCACGATGGTCATTTCGGGCCTCTGGCACGGAGCGAATTGGACCTTTGTCGCTTGGGGCGCATTCCATGGTGCGCTGCTCGTCCTGGAGCGGCTCGTTCGGCGTGGCGAAACCGCACCCTATCAGGGATGGGCACGCTTGCCGATCGTCTGCCTCACCTTCCTGGCAGTACTCGTTGGCTGGGTCTTTTTCAGAGCCGAGTCCATCCATCAAGCAGGGGTCATCATCGGTCAGATGTTTTCACCGGCCCTCGGCTCACTGCAGTCTCTTGCACTTCCTAGCTTGTGGATGGCCGCTGCCGTTTTGGCTGTTGGGGCCGTTCATCACCTAGCTGTGACGAGATGGGGTCTTCCGCACCTTGCTCGATGGCCGATCCCAATACAGTTCACCGTCGTGCTCGGTGGGCTGCTCGCTACTGTGTTTCTTCGAGGACCCGGCGGTGATTTCATCTACTTCCAGTTCTGACGAAGCGATGTGCGGTCAGGGGCCGATCTACCCGCCACCAGATGGCGCGGACCAGGGTTTGTGGCTGCCTCCGGGTGGCGATCTGGGTCGGCAGCGGTTGCTGACTGACCGGACCTCTTTGGCTCTTCTTATGTTTGTTTTCGCTGGGATAGCGATTGGCCTCTTGCGAACCGATACTCGCTTCGCGGGTGCTCCAAAGTGGTACTGGATGGAAAAGCTCTGCTGGGGAGCGGATGCTGACGTTGTTGTTGCGGGCGACTCTCGGGTCTACCGGGGGATTGACCCAGCGGCCTTTCAGGGCGCTCAGAGCATCGCGCGGAACTTTGGCTTTTCCTCTGCGAAGTTCACCCGAGAGTACGTCGAGCATGCTGCCTCGCTCCTGTCACCAAAGGGGCAGCGCGTGCTTGTCTTGGGTATTACTCCATTCTCGCTCTGCCGTGTGAACGGCGGGAACAACGGATATCAACAAGCCCAGAGGGATCTCGCGCGGTTACGTTTGCCGGTCCAGTTGGCTCGCGCGTTCGAAGAGTGGGAGACGCTGTTCCAGCCTGTCTCCGTCGATGCCGGATTCGGAAGAGCCGGACGGGTTCGCGCCCTGACGAATGATTACGTACAAGTGTTCCACGAGAATGGCTGGGTCGAATCCGATCGGATCGTCGCGGACCCAATTGCGAGTGGCTTAGCAATTGTGAGGCAGGACTTTCCTGAGGGCGCTGCTCCTTCCCTCGATCTCCAGGTCTTGCTCAACTGCGTTCGGAGCTTGGATGACCGCGGTGTCCGCGTCATTGGTTTTCGACCTCCTTTGCCGCCTGACGTGGCGGTTCTCGAAGATGCTCTCGGACATTTGGACTATTCGGAGTTAGCCGAGCAGTTCCGGATGGCGGGTGGATCCTGGGTCAACGTGGATTGGACCGGGCTGCGAAGTTATGACGGCTCGCATCTCGATGGCGTCAGCGCAGCGGAACTCTCGAAGCGCTTGGCTGAACACATCACACGCGAACGGTCACAGCGTCGTCACGGATCAAGTTCTGACTAGCAATTTCGGGTCCTCCCTCGCCGGCCCATCGGTCCTGAATTGACCTGGCTTGCGTCTCGCCTGCGCGCTGCTAACCTCGACGTATGACACGCATTCCGGCATCGAAGACGCGCGCCTTCGCCCTCATCGGTGCCGCTGGGTTCATCGCCCCGCGGCACCTGAAGGCCATCAAGGAGACTGGCGGTTGCCTTGTGGCGGCCCTTGATCCCAACGACAGCGTGGGCATCATCGACTCGTACTTCCCAGACGCGGATTTCTTCACGGAGCCCGAGCGATTCGACCGCCATCTGGACAAGCTTCGTCGCGAGGGCCGAGGCATCGACTATGTGTCGATCTGTTCGCCGAACTATCTCCACGATGCACACATTCGCATGGCTTTGCGCAATGGCGCTCATGCAGTATGCGAGAAACCGATCGTGCTCAATCCGTGGAACGCTGATGCGCTCTCCGCGATCGAGTCGGAGTCAGATCGGCGGGTGTTCACCATTCTGCAACTTCGCCACCATCCCGCGATCATCGCCCTTCGAGAGAAGTACGCTGGCGTGCACGACCGAAAGATCGACATCGACGTGACGTACATCACCTCTCGTGGCAAGTGGTACCACCGAAGCTGGAAGGGCAACCTGGAGAAGTCGGGCGGCGTGGCCACGAACATCGGCGTGCACTTCTTCGACATGCTGAGCTGGATCTTCGGTGGTATGAAGTCGTCCATCGTGAATCGTCGTCAGGAGGACTGCGCGTCAGGCGTCCTTGAGCTCGAGCGCGCCCGCGTCCGCTGGTTCCTGTCAGTGAACGCTGATCATCTGCCCGACGCCCAGCGTGCAAAGGGGCAGCGGACCTTTCGCTCGATCACCGTGGAGGGTCACGAGGTCGAGTTCAGTGAGGGATTCGGTGACTTGCACACGGTCAGTTATCAGGAGATTCTCGCAGGTCGTGGCTATGGACTGCGCGATGCCAAGCCATCCATCGAAATGGTGCAAGCGATCCGACAGGCGCCGCTCACTCCCCTGACAGACGACTACCACCCCATGTGCCAGCAGGTCGAGGCGGTGCGATCATGACGCAGCCCGCCGCGAACGCTCCGTCGAGCGCTTCATTTTCGGTCCACCCCTCAGCCATCGTCGATGCGGGCGCGCAGATTGGCTTGGGCAGCAGGGTTTGGCACTTCGTGCACGTGTGCGGTGGTGCGCGAATCGGCGAGCGCTGCTCGCTCGGGCAGAACGTGTTCGTCGGCAACCGCGTGGTGATCGGCAACAACGTCAAGATCCAGAACAACGTGTCGATCTATGACAACGTGACTTTGGAGGACGACGTCTTCTGCGGGCCAAGCATGGTGTTCACCAATGTCTACAACCCGCGCTCGGCGGTCACCCGCAAGGACGAGTACCGCGACACGCTGGTGAAGCGGGGGGCAACGCTGGGCGCCAACTGCACCGTGGTTTGCGGCATCACCATTGGCGAGAACGCCTTTGTGGCCGCGGGTGCCGTGGTGAATCGCGATGTGAAGCCCTTCGCGCTGATGGCTGGCGTGCCCGCACGGCAGATCGGTTGGATGAGCGCCTTCGGGGAGCGTGTTCCGCTGCCGCTCATCGGCAGCGGCGAGTGGACCTGCCCGAACTCGGGGAGTCGGTACGTGTTGGCGAATGACAGATTGAGCCTGGTCTGACCTGCCGTAGCCTTTCGCTCATGGCTTTGGTGAAGTGTCCCGACTGGCCGTACGACTCGGCGCGTTGGCTCCTGCTTGCTGTGACGACCGTGGCATCGAGTGCTGCCGACGCGCGCCAGCGTTCGGATTCTGCATTGTCATCGGGATCCGATCTACTTGTCAGCCTCCACACCCACTGCCTCGATTGCCACGATGGTGCGCGCAGGAAGGGGGGCTTTGACCTGAACACGGTGCTCAATGGTGCGCAGCCATCGGCGCTGCGTGCGGTTCGCGCACGCTTGGTGCGGCAGGACATGCCGCCGACCGAGGAAACCGAGCGACCCAGCGCTGCCGAGTACGCGGCGATGATCGCGGCCATCGACGCCGCCGTGCCGCCGGCACGCCGTGAAGTGCCACTTGTGCGCCGACTCAATCGCTGGCAGGTCGCCAACAGCATTCGCGACACGATCGGCAGCTTGGGTGCGGAGGCGAGCACGGCGACCAAGCTAGGTGCGAGCGCATCGACTGAGGCGAATGAACGAACGGCACCCCAAGTGGATGCAAGCTCGGTCACCAAGCCAAGCTCAGGCGCCAACGCAAGCACCCCGCCGCCCGCCTTCGCGCAGTCGCTGCGCGCCATCGCGCTCGCCACGCTGCCGGCCGATGACGTGGGCGAGGGCTTCGACACCACGGCGTCCACGCTCGCGCTGCCGCCGCTCTTGGTCGAGAAGTTCCTGGTGTCGGCCGAAGCGGTCGCCGCCGCCGCCGTCCTGCCGCCATCGCAGGAATCCACGCAAGACGCCGCGCTCGGCTCGCTCGAGCGCCGCGGTCAGGGCAGCCAGCACGATGGCGTGCAGGTGCTGGCCACCAACGGGTCGCTGACGGCGAGCTTCACGGTGACGCTTCCGGGCACCTATCGGTTCGAGGCCACATGCTCGGCATCGCGCGCTGGCCCAGATGTGGCGCAGGCGGCGGTGCTCGTGGATGGCACGACGGTCCTGAGCCAAGCGTGGGATCCCAGTGCACCAAGTGATGGTGAGGCAGGCCGCGCACCCGGTAAGGGCAAGACGCCA
>CAIWCL010000011.1 GCA_903911205.1 uncultured bacterium
CAACGGCGTGCCCGACGAGTGCGCGCCCGCATGCCCGGCCGATCGGGATGGCAATGGAGCGGTAGAAGCCGCCGATCTTTCGACCGTGCTCGCCTCGTGGGGAACGGGTGGCGGCGATGTCGACGGAAACGGGACAACCGACGCGGCAGACCTCAGCGCGCTGCTCGCCGCATGGGGCGCATGCGAGTAATTCAAGGCGGGCTGCAAACAGTTTGAGAGCTCACGTCATCCGCTCCGAATTCCCGTTCGTCGCGTCGCGTCGCCCCGATCTCAAAATCGAATGACCGCGCGAACGCCGCCAACGATCGTCGGCTCGGACAACTCGTCCGTCGTCGGCGGCAAAATCACCTGCACATCAAGCGATACTTGCAAACTACCCGTGACTTGCATGCGGTAGTACGCCTCAAGCAATCCTTGCGTGGTGAGCGAAGGATCCGTCGGTTCCGACCAACCGACCGCGAGCCCCGCGCCATCACCGACGCGCCCAAAAACATCATCCAGCGTTACGCCCAAGCCACCTTCGTTCGTCGAAGTTCCCGCAACGTCTTCCTCGGCCCATGCCCACTGGAAGAACAGACCGCACCGCTCAGTGACGAAGTACTGCGCGGTGCATGCGTAGGAATTTCCCCAGAGATCCGTGCTGCCAACGCCGCTCGGAGCGCCCGGCCCGCCGACATCAGAGCCGCACCACGCGAACGACAGTCGCGCAGGGAGATCCCACAACTCAAACAGCACATTCGCTTCGGCACCAACTGCGTAGCCCGTATCGAGCGCAAGGCTGAATCCATTCTCCGTCGCCCCATCGGCACTCGCGAAGAACGCGCTCGCCGTGAGCCACTCCGTCGCAATCGCCTGCACCGCAACACCAGGTGTGTACGACTGAAATGGCGTCGGAAGCACATCGTTTCCATCGAACTGCTGCGCGAGATATTGCGTGGTTTCATCGCTCGCAAACACATTCAATGCAACGTAGTCATTCGGATTGATTTTGCCGACTGTGAACGACAATCGATCGTCGAGCATGCTCTGGCTATAGAACGCGCGCGCAAGATAGGTATCGCGACTCGACACAAGTGCATCGAGATACACCGGCGACGCCAACGATTCCGAGATGTTGCCATCGCCCTGCGGCCACTCGTTGTTCTGTCGAAACTGCACCGTGACATGCCCCTGCCCCTCGCTCGGATTTCGAAAGAGCAGCGCATCGATACGTGCGTTGAAGCGTGCGCCGCCGGCGGTCGAGCGGGTACTCGGAAGCGTGTCGCTTGCCGCTTGCCACGCGAGTGCCTCGTAGATATCCGCGCGAATTCCGTGATCGCGCCCCCATGCAAGCGCGTTGCGCACCGGATTCCACGCAAACGCAAAGGGATCACCAATCGCCCCCGTCGCCTTCGGATGCGCCATGGGGCCCGCTCGCTCCTGAGTCCATGAAAACGGCTGCCCATCCGCGTTGTTCCCAAACATCGGAGCGATCCCGTCGAGCGTGTCGAAATTCACGAAGCCGCGAACCTTCGTCATCCAGACAGTCGGATCGTCAATCGAAGACCCCATGCGAAGCACGCGGTGCAGTTGGTGCAATTCCGCATTGGTGTCTTCGTCCGCCAAGGCGGCCGGCGCGATCAACCCGACCACGCCGAGCACCGTGGTGAGTCTCGCGACCGCTCTCGGGAATTGGAATTGAAGTTGCACGCGCGGCTGCACGACGAGAGAGTCGCGCAGACGGCCCCAAGATGCAAGGAGCCCGCCGCGAAGTCGTCCGAACGAAAAACTAGCTACAACACCTGCATGCTGCCCTCTGTCCTTCTCCCGATCACTGCGATCGCTCTTGCCGTTCTTCCGGTCCCATCGGTGTTCGTCGTACAGGAGAGCGCACCGCCTGCGACCGCCGCAGCGGCCACAGACGACATTCCTGATGCGCTGCGCCGCTCGAGCTTCAACCTCGACGAAAACGGCCTTGCCCTCGGCGGCTACGACCCGGTGAGCTACTTCGACAAAAGCGGGCCGAAGGAGGGCAAACCAGCATTTTCCCTCGTGTACCGCGGCGTGACCTATCGCTTTGTGAGCGAGGAGAACAAGAGGAAGTTCGAGTCGGACCCCGTCAAGTGGGAGCCACCCTACGGCGGTTGGTGTGCCTGGGCCGTGATTGATGGCGACAAAGTCGCGATCGATCCGCTGAACTACGAAATCATCGACGGCAAGGTCTACCTCTTCTACAAGGGCTGGCTTGGCAACGCGAAGAAGAAGTGGGACGCGAAGGTCACAGCCGAAACCGCGCCAAAGACCGTTGCGCAAGCCGACTCCGGTTGGAAGAAACTCGCGAAAGCTGACCGCGACGCGTACGACGCGGAGCAGAAGAAAAAGACTGGCAAGTAGTTCACGCGAGCATCAAGATCACTCGGGTGTTCTTCGCGGCGTCAGTCGCGCTCAAGCAACTCGAAGAGCAAGTTATCGATGAACTCGGGGCACTCGGTGATTTCGAGATGCTCGTACGGCAAGAAAATAGTCGCATCGAAATCAATCCAACGCGTTGGTGGCGCACCCGCTCCCCGCTCGATCGACGCATCCGCGAGCGCTGAAACGCGGGTCACTTCCCCGTCGCCCGGCTCGCGTGCCTGCACACGCAATGCACCTGCGTCGAGACCCGCAGGTGCGAGAGCAGCAAACACCGACTCGGTTTCAATGGCGTCACCGGCAAACAGCACAATCCGAAGATGTTCCGGTGGCGTTGCTGGACGACTCAACGCCTCGTGAAACCGCTTGGCTGCATCAAGACACTTGCGCACATGGTCACGCGCGATCGCTCGACGTGCATCGTCGGTCGCCGCATCAGGCAACAGCCACGCGAGATACTCCGCTTGCGACGGCTCGAGCAGCCCCCACTGGTATCGCTCCCACGTGGCAACATCATGGACGTCAATCGCGGCGCCGTTCTCATCGACCGCGCGCTGAAACTTCGATGGCGGCAGCAGTTGATAGAGCGACGGAAATGTGCCGATCACGCTCGGTCGATAGTTTGGGAACAGTGGATTGAGATTCAGTCCTTGCGAGAGCGCACGCAACGAGCGGATTGAACCTCCACTTGGCGTTCCCACCATGATGAACTTCCGAATGTTGCGCGCACCCTCCCATGTGGGAGCAGGCATCGGACCATCTGCCGGCAACGTTTGCGCGCCGTAGCGGAGATACCACTGTCCAAGCAACCCACCCATCGAGTGACACAAGAGATCAACCTGCACCGATGCATCGGGGGTAAGCCCCCGTTCGCGCCGTACCGTGTCTTGCAACCGGCGGATATCCGCATCAAGCGCGGCCGCTTGCGTCGAGATCTCACGACGCCAGTCGTACGGGTGCTGCCAGCATGTGTAGTGCAATCCTCCGTATTTCACGGCGTTTGGATCAGGCGGTGCGAGTGCGCTGTCGCGGTACTTCCCTGCCGCGAGTGCCTGCAAGAGATTCACATACGCACCAAGTTCGAGGCCGCGCAGAATGCCGATGTCAAACTTGACCGTGTCAAGCGCATCGGGCGCCGTGATACCGTCGCCAAGATCGGCGAGCGTTTTGCCCTCAGCCATGGGAAGTGCGAAGAGACGCGCGTCCTCGGGAACATCAGGATCGACTGCGCCAAACTGAAACGCACCCCAGACATCGCGCTTCGAGACTGGGTCGTAGAGCTTGGAACCCAACACGCCCGGAATCACCACAACCGGCGTACGCGTCGTTGCCGTCGCGCGTGCACGTTCGCCATAGATCGCCTCAAGATCAGTGCGACGCTCCGCTGCGCAGCCCGCAGAAAGCGCCGTCGCGAGTACAAGCGACGACCAGACAGTTCCGAGACATGCAAATCGCTTCATTGGGGTGCTCCCTCAGCACGCGCGAGTTCATCCGCTGCGCCAATTTCACTCGCGCGCACCATTGCCATTCCATCAAGCATTTCCGCAGTTCCGCGCACAACGACCGGCGCTGCGATCCACGGAGCGAGTGCGTCAAACGACAGCGGCGCGCCATCCCGCGCGACAAGCAACGCGCGACGTTCGGTTCCATCCGGCGCTTGGCAAATGATCGACGGCGGGATTCCCCCGCGAATACAAAGCGTCGCACAATCGCGATGCGCTTTGCCGTCGCCGGGCTTCATCACACCAAGCCAACACTTCGAATCGACGATCTCTCCAGCGACAACAACTTCACCGATGTTGCGTGGTTCCGCACGTGTTGGCAGAGTGCCTCCAAGCGTGATCGGATTCGCGTCCGCGAGTTCGAGCATGCGCTGCCCACCGCGAGCGATGAGAAATCCGCGCGCACTCGCCGCGACGCGCGTGCCGTCGGTTGGAACGAGCGGAGCCACGCGCGCGTCTGCGCCGTGCTTTCCCATTTCAACGAGGAGTACGCGTTCGACCGTGCCGTCGGCCCGTGCAACTCGCAACATCGGAAACGGCGTCGCAACGAGTTCACCTTCGAGCGTCACTTCCGCGCCTGTCTCCCAAACGCCGTCGCCTGTTGGGCGCGCGAATGCGTTGGTCATCACCGCAAGCGCAAATGCAAGGAACGCGCAAAGTGGCAAAAACACCCACAAAAAACGGCGATCGCGCGAGGGCGTTGGTAAGTAGCCCACATAGAAGTCATCGGGTTGTGAAGTACTCGTACTCATCACGATGACGCTCCTTCGAGGCCAGCAATTTTGCACGGCGGCACTGGAGTTCCCGGCGGCTTTGCCTGCGGATGGACATAGAGCGTTCGACCTTCGATCCGCAGTTCGTACGTCGGAATCTTCTCAAAGAACGGCGGCGGCGACTGACCTTTCGACGCGATGTACTGATAGCCGTGCCACGGACATGTCACGCAGCCATCGATGATTTTCCCTTCACCAAGCGGGCCGCCTTGGTGTGCGCAAACGCCAGAAATCGCGCTGAATGCGCCGTTCTCACGATACAGCGCCACTTTACGACAATCATCGATGATGACCGCTTTCGCGCGTCCTTCCGCCGTTTCTTCCACGATTCTCTCCACCTCACCGACACACACCCAACCGTCCGCCGCAAGCGCGCGACGAACGCGATCCGCGCGCCACTCCTTTACGCCTGCGGCAATGTGTAGCGCGACGATCCACGCCGTTGCCGCCGCAAGCATCCACGCAAAACCTGGCCAGACTGCATCTTGCAAGGCTCCGAATGCCACGTGCGCAACCAACAGTGCGAAGGCGACATACACGCCCAAATGCAGCAGTTTCCACACGCGCGGCGAGAGATTCCGTAACCAGAAGTCGTGGCTCGTTGCCGCCATCGCGAACAAGATCACGAGCGCTGCAAGCCCGAGTGGTTGGAATGGAATCTGTGCTGCGCCCTCGAAGGGACTTCCGCTCGTCAAGATGCTCGTCAAGATGCTCGTCAAGGGCTCAAGCACGCCAAACCCGTGATACCAAACCGTTGCGAGCGCCGCGTGCGCGAAGGCGAGCAAGAACATCGTGACACCGAGGTGTCGACGGTTATAGAGAAGCGCTGAAAATCGCGGGGAAAACCGTGCCAGCGGACCAATCGAAAGAATGAAGATCAGCAGTGCGATTGCGGCGGTTCCACACGCACGCATCGCAAGGATCAGTGGACTCGTTTCAAACGCCGTTGCCGCCGCGATGAAGAACACCGCGAGGTAACCGGCGATGACGAATGCAAGTCGTCGGTCATAGGCTTTTTTCGCGGGATTCCATTGCACCGCGCGATAGGAAACGCTCATCGCGCATCCTCCGAGCCCTCGTTCGGTGCGGCAACTTCGGGGAGCAGCAGCGCATCATGCGTCGCGGGCGCAGCACCTTCACGCGACCACCTGGCGAACAGCAGCACGGCGACAAGCAATGGCGCAAGCGCAAGCCACATCACAAGCGCAACGCTTCGCAACCTTTCAGAACCCTGCTGCCAGCGCTCCGTGTGATCGCCCGGGATGTCGGCTGAGCCCGCAAGTGCGGCCTTCCACCAACGATGAGCGAGAAGCGGCCAGAGCAACGCCGCTCCCGGAAGCAGCAGCACGCGAAAGCCGAGCGTGGCATGGGTTGCGACTGGGTCGACCACTGCGGCGCCCTTCCACGCAAACGCGAGCGAGAATAGAAGCCCAACGATCGCGTAGAGCTGCACGGATTGAACAAGGAATTCCACGAGCACCGCGGGAGAATACCGCGAGAAAATCTGCGGCGATGCATGCTGTTTGAGAATCGAATCCTCGAGACGGAGGCCCACGCCGCACTTTGGAGGTGGCGCGATTGAAGGCGCGGGGCGACTGCTGTGCACGTCTTCCAAGCACGCTCCCTTCGCAATTGAACGCCAACCTCTCGATTGAAAGCCACTTTCAAAAGCCACGTTGCTCGGACATGGCAATTGCAAAGGTTTCCACTATTCTCCCGCGCATGTCGACGGAACTTCTCGCATCTGATCCACGCGCTGCGCTGGCCGCGAGCCTTGAAACTCTCGCCACGCTTGCCGCGAAGGCCGACCAAACGCAATACGCGCAAGGGCTCGCCTTCGGATTTCATAGCCCGCTCGGCGCACACTTCCGACACTCCATCGATCATGTCGACGCGCTTCTCAACGGAATTGCCACCGGCGAGATTTGCTACGACCGTCGCGAACGCGGCACCGCCATCGAGCATGATCGTGCCGCCGGCCTCGCCGCAGCCGCCGATCGCGCCGCACTTGTGCGCGCGATTCCAGAGCCCGCGCTCTCGTCGACGATCACGGTGCTCGCCCTGACATCCCCGCAAGCACCAGAGACGCGGTTCATCTCGTCGGTCGCGCGCGAAGTGCTTTACGTCTTCCATCACACCGTGCACCACACCGCATTGATGTCCGCGCAGGCCACGAACATGGGCGTGCAGCCAGATCCAAGGGCGGGTCGCGCCCCAGCGACGCTTGCAAACGACGCGAGTCACGCGCAGGCACGTTGAGCGCGCGATGTGCACGCTTTCGATCATTCCAACCACAGAAGATTCGTCCAACGCTCGCGCAGCCTCTCGCGCGACATTTCGACTCGCGTTCAATCGCGATGAACAGCGAACGCGCGCCCTTGGCACACCGCTCGCGACCGTGTTCGTAGGAAATCGACGCGCGATACACCCAAGCGATCCCGAAGGCGGCGGAACATGGATCGCCGTGAACGACGCGGGAATCGCAGTCGCGATTCTCAATCGAAATGAACACGGCGTTCCGGATGGACGCAGTGCTGGACTCAGCCGGGGCCTCATCATTCCACGTCTCCTTTCGAGTGGATCACTGCAAGAAATTGCGCAAAACACCGAGAAAATCGCACTCACTGTGGCACGCGGATTTCGCCTGATCGCAACCGACGGACGTCATGTGCTCGAATTCATCGGGGGGAATCATCGCTCCGAAACAACACTCGAACCATTCATGCGACCGTTTGTCCGCGCATCAAGCGGTCTTGGCGATGAACTCGTTCGTACACCGCGAACGGAACTCTTCGAAGGAACCGTCGTTCGTGCGCCACGCGACGCGCTCGCCGAAGCGCAAGACGCATTTCATACTCACGCATGGCCCGATCGCCGCCATCTCTCCGTTCGCATGGATCGTGCGGAAGCGCGCAGCGTGAGTCAGACGTTCATCAACGTCACGCAGCATGAGATCGTCATGCGCTACGCGCCGCGCGCTGGCGATTCTGCAGACGATGTCTTTGCACCAGTGCAAACTCTTGCATTTGCGCGAGGCACTGCATGATCATGCTTCTTGCGCACGTTTTCG
>CAIWCL010000012.1 GCA_903911205.1 uncultured bacterium
CCACGAGAGCATGCCGGAGTTCACCATCTTTACTTCGCCGGTTTCGAGCGTGAACTCCGCATCGAGTTTGCGCTTGTCGCCATCAAGCGGCCAAGACAAACGAGGAAGCGTGAAACGTGCGGGCGCGCCGGCCGAGACATCGGCAAAGATCTGGTTGATCGGCGAAAGAAGCTGCTCACGAACCTCCTTCGACATCTCAAACGTGGCGGTGAGGGGCTTTCCAGGTGCAACGCGTGCGAAGCCTTCCGTCATCGCAACCTCCGGAATGTCCACCTTTGCATACGCCGATGACAGCGAGGCTTTGAGCGTGCCGTTCATGGACGGCGTCCGGGCACCCTCAAGCTTCGTCTCGATTTTGGCATCGATCGTGTCACCGAGAGAGCGTCCGAGTGCACCGTCGGTTGCAACTAGTGCGTCGAAGGTTGCGGTGGGAAAGGCGCGCGCCACGAGAACAGCGTCGACCGCAATCGGCGTGGTGGAAGCTCCAGGCTTCGCCTCCACGAAGAGACCGCGGAGTTTCGCATCAGCGTCGAGTGAGCCCTGCGAGTTCGGGTTCGCTGCAGTCACAACCTTCACTGCAATCTCGTCCGACACGCGTACGGCATCGAGCGTGAGCGTGAGTGCGCCCGTTGACACCATGCTTTTTCCTCCACGCCCGTCGACGACTTCCAACGATACAGGCGAAACGGATCCTCGCGCCTCAATCGCCGCATCCGCCAGACCCGGCTTCCATGCGCGATCGAGTGGAACCGAGAGCGAGGCGATCGCAAGATCCACCGTCACGGGTGCCATCACGCGTCGCCCCTTCACTTCTCGTCCCTTCACTTCTCGCACCGCTTCTTCACGCCCCGCTTCTTCACGTCCTCTTTCCTCTCGTCCCGTCTCCTGCCCAATTCCCGCGAGACGCGCGAAGACATCGGGTGCGATGTCCGCGCGGAATGTTCCCTTCGTGCTCGCGACTCGGCCCGACGCCGTCTCCGGGAGTGTTGCCTCGAGTTGCGAGCGTAGACGGGGAAACTCCGCAGAAATCACCGCGGATGCGACCTCGCGCTCGGCAATCGCCACACGGAGTTTGCCCGGACCACCAAGTACGCCCGAAACTCGGCCCGGCTCCAAACCGAACGCGCCCTCAAACCGTGCAAGATCGAGAGTGGTCGCTTCGAGTGAACCTTCGAGACCCGCGAACAATTTGGCCTCAGTCGGCTTTCGCCAGTTGAGGTCGAAGGCGATCGAACCATCTCCGCCGTTCAATCCGAGGGTCAGCGTGCCTTTGGCTGTGGCTCGCTCTTCTCGAAGGACATACGTCGCGTCGGTTGCGATCCGCTCGATGGAGAGCGGAGCCTTGAGCCCCGGTGCACGTCGAACGACAAGGTTTTGAACCGTGGCCATTCCAACAATGTCACCCGTCGGTTCCCACATCCCGTCTTCGCCCGTGACGTCGCCCGATACGTCGCCGCGCGCCATGGAGAACGCAGGCACGCGCAGCGTGTACCGAGCGCCAGGCTGAAGCTCAATGCCCTCGCCAAGACCCATCGAGGCGATCGCCTCGCGCGTGAGCACACCGTCGCAGGTGAACTCGCGCAGTGCGACCGAGTTCTTCGCCACGCGCACCGCGCCATGGGCCTCCATCGCTGCGGCTGCGACGTCGAAGTCGGCGGCGAGCGCGCCTCCCTCGGTCTTGTTGCGCACCGAGAATCGCATCGGGCCGCGGCCGAGCACGCCGATCCGATCGGCCGACGCTGGCGCGAGCCGCGCCACGAACGAGGGATCGAGACCAGCCAGTTCGATCGAACCCGAGAGTCCAAGCGCCGCCGGATCGGAGAAGTCGGTCGGATTGCTGCTGAACGACTGCTGCACGCGCGCTTGAGCGCCATCAATCTTCGCGGAGAGCGCGAGTGAGCCGGGACGGTTCGTTGCCGGAAGCGAGACATCCATCGCGAGATCGTTCACCATGGCGGAGGCGCTTCCATCCGAAAGCGCGAGCGCGCCTCCAAGTTCGACATGGAGGAGCCCAAGCGGCTCACGCTCGGAAGCAATCTCAAGCCCCGTCGCCGCAAGTCGAAGATTCGCCGACTGGGTCCCGACGCGGACGGCGCCGTTCGAGAGACGATCGACGAGCGTTGGATCGAGCCCGAGCATCGCGTCGAAGGCGCCACCCGAAACTGCTCGACGCGCGAAGTCGACTCGACCAGAGCAGTCGGCCTTCACCGTCCCCGCGTCGGCGTAACGCCCTTCGACGACTGCGGTCACCCGCGCGGCATCCTCGCCAAGCGGCTTGTCGACCACAACGCCGAGGACCTCAACGCGGACGGGCACCGACGACACCGGGCCCGCGGCGACGCCCTTCCACTCGAAGGTACGCGCGAGCTCCAATTCGAACCTGCCGCCGAGCGCACGCAGCGCACTTGTGCGAGCCGCGGTCTCTTCAGGCACGACAGATGTCGAGGAATTTGGCGAGGAAGCCGTTGAGGAAGCCGTTGAGGAAGCCGTTGAGGAAGCCGTTGAGGAAGCCGTTGAGGATGTCGTTGAAGAGCCTCCACTCCACACGAGTTTCGTCGCGCTCGCGGTCGCGGCAAGCGGCGTCTCAGTCTCAACACCGAGCGCGCGCAGGAGTTCCGGCCGCAACGAAAGACTCGCTGCGAGCACGCCATTGGCCAACCCGGTTGGGTTGCCCGCGCTGTCGGCAACCATGTCGCCCTCGAACGAGAGGCGGAACCGCCGCGCGTCGATACGAATTGTTGCCTGAGCTGTTGCCTGAGCTGTTACCCCAGCAGTTGCATCAGGTGAGGCGCTCGTTGAGGGCCGCGCGTTGTTCGAGTTCTTCGGGGCTACCTCGCCGTCCTTCGAAATCGCGATGTCGGCGACTTCGCCAATGTCCTCTACGAGATCGATGCGAACGCCCGGCGCGAGCTCCGGTACGTACGGTTGAAAGATCGAGAGTGGTACGGACTTCGCATCGACGTTCGCGCGAAGTGAGGCAGGATCGAGCACAAACGCACCCGACGAGTTGAAGATGGGGCCGACCTCAATCTGGGCGACGACCGTTGAGGCCTGCGCACTGCCGACGCGAATCACCGCATCGACGGCGAGCTTGGTCTGCTCGGGCGCGGCGTCGATCGCGATTTCGAGACGATCGGCAAGCGCCTGCGCCGGACCAGGCAGCGGAAGATCGGTCCCTTGGATGTTGATGACGCCATCAAGCCCCGAGACGTTCAATCCTGCGAGATGACGTCCCTGTTCACGTCCTTCCTCAAGTCCGTCCTCACGTCTCTCTTCACGGCTTGTTTCACGGCTTGTTTCACGGGGGACGAGGACATCGGCTGAGACGTCCAACGTGCCGCTCCGCTCTTGCACCCGGGTTTTTGCCTTGAAGTTGGCCTTCGTGGCAAGTGTGCCTGTCGCGTCCTCCGAAAGTGTCACGGCACCAGAGAGCCCTTCGATCGCGTAGAGCAGCGCATTCTGCTGTGTGGCTCGCAGGTCAATCCCAGCGAGTTCGATCGTCATCCGTCGCCCGCCGAGCAACGCGCCTGAACCCGCTGCGCCGCGTGTGGCCGGGGCCACGTGATCCGCAACTGGGCCGGAAGTTGGCGCGGCATCGGCAGGGGTCGACTTCATGATCTGCGCGAGTGCAACCGCGCCATCGGCGTCGACCGCGGTCGACAGCGTGCCAGAGAGCCGAAGGTCGACCATGTCACCCGTTGCGAGTGACCAAAGTCCCTGCGCGATCTCCGCATCCGCGCGGATCGAACCGACACCCGCACCTCCGTCAATCAGGAGCGCTGACACCCTTTGCGGACCGAACCAACCAAGGCGCACGTCGCCCACGGATACAGCACCGTTGACCCGCGCAGCAACCTCGCGCACAAGCACTCGACCGACGTAACCCGAGAGCAACGTCGGCGCGAGGAGTACTGCGATCACCGCGATCACTGCGATCGCGGCGAAAAGTTTCAGAAATCGACGTGCGCCCTTTTTCATGAAGTGTCCCGCGTGATCAACTTTCTCAACAGCCGAGTTCGCGACGATAGCAGCGGCGGAAGCGTCGCCGAAAAGGCATGACGTATTCCCAAGAACTTTTTGGTTCGTCGCTCGAAATCACCTGCGCACGCACGGATTGTTCCGCGCAGCGCACGACCGACACGCGTCCAACGCACGTCCGACGCACGAGCAACAGACACGCATCACACGAGCATCAATCGATCGCGACGGGCTGTGTCGACGTGAGTGGCGCAAGTCGGAGCATCCGATCAAGCGCGAGTTTCGCGAGACGTTTCGCCTCAGGATGCACGGTGATCCGATTCACCACTTTGCCCGCGGAAAGATGATCGAGACACCACGCGAGGTGCGCCTGATCGATCCGATACATCGTGGTGCAGAGACATTGGCAGTCGCTCAAGATCCGCACATCGACACCGCGTTCCGCGGCGCGTTGTGCAATGCGATGCACAAGATGGACCTCGGTGCCAACCGCCCATCGCGATCCGCGCTCGGCCGTCGCGATTTCATCAATGATGAACTCCGTCGAGCCCGCGAGATCTGCGATGTCGACGACCTCCTGCGCGCATTCAGGGTGCACAAGGACGGTACGTCCATCTTTGCGCGCCGCGGCGACGTGCTCCGGTCGAAACAGTTTGTGCACGCTGCAGTGGCCAGCCCAAAGAAGGACCTTCGCGTCCACGATCTCGTCGGGCGACAAGCCGCCGCTTTCACACTTCGGATTCCAAAGTGCGGTCTCTGAACGCGCACCACGCCCCGCCGCAGCATCGAGCTCGGTCACAAGGCCGTGTCGCTTCGCGGTGTTGCGCCCGAGGTGCTGGTCGGGAAGGAAAAGGATCTTGACTTCTTCATCCGACCGCAGCGCTTGATCTCCGCCCGCGAGCGCCCACTCGAAGACACGCATCGCATTTGAACTCGTGCAACACGCGCCGCCGTGTTGCCCGACGAACGCCTTGATCGCAGCGGTCGAATTCACGTACGTGATTGGAATCACACGCTGATTGCGGCCAGAAGTGCGAATCGCGGACTGGATGGAATCCCACGCATCGACCGTGTCTTCGTATGCAGCCATATCCGCCATCGAGCAGCCGGCGGAGAGGTCGGGGAGAATCACCGCAACATCGTCGGAGGTGAGAATGTCGGCGGTCTCCGCCATGAAGTGGACACCGCAGAAGACGATGTATTTCGCGCCGCGCTTCGGCGCTTCCGCAGCTGCCATCTGCGACAGTTTGAGACTGTCGCCGATGAGGTCAGCATGCTGGATCACGCCGTCCTGTTGGTAGTGGTGACCAAGCATGAGCAACTTCGAGCCGAGTTCGGCCCGCCGAGCGGTGATCTCGCGCGCGAGATCTGCCTCGGTCGCGTTCAAGTAGCGTTCGGGGAGCGACGGTTGCCAAAGCATGGTCGGTCAGTCTACGCGCTGACGCGACGTGCGACCGCAAGGAACACGACACCGACCGCCATCTCGACGAGTCCGACTGCGAGGAAAACAAACGAAAATCCCCAGAGGCGAAACCATGTGTCGATGCTTGCGTCCGTTGGATCGGCCGGGTTGTACCGAACTGGAACCGACGCGCCGACCGGGAACGGATCGGAGGATCCGATTTTCGAGCGGAACTCGATACGCGCACCGTCCGCGGTGGTGAACTCGACAATCTCTGCACGGGTCGGCCGCGACGGCGTACCCATCGTTGAGCCTGGTCGCTGCGCCATCGACGTCGATCCCGCAGACGATCCCGCAGAGAATCCTGACGACATGCTCTTCGCCTGCGCAATGACGGTTCCGCTGGCGGTCGCAGATGTCGCAATCCATGCGTTCGTCCGCCAAAGCACCACGCCGGCGCCGATGCAAAAGCCTATCCCCATCACAATCATCGCGATCACGAGTACGCGCGCCGCAATTCGAAAGAGTGCATGTTGCGTCGCTGAGATGCTCGGATTCAAAAGCATGTGTTTTCCTCATGCGTTTCTCGAAGCGTCGCGTCAGTCATCCTGTGCTTCGACCTTCTGCTCACGCAGCGCGCGCGGCTCGCCATCGACCAACTCCGCGCCTGGCGCCACCGTGCGCGTTGCGACTGCCGGAACACTCGCACGCATCTCGATCACGCCCGCGAGTGTTTCCGCATGAATGTCGGAATCGCAGACGACGAACAACGTTGAGCCCGATCCACTCACATGAACAGGCAACTCAGAAATGGATTCGATCTGGCGGCGAACATCCAGAAGCGCCGGCGCAACGGCGCACGCCGCGTCCGCGAGATCATTGAAAGGCGCGTGAGGAAGGACGCGCTCCGCCGCGAGTGCGCGAACGCGGGCTGGCTCCAACCGAGCGCTCGGTCGTAGCGCATCGAACGCACGATAGACCGCGCCTGTCGGACACTGAATCTGCGGGAACACAAGCACAAGATGCGTTTCGTTTCCTTCGACGCGCTCGAGCGACTCACCAGTTCCCTCGACAATCGCGTGCCCACCGCGCACGAGAAACGGCACGTCACTTCCAAGCTCCCGTGAAATCGACTCCAGAAACTCCGGTCGCAGATTGAGCTCGAAAAGCGCATCCAACGCGCGGAGCATCGCGGCACCGTTGGACGAGCCACCGCCAAGTCCACCGCCAACGGGAATACGCTTCTCAAGCCGAAGTTGGACCGGGAACTTCCGGTGCAAACGTGCTTCGAGAAGGAGATGCGCGCGCACGGCGAGATCTTTGAGAATCGGCCAATCGATGTCCGTGCGACGCCGCGCCTCGGGGTGCCAATCGATCGAATATCGCGAGAAACGATCGGGAAGCAGCCGCTTCACTTCAAGGTCGTCGCCGAACGTACACGTCGCCATCAACGAGGAAATCGGGTGCATTCCCAAGGCATCCGGCGCACCGACAGAGAGCGCGAGATTCACCTTGGCGGGCGCGAATGCATGGACGACAGACGGCATTCCGTGAGAATAGCGACGTTCGACGTTCGCCGCGGTATCTTTCACGGCCTATGGCAACTCCCCGCGCTTACGCCCCGGCCAACCTCGACGCCACCTGCTTCGACGCGATCGAGCCGCACTACCGCGAACTTCTCAGCCGCTCCGTCACGAACGCCGACGAACTTGAGCAGTTGATCCTCGATCGAAGCGATCTCGATGCTCTTGTTGCCGAGAAGCAGGCGAACCTCTACATCGCCACGACGCGCAATACTGAAGACAAGGCCGCAGAAGCCGCATTCCTCGGATTTGTGCGAGATGTCGAGCCCAAGTTGAAGCCGATTTCAAGCGAACTCGACAAGAAGATTGCGACAAGTACCAGCGCAGATGCGCTGCCGAAAGCGCGGTACGAGGTGCTCTTGCGCGGCATGCGCGTTGATATCGAATTGTTCCGCGAGACCAACATTCCGCTTGAAACGGAACTCGCTGAACTTGATCAGAAGTACAACCAAACGATTGGCCGCATGACGGTTGAGTTCGACGGCCAAACGCGCACCATGCCGCAAATGGCTCGTTTCCTCGAGGAAACAGATCGTGGGCTTCGCGAGCGTGCATGGAAAGCAATCGCCGCGCGGCGTCTGCAGGACCGCGACGCGATCGATGAGATCTACGACAAAATGCTCGCGCTGCGCCACCAAATCGCGCTCAACGCAGGCTTCGACAATTTCCGTGATTTCCAGCATCGCCGTTTCAAGCGCTTCGATTACACGCCCGCTGACTGCATGTCGATGCATACGGCGATCGAAATGCATCTGGTGCCGATCCAGCGACGCCTCGACGCAGAACGCGCTCACGAGATTGCGGCAAACCCGCTGCGCCCGTGGGATCTTTCCGTGGATGTGAAGGGTCGCAGGCCACTTCGTCCATTCGAGAACGCACAGCAGTTGATTGACGGCTGCTCGCGCATGTTCCATGCGATGGGTGGCGGGCTCGGCGACATGTTCGACACGATGCGCGAAGGCGATTGTCTCGATCTCGAATCACGACCAGGCAAGGCGCCCGGTGGCTATCAGTACCAACGCCAACACTCGCGACAACCATTCATTTTCATGAACGCTGCGGGCATGCACCGCGATCTCGTGACCATGGTCCATGAGGCCGGACACGCGTTTCACTCGATCCTCTCGAAGGAAGACCCGCTCGTCGAATACCGCAATTCGCCCACGGAATTTGCGGAAGTCGCATCGATGTCGATGGAACTCCTCACACTCCCCTACCACGGCGAGTTCTATTCGGAAGACGAGTGCCGCCGTGCGTTGCGCGAACGGCTCGAGAAATTCCCCACGATTATGACGTGGATCGCGACGATCGACGCGTTCCAACATTGGATCTACACGAACCCCGGGCACACGCGCACCCAACGCACCGACGCATGGCGCGCGTTGATGAAGCGGTTCGGCAACGATGTGTCGTGGGAAGGCTGCGAAGACGCGCGTGATGCGCAATGGCAGCGGCAACTCCACCTCTTTGGCATGCCGTTCTACTACATCGAGTACGGCATCGCGGAAACCGGAGCGATTCAGATGTGGATGAACGCGCGGCGCGATCAGTCCACAGCGCTCGCGAACTACCGCAAGGGCCTCGCGCTCGGCGGCTCGCGGCCTCTGCCAGAATTGTTCGCAACCGCAGGCCTTCGCTTTGAACTATCCAGCGCGCTCATGAAAGAACTCGCAACGGAAGTGGATCGCGAACTCGTCGGAGCGTGAGTTCATGAACCCGTGAACTCAAATCCTTCGCGCCGCAGCTCGAATCGCCGCGCAGACGAGTTTGTGCCCGTGGCGAGCGATGTGCAAACCACAGCGTCGACATCAAGAAATCCGCATGCCTCGAGTACGCGAATGGACGCGGGATTCGACTCATGCACTTTTGCCTCGAGAATCGAAATGGTCGGCGATCGCGTGGAAAATGCGTGTCGCACGAGCGCCGCGAGCGCCTCACGCGCGTAGCCGCGGCTCCATTGTGTTTGCACGATCCAGTATCCAACTTCCGCGCGACGCCCACCGTCGTCTCCGTGGAGTCCGATGGCACCGATGGCCGCTCCACCGGTGCGAGGAACCAGCATGAAATGTTCGCTCAAGCCACGCGCACGACCGCGACGTGTCTCCTCGAGCCACCACCGTGCGTCGGACTCCGTATAAGGATGCGGAACACGCGCGAGGCGGCTCGAAACTTCGAGATTGCCGAGTGTTTCCACAGTCACTGCGATGTCCGCTTCACACATCGGCCGAAGCACCAATCGGTCGGTCACGATTTCAATGGACGGAATCGGTTTTAGGGGCGCTTCTGACATCGCAACTCAAGTTTGGATTACGGACGTGACTTCGACGAACGCACGGCGGGCCACGTTTCTTCTCGTGCGACTCGACGGACTCGCACTTTCGGATCGAAGGCGTGATGCGGACCATTTCCGCATGGGCGAAGTGTACTTCGTCGGGCTACGCTGCTTCCCATGCCGTCCGATGACGACATCTCCACTTCACCACGCCATCCTCTCGATGCCGAGGCGTTTCGTCGCGCAGGCCACGCACTCATCGACTGGATTGCCGATTATCGCGAAACGATCGGCGTACGACCTGTCGCACAACTCCCGCAACCTGGCGCGATTCGCGCGAAGTTGCCGACACGCGCTCCGGAGCATGGGGAACCCATCGACGAGATTCTGCGCGATCTCGATAGGGTCGTGATGCCTGGCATCGTCCACTGGCAGCACCCGGGTTGGTTCGCGTATTTCCCGGCGAATTCAAGTTACGAGTCGATCCTCGGCGAACTTGCCAGTGCGGGACTTGGTGTGCAGGGCATGCTTTGGTCGACAAGTCCCGCGTGTACCGAAGTTGAGACGCATGTCCTTGATTGGCTCGTGCACGCGCTCGGATTGCCCGAACGATTTCTTTCGTCGGGCGCAGGCGGCGGCGTACTGCAAGACACCGCGAGTTCGGCAGCGCTTGTCGCGCTGGTCGCTGCGCGCGAACGCGCGAGTCAATTCGCAACCGATGCCCACGGAATCGGAACATTCGGTCGCGCGCTCGTCGCGTACACAAGCGATCAGGCGCACTCTTCCATTGAAAAGGCCGCGCGGCTCGCCGGGCTCGGAAAGGAATTTGTACGACTGATTCCCGTCGATGCGACCGGTGCCATGCGCGTTGATCTCCTTGAAGCGGAGATCGCGCGCGATCGTGCACTCGGACATCTTCCGGCTTTTGTCTCGGCGACCGTTGGGACAACCGGAGTCAACGCGCTTGATCCGGTCGAAGAAATCGCACGAGTCTGTCGCGCGCACGGACTGTGGCTCCATGTTGATGCTGCCATGAGCGGCACCGCTGCGCTGTGCGAAGAGTTTCGCTTCGTCAACGCTGGCGCGGTCTCCGCCGACAGTTGGTGCTTCAACCCGCACAAGTGGATGCCCGTCAATTTCGACTGCGATGTTTTGTGGATTGCCGATCGCGCAGAACTCGTGCGCGCGCTCAGCGTTTTGCCTGAGTATCTCCGCAACGCAGCAACCGAATCAGGCAAAGTCATCGACTACCGCGATTGGCAGATTCCGCTGGGGCGGCGCTTCCGTGCGCTGAAGTTGTGGTTTGTGCTTCGTTCATTCGGGCTTGAAGGGCTGCGCGCGCTCGTTCGTGATCACGTTGCGATGGCGCGCGAACTCACGGCGCGTGTCCGAGGTTGCGATGCGCTCGAACTCATTGTCGACGCACCACTCAATCTCGTATGTATCGCGCATCGCGCTGGCGACGATGCGACGCAACGTTTGATCGATGCGGTCAATCGCGACGGACATTTCTTCGTTTCACACTGTCGATTCCACGGCCGACTCGTCTTGCGCGTTTCGATTGGCGCGCTCGCGACGAAGCCGTCGCATGTCCGCGCGCTCGGAGATTTCCTCCTCACACATGCGATGCAGGACATCGCAACACCGGCGGAGTCTCGCGCATGACTGAAAAGCGACCGCCGCGCGGTTTTGCGTACCGCACCGCGAGTCTTCGAAACGCGCTCCTCACGCGACTTCCCGACTCGATTTCCTTCGGATCGCTTCGTGCGCGACACGTGCGACAACCCATCGAAATCACCGAGATTTCGCTGGCGAGCGCACACTGGCCGCGCGCGTTCGACGGCCTTCGTATCGCGCATCTTTCGGATATCCACTTCGGTCATCTCCTTGGCACAGAGCGGCTCGCGCAAGCGGTCGACGCGGTGCGCGCCGTGCAAGCCGATCTCATCGCAATCACGGGCGATCTCGTCGATCTCTCCGCACAAGAGGCACCGCTTCTCTTTGAGCATCTTTCGCTTTTACGCGCGAAACTTGGCGTTTTTGTCGTCCTCGGGAACCACGATCACCTCGATCATCCGCGGGCGATCGTGCGCGGCGCACGTGAAGCGGGACTCATTGCGCTCGTCGATGATTCCGTGCGCGTTGGTGGGCGCGATGGATTGCTGATCGCTGGAATCGACTGGGCGAAATCGATTCCCCACTGCACACAGCGATTGCGTCGCTGCGGCGCAGGTCGCGCGGATTTGCTCCTCGCTCACAATCCAAAGGCCTTCGTTGGCGCGGAAGCACGCGGTATTCCCCTGACGCTTTCGGGTCACACCCACGGCGGACAAGTCGCGCGCCGCGGAAATCGACGACTCAACCTCGTCTTTACCGAACGTTTGAGCGCAGGTCATTACGAGCGCGGTGAATCGCATCTCTACATCACGAACGGCGTGGGCGCGTGGTTTCCGCTGCGCGTGAATTGTCCGCCCGAGATCGCGGTCATCGAGATGCGCAGCCGCTGATACGCTGCGCCAATGGACCCTGCCACAATCCTCGCGGCTCTCGTGCTCGCCTCAACCGACGCCGCCGATGCGTCGATGACCGCCGCCGAAGAACCAGCGCCGTTTCACCTCGAACTTTCACTTGATGCATGGCTCCCTCGGCTTGAAGGCAACTTCACCGACGGCGGCGCACGCATCGATGTGCGTACGCCAGATCTGCACGACATGGAGGCGTCGTTTGCGGGCGAACTCGCACTCACGCGCGATCGGCTCGCGGTTTCGATTCGTGGCTTCAGCTTTTCAACCGACGGCGGTGGCACGGCCGACGAAGCGTTCACGCTTGGCGGCGTTGCTGTTGCGTCCGGCGACGCGTTCACGAGCGAGTTCTCGTGGTGGTCGGTCGGCGCAGAAGTCGCGTATGACTTCTATCGTCCTCTCGCAGCGAAGCAAACTCCGTGGAGTGGCCAAGACGAGAGCACACCGCGCGACGGTTGGACTCCTCCCGCAAACGGCACGGAACTTGCATTCTTCGGCCTTGTTTCCGCGGATATCGATGCGCTCTCACGCACGATTTCCGATACGACGACGGGCCTTGCAAACAACGAGAATGACTCGTACCTCGCACTCGAAGTTGGTGCAGGCTTCCGATTCGGATTCGACACGAAGGAATCTTTTCCCATCATTCGCCGCGTCGACATCACCGCGAGCGGCGCGTACGGACTCTCGATCCCCGTCTCCGACGGCGATCTCGGTGGCGCATCGCGCGTTGAAGCTGACATCTCCTTCTGGTTCTGCAAAGAAGGCGCTGCGTACTTTGGCTATCGATTGGTCGGCGGGGATTTCGATGGAGACGTGATGGAACTCGACGGAAGCCTTCAGGGTTTGCGTGCGGGCATCAAGTTGGTCTTCTGAACGCATCTATCTCACCATGGCCGCATCCGATCCATCTCCAAAACCTGCGAAAACGCCGACGTCCCGCGTCACGCCCCTCACGCCTGCGACGCCGGCAGCGCACGCCGCGTGGCAACCCGCAGCGAACCCTGCGACGCCTCACCAACCTGCTGCGACGCGGCCGCGGATTCCAATGCCGGGAGATGCCGTCCGCCTCGGGAACGGTTGTTGGATCGCACCGTCGGC
>CAIWCL010000013.1 GCA_903911205.1 uncultured bacterium
CAACGGCGTCGTGGATGGCGATGACCTCACGCAACTCTTGTCGAATTGGAACGCGCCCGAGGTTTGAGTGTGCAGCCGCAGGGTTCCACTACTTCTGCGGCTTCCGCTCTTGCTTCAGTTCTTGCTTCAGTTCTTGCCTGAGCGCAATCGGGACGTAGCCGATTTCGAGTCCCTTCGGTGGCGTGACAAGTAGTGCCGCGTCAAGTGACGCGAGTGAACCCGTCGTCGGTGGCGCGATGTATTCGCGCTCCTTCGTCCACGCGCGGTGCACAAGTTCCACGCGGCGCTGTGCTTCTTCGCGTTCCGCATCGGTGAGACCGGCGTTGAGCATCGCGGGTTGATCGGCGAAGCGGTACCACGCGTAGGTCACGGTGCTGCCGTCGCCGAGCGTCGTTTCGAAGGGGCCTGCAACGGGGCCAGGCTTCTTGAACGGGCTGTCTGCTTCTTCGGGCGTGACGTACGCGCCTTCGCCCTTCTCGCGCGGCGTGTTGAAGCGGAGCTTCGCGAGGCCAGTTTCTGCGGGCACATCCTTCGCATCGACCGCAGTCCAGAGCGGCTTCTTTCCTTCGCGCGGCGTGAGACGGAAGTACTCGGGCAAGCGCACGCGCGGGCCGCGACCTTCGGCCGCTTCATCAACGGGCTTCACGAACGCGGGGTTCCACGTGTATCCGTACGAATACTCATCGTGTGCGACGGGCGTGCCGAACGCGCGCCAATCAAGGTCGCGGCGCTCGTCTTTGTCGGTTTTCTCGCCGAAGATTCGCCACGTCGATCCGCCGCCACTCTTGAAGCGCTGGACATGCGCCGCGGCCGGATCGAGCGCGCCGCTCGCGGGGCTTCCACCAGCGAACCACGCACGCACGGCGTCGGGGAGCGCGGCGCGCGTGTAGCTCGTCAGGCGATGCAACACCACGGTGCGGCCGGAAGCGTCGACGGGAAACGACGTCGGCGCGACGCGCGCGTAGGTTGTGCCGTCTGCGGTTTCTGCAGCGATCGACGCGGGAACCCACTGCGTTTCCATTTGGAACGCTTTGTTCGGATCGCTCGCGCGCGTGTCGAGAAGTTTGCCCGCGAGTTCGGGGCGCGTGAGGATGTTCTCCGCCCAAAAGTGCGGCGTGAAGAAGGCGACGGGACCTTTGAAGTTCGCGGTGTTCAGGAAGAGCGTCCAGCAGTTGTCGCCAGTCGCGGCCTGCGCTTGGCCATCGATCTCGCGCGCGGGCTTCGCTTCAACAAACGGCAGCGGCACATAGCCGTAGCCAAAGAGTTCGCCGCATGTTCCTTGCGCGAGATTCAGCCCATCTGGCGGCCACACGACCCATGGCGAGAGTTGCGCGATGGCGTACTTCCCGAGCGGTTTGTTCCAATCGCGGCCCTTGCCAGCACCAGGTCCGTTTGCCCACGCTGCGAAATCTGGCGCAACACCGCCCATGATGAACTTCGGAGTCTTCGTCGCGAAGCGTGTATCGCGCCACCAACCGAGACCGCCTTCGATGTCGGAGTACATGTTGCCGGGCTTGTCGGTTGGATCGTGCTTGCCATCGGCGCCGCGCGCGTACTGCGCGAACATCCACGTTCCGAAGAGGCCCGTTTGGAAGTTTGAGCCGGGATAGCGTTCGACGACGGGCCACGCGGCGGCGTAGAGCGAGAAGCCCGCGTTGAACTCCTCCGGCACGCGCTCCACGGGCACAAGCATGTAGCCCGACATCTCGCCCTTCGCGGGCGCAGCGGCCTTCTCCGTCGCTTCGCCTCTCTTCGATCCACCCGTGGAGGGCGGAAGCGTCGGCACGAAAGCCGGTGCGCCGTCGACCGCAAGCGCGCGCATCGCTTTCCCCAGTGCGTCGCCGACGAGGAAGTATGTCTCGGCGTTGCCGAACTCGTGATGTCCGTGACCAGGGTTTGGCGAATCGCCAGGCTCGCGCACGAACGCCGCGGTGGGCGCGAAGAGTGCAAGCTGCTTCGCGCGGTTTGCATCGCCCTTTACTTCGACGCGCGCGGCGGCAGCCGCTTGCGCTTGGCGCAGCGTGTTCCACTCGCCCGGGGCCTCGACCCACGGGCCCGTGATTTCGCCGATGACAACGGGAAGTTGTAGAGCGTTGAACTCGCGACGCACATCGATGATGAGGTTGACGAGATTTTGCTCATACTCAGGAACGGCGGTTTTCGGTTCGCAGCCGTCGTTCCAACCGTGGTACCAAATGAAGCCCGCGAGTTCGGGCGTGCGGCCTTTCAGCGCGGGGATTTCATCGTCGGCGCGATCGAGCGCGGTGCGCACATCGTCGATCATGCGACGGTAGTAGGGGCCGACATCGCCACCCGACGATGGCGGACGGAAGTCCTTGTAGAGACTCTTGCCGCCCCACGCCGTTTTCACAAGCAGCACGGGTTCGTCGATCGCATCGCCGAGCACGTGGCCGAGTTGGAGCTCAGGGCCGAAGTGATGTCGATCGAGGTACGGGGTGTAGCCGAACGCAAGCGGACCGACTTTCGCGGGCTTGCGTTCAGGCGTGTAGCGGACGAAGACATCGTCGCGCGTCTTCCACGAGCCGTCGGGGTTCCGAAGATGTGCGACAAGCGGCGCAGTTTCAGGATCGTTCGCCACGGTCACCAGTGTGCCGCGTGCGTCGTTGTAGTCCTTGCCGGCGAGGTCGACAACGCCTTGCCCCTCCATGTTGGATTGGCCAGCGAGGATGAAGACCTTGAACGTGCCACTTTGCTGCGGGGACGGGGCGCCAAGTGAGGCGTGGTTTGCCGTCTGGCGACTCGACGGTTGCGATGCATCGAGGAACGAGGTGAGCGCGAGCGCGATGCATGCGGCGACGATTTTCAGCATGCTCGGGAGGGTACAGACTTGGTGCACGGCACGTGCCGTGCACGGTCGCATCTGCACCGTCACATGTGCAGTCTCACATCACCAGTCGATCTCCTGCGGAGCGGCTTCGATGGGCACCATCGGTCGGCGCGCAGGTGTTGGACCAAACTGCAGGTAGTACGCGATGTCGTGCTCGTCGAGCCAACCGTCGCGATTGAGGTCGCCCGCCGCAGCTTCGCCGAGACCCGCGCGACGGAGCGTGCGCACCGCGATCCGCGAGCGCGGTTCTGCGCCGTCAAATGCGCCGCAGGTTTCGCCAGCACGGAGGAAGTTGAGCGAGATGAACGTGAAGTCTGCGTTCTGGACAACGCCATTCGAATTGAAGTCGGAACGGGCAGCTGGGGTCGTTGGGCCGACGTCGCCGATGAAAATACCGAAGTCGAGGACGTCGACCGCGTTGTCGTCGTTTGAATCGCCCTGATGGAGCGTGAATGAAGCGTTCCAACGAAGTCCAACGAGCGACGGAGTCGCGGTGTCAGAAACCGAGTGCGCGGTGTCCTTCACGGTCATGCATGCATGCGTCGCGGAGACCGGAACTTCAACCGCAACGGCAGTCCCCGTTGTTCCGGTGAAATCGATTTCCTTCACCGTCGAAACTCCGCCGACCGTGAATCGGATCGGCCGAGTTGAAGCGCCGCTGAAGACGCCAGTGAAGGTGAGATCCGCGTCGAGCAATTGATGATTCGCGACTTCGATCGTGAACGACTCGGTGCTGGAGTTGCCCGCGGAGTCGGTCGCACTCAACGTCGCGAGGCTCGTACCAACTGGGAAGTAGCCACTTGCGGGCCATGCGTTGCCAATGCCACCGCCGGGATAGGCGATGGAGATCTGCGGGGTGAGCGCACCGTCGCAGTCATCTTGCGCCGAAACAACAGGTGCTGCGACGAATGCGCCTGCGTCGGTGCCTGCATCGGCGGGGAGCGATATCGACGCCGGCGTCCCAGTGAGGGTGGGCGCAGCGCCATCAAGGCGAACTGCGGGGAGTGGCATGCCCGTCGGCGTGAGGCTTGTGCCGACTTCGGTTCCGACGAGCGCGGGCCACGAGGCATCGATCGCGAGTTGGACGAGTCCTGGTGCAGCGCAGAGTGTCGCGCCAGGGAGAACGACGAATGTGTAATCCGCGACCACTCCGCCTCCAAGCGTTGCGGCGGTATTCGCCGCGCGCGCGACTTCATGGCGCACTAAACCATTCGCAGTGTCGACCGTTTCGGCGGTTTCCACCGCGAAAGGTCCTCCAATGACGGGCGCCGCGGAGACGAAGGCGAGGCGTTCGGTGTCGAAGCGAATCGCGGCGCGAACACCTGTCGTACGCACGCCTGTTGGCGAGAGCGACATGCGCACAATGACGAGTTCGCCGGGGGCGTAGATCGCGCGGTCGGATGCGAACGTCAGGACTGGCACAATTTCAATGCAATCTGCGATGCCGTTGTTGTTGATGTCGGCATCCGCAATGCCGCAGCCGCAGGCGCCTGGTGCAATCTTCGACGAATCGATTGGGCAGGAATCATTCGCATTCGCGACGAAGCCCGCTGGCGCAGTACACGCAAGCGTGGGAACAGACGGATCACCCGCGCCGTCGCCGTCGATGTCGCGATAGAACGTCGTGCGATCTGCAGCGTTCGAATCGGAGTCTGTCGCAGAGCCATTGCAGTTGTTGTCGACGCCAATCGTCGCGCACAACTCAGGGGCGCCGGGGTAGATGAGTGCGTTCGCGTCGTTGCAGTCGAGTGTCTCCGAAACGAGGTCGCGGTAGCCGGGATTCGTCGTCCCTGGGCAGAAGATCGCACCCGTCGCGAGTGTCGCGCCGTCATTGTCCGCGTCGGTGTAGAAGAGGACTTTGTCTGCCGCGAGTGTGTCGACTTCAGAGATGTTCCCATCACAATCGTTGTCGACGCCCGCGGTCGAGCACAGTTCGGGTGCGCCCGGTCGAATGTTGGCATTCGCGTCGTTGCAGTCGATCGAGGCACAAGCGCCGTCGCCATCGGCGTCGGTGATGCAGGGCGTCGTCACGGTTGCGGGCGCAAGTGTTCCGAGGACATTCAAGCCAGGGATCATGCTGTCGTAAACCGCGGTATCCGCCGTTGCAAGTCGCGTGAGTGTCGGGAGGATCCGTACCTGCGTCGATTCGAAGTGGCGCTTCACTTTGAAACGAAACGTCGTGACTTGGACGCCATTGAGAGGCACCAAGACGGGTGAGCCGAGTGGGGCAAATGCGCTGTAGAGCGCATCTCCGTCGGCAGGTGGCGATGATTCGTTGAGCCCCGTGTAATCGCTTGCCGGCGATGGGAACTGTGAACTGAGCAGTTGTACCGAACCAGACTGGGTGAGGCCGAGCAACTGAAGGTCGTTCGGGTTCCAGCCGAGCACCATGTCGATCGCGACGAAACCTTCACCGATGAGCGAGGCAATCGGCTGACGCGTCGCGCGCAGTTTCACGTCGATGGTTTGGTTCGTCGTGACATTCCCGATCGGCCCGACCAAGGAGAGGTTGATCTGCGAATCAGCGAGCGTTGGTGTGCCGAGAGCCCACGCAGTAACGGTGGCGATGACGCCAGTGCGCGACAGAGTGGAGAACAACCTACGCATCTCAGGCTCCTCACGCATGCGCCGAAAGCACACCGCGTCACGTGACGGGGTTGGCGGGTGCAGACTCTGCACGGCCACGAAACGAGAGACGAGTCTCGAACGGTACTTGCGGACTTTGCGCGGTTTGAACCTACGCCGAGTGGAGGAGGAGTCAAGCCAAGAGGGGCCGGCTTGACGATCTCCAGCGGCCGAGATCACGATTGGAGGACCGGGAGCCCTAGGAACACGGTCTGTGACGCCACGTTGGGGGCGTTACCGGAGCAGTGCAGGGGGGTGAGAAGGTGCACGGTACTGCACGGCACGTGCCGTGCACCATTCGCATCGGCCCGAAACTCACGCCTTCAGTGTCGCCATATCGATCACGAAGCGGTACTTCACATCGCTCCGAAGCATGCGCTCGTACGCGGTGTTGATTTCATCCATGCGGATTTTCTCGATGTCGCACACGATGTTGTGCTTGCCGCAGAATTCGAGCATCTCTTGCGTTTCGCCGATGCCGCCGATGCAAGAGCCTGCGAGGTTGCGGCGCGGAAGGATCAGGCTAAACGCCGCGATCTGTTGCGGGCTCGGCGGAACACCGACCATGCACATCGTGCCGTCGAGTTTGATGAGCGCCATCAGCGCGTCGAGTGAGTGATCGGCCGACACCGTGTCGATGATGAGATCGAACGAGCCTGCGTGTTTCGCCATCGCGGCCTCGTCCTTAGAGATCACCACTTCATGCGCGCCGAGACGAAGGCCGTCGGCAACCTTGGAAGGAGAGGTCGTGAAGAGCACCGTATGTGCGCCAAGGGCGCGCGCGAACTTCACGCCCATGTGGCCAAGCCCGCCGAGGCCGACGATGCCAACCTTCTTACCGGGTCCGGCCTTCCAATGCTTGAGCGGCGACCACGTCGTGATGCCAGCGCAGAGGAGTGGCGCAGCGGCCGCTGGATCGAGGTTCGACGGCACCTGCAGTGTGTACTTCTCGTCCACCACGACCTTCTCCGAGTAGCCGCCGAAGGTCATGCCGCCGAGGTGCTTGTCTTCGCCGTTGTAGGTGAAGGTGGCGCCCGTCATGCAGTACTGCTCGAGTCCTTTCTTGCAGCAATCGCATGTGCGGCACGAATCGACGAGGCAGCCAACCGACGCGAGATCGCCAACTTTGAACTTCGTGACATTCGCGCCGACGCGCGTCACGCGGCCGAGGATCTCGTGTCCGGGCACGACGGGGTACTGCGTGAAGCCCCATTCGTTGCGCGCGAAGTGCAGGTCGCTGTGGCAGACGCCGCAGAAGAGGATGTCGATCTCAACATCATGCGCGAGCGGCGCGCGGCGTTCGATGGCATGCGGTGCAAGGGCGGAAGTCGGAGACTGAGCGGCGTAGGCGCGGGTAGACATAACGCGAGTGTAATCGCAGGTCCCGTGCGTGTTTCGCTTCGAGTTACGCGCAAGATCTGTTCAGTCGGAACGGTCAGTTTCCGCGTATGTGGGCTGCACGTTCGAAAGAAATCGGCGCGTCTCTCGCCGCGCGCAACGAGCGGTCATCCTCGCGCGTGCGTGCCCGGGAGAGATTCGGTCCATCGCCCGTGACTCCTTCGCGCCGTGGTGGAAGTGGTGGAGGAGTGCGTGTGGAGGTGCGTCCGACATCGACAGCGTCGGGTGAGAAAACCTCGGCAGGGCACTCGCGAGGGCGCCCTGTCGTTGCGTTGCGAGGCTTGTGCGACAGAACAAAATCTACTGCAAGTGACGAGAAGGATCGCTCTCACGGGCGTTTCAATGGACATCCGCGTACTCCTCCTCATCGCCAACGGCGGCAAGCCATGCAGGGCCACCAAACAGCGCAAGTGCAAGGAAAGCGATCACCGCACCGATGGCGACAAAGCGTGCGTCGAGTGCAAGGGATGCTGCGAGAAGACCTGCGAACGCAAGTGATAGGAAGATACGGACACCAGTCGAGAGACCTGCATAACGCTTCAGATCATGAGACTCGAGTTCATGAGACTCGAGATCATGAGACTCGAGATCATGAGACTTCAGGCCATGAGACTGGAGTTCATGAGACTCGAGATCATGAGACTTGAGATCAGTTGTAGGCTCAAACGAGGCTCGCCTGTTCGCTGCTTCAGTCGCACTTTCGCGATGCGTTGCGCGCGAGTTCAGATGTCGCAACGCGTTCCATCTTCCAAAGGACACAAGGCTGTCGATCGTCAGCAGTGCGCACAAGCAAACTCCGCTGAATCTTGCGTATTCAGAGCTCATCAGTAGAAGGATCAACGCCGTCAACGCCGTCAGGCCAATGGCCGCGAGGAGCAAGCGATGGGCGGATCGCCAACGTGTGCGAACTCCAACCCCAAAGGGCTTCAGTTGGTCGTTTCGCGCGATGGGCATCCATCGATGATGGCGCGCAATACCCCGCACGTTGACGGGAAGATTCCGTCATCGTCGAGTGGCTCAGTTGCGCGGGTTCCAGTTCGCGAGGAGACGCGAGTGATCTGCAGCATGCACGACGCGCGTCCGCGATCGATCTCTGCGGTCGATCCGACGTTGGGAACAACGCACAAGTGCATTCGAGTGAGCCGTGGGGGCGGAGTGCAAAAAGCAGAGCGGCCGCGGATTGCTCCGCGGCCGCTTGTGACTTGAGTTGTCTTTCGGGGCTTTGCTCAGCTACCCCAGATGCCCAAGAGCGCCGAGAGGTCGGACGCGCCGACGGTTCCGTCACCGTCGAGATCGCCAGGGCCAGCGGTGCCCCAGGCTCCGAGCAGAATCGAGAGGTCGCCTGCGCCAATCGTGCCGTCGCCGTCGAGGTCGGCCGGGTTTCCTTGCGGCGGGCCGTCGATGACAAGCGTTCCGGAGAGGTTCGTCGTGGCGCTGTAGGAGCCGACGAGGATGTAGTAGGTCTGTCCCGCGACGAGATCTTCGGTGAGCGGGAAGCCTGCGAAGGTTCCGGTCGCGCCGTTGTTGGTTGCGTCGATGAAGCTCGCGAGGTTGCCGGTTCCGCCGCTTGAGCAGCTTGGCGCATCGTCGTTGTACGCAATCGCCTCAAACCGCGAGGATACGGATGGGCACACCGTTCCGATCGCGAGCATCGTGTCGCCTGTTGCACCAGCTTCGCCGACCGTGCCGCATGTACGAAGGCTGTACGCGCCGGTTGCGCCGGGAACGAAGGCGTACCAGACGGCGCGTTGAATGGTCGCGGTCGTGGTGCCGGCCGCATTGGACTTCACGGTCTGCGCGACGGTGCCGCTGTTCGAGAACAGATTGTCACCAAACACCGCAGTGAGTGCATTCACGCACGCGTCGATCGGAGGAGGGACGACCGTGACGGCGATCGGCGACGTCAGAGGATTCTTCGCCGAAGCGCCACCGATGACGACGTAGCAGACGTCGCCTGCGTTGAGCGAGACGTTCAGTGAGGAGCTCGTGCCGCAAGAGTTGTCATTGCAGGCAAGCACGGATGATCCAGCGCCGCAGCCGTCGAGGACGGCCATGCGTGTGTCTTCACCGCTCGAGCAGGTTCCGATGGTGTAGCTGCCAGTCGCGGGCGCGGTGTACTTGAAGTAGTTCGCGTCGTAGATCGTGAAGCCACAGTTCTTACCGCCGACGACAAGGCTTTCTGCGGTCGTCGTGTTAAGCGTGACGTTCGTGATCGCGTTTCCGAGCGTGGGATTCGTCGAATCGCACGGGTCGTACCACGGAGTCATCTGAATGCCGTACGGGGAAGGAAGATCCGCACCGTCGGCGCTGCCGAGGACGACGTAATACACCGATCCGGCGGTGGCGGAGAGTGTGACGGTCGAGCCGCCTACGCCGCAGGAGGTGGCACAGGCAACGACATTCGAGCCCGCAGCGCATCCGTCGAGGACTGCGAGGACCGAAGCATTGGCGCCTGCGCACGTTGAGAAGTCGTAGTTGCGGGTCGCGGGTGCTGTGAACTTGTAGTAGTTCGCTTTGTAGAGGAGCCCACACGCGCCGAGATCGAGATCGGCGATATCGGTGCTCCTCACGAAGAGGTTGTTCGCGCCAGCACCGATGGTTGGATTGGTCGGAGCGCACGGGTCGTACGGGCCGCTACCGCCTCCGATGTCGCCGACGGTGATCGCAACACCTGGCGCTGTTTCCCAAGCGATTTCGGTGATGCGACGCGTGGCGCCGTTGATGGTCGCGGGAACTTCGAAGGTGCCCCAGCCGTAGTGCGTTTGGCCGTCGGACGCGAGGAATCGGAAGCCGAAGCGATTCAGGTTGTTCAGTTGCCAGTTTCCTGCCGCGGCGCCGACCACGACCGCACCAGAGCCGAAGCTGCCAGTAGGTCCGACGATGGTGCCGATTGCGAGATTTCCGGCCGAACCAGTGGTCACGCCTGGGTAGCGCATCATGCCGGTACCCGTTGCGTTGAACCAGGTTAGTGCAGTGGCGGAGTACGGGTTGATATCCCAACCTGCGACGGTGCTGCCGGCAGAACCGGTCGCGAGCGTTTCGACATTGATCTACACGCCGTCGACGTTCGCGGGCACCGTTCAGTTCACCGAGGTGTACTGGACATCGGCTGAAGCGGTCGTTGCGATGACGGCGCTTGTGGCAGCAAGGGCGAAGTGGTTGGTCAAGCGCGTGGTGAGCGAAGTGCGCTTCTCATTCTGCAGCATGTGAAAGATCTCCTCGGTGACAGTGAACGATGCACGGCACGCGCCATGCAGTGCCATGCACCGACTGGGACGTGCCGTGCATGTGAACGACGTGCATGATCTCGCACCGTACATCAACGCCGACGGCGGCGCGAAGCGAGACCAGCGAAAGCAATGGTTGCGAGTGCTGCGGGTGCAGGCACGGGCTGCAGCACGAACACTCCGGTGAAGCTCGCGCGATCACCTGCCGAGAGTGCAAATCGCAGCGCGACAGATTGGTATCCCGCGCCAAACGCGGCACCTGGCGCCGATGGCCCGGGTAGGCCGATCGACTCTGGGCCAACAGATGCAGTTCCGCCGGCAAACGGCGCAGCGATGTTAAATGGCGCGTTGATCAGTGACGTCAGTTGGAGCGGAGCTGGACCGCCGAAGTCGAGACCACCCCAGAAGAGTGGGTTGCCGAATGCGCTTGTCAATGACGCTGAACCGTCGAAGTTCGCGTCGGTGACCGAGCCGCCGATCGACGCGCCGAGCAGGCAGCCAGCGGGCATCGCGTCGACGGCGATAGCGCTCGTGAGCGTGTAAATCTGCGTGGTGGTCGAGGTGTTGGTGATATCGAACGAGAATCCGAGTACCGACACACTTGAGGGGAACACAGTCACGCGATAGTCCAGCAGCGCGGTCGCTCCAGAGACGACGTCGTCGTAGACGAAATCGCCGTTCCCGCCGTTGCGAGCGGTGGTATCCACCCACGTGTCTTGGTTGAGACGGAGGTCGAGTGCGGGCGCGCTGTCTGCCCACGCCGAACCGGCCAGGGTGAGGGCGACGGCTACGACGGAGACGAACGCGCGATTCGTGTGCATCTTTGAAAACGGTTCCATTTCTCTCTCCTCATGCTTGAGGCCGGTTGGGTGGAAGCAGTTGCGGCCATTCGAATCGCCGCACCCGCGGAGGGTGCACACGACATGGACCGCAACCGATCGTGGCAACGCCTCGCTCGATTCCGTGTTTCGACCGCGACCAAAACGGCGCACACCTCGCTGTGTGGGCACTTTGGCTACGCGATGTCCGATCCGTGCGAAGTCGCACGTACGAGGAGAGAGCGGTTCAGGCGCGATTTCTGCGCGGACGGCGATCGAATGTTGGAAAACAGTCGGAGGGACGAACTCTGGCATCGCGGAGCATGGCGGCGGGGGATGTCCGAAGGGCTGCTGCCGCAGGGACATGCAGGGACATGCAGGGCTTCCGCGCGGAGTCGGTTTGCACGTTGCACGGCACTGGTCGGCACGTGCCGTGCACGCTCTGATCACCGGCGACGCCGTCCGAGCAAGCCCGCGACGGCAAGCAGTGGAAGCACGCCCGGCGCTGGGATCGACGCGAGATCGTTGAATCCGATGCCGGGAGTCGTCACCGAGGCGGTGAACACAGCCGCGCCAGTGGTCGTGTTGATCGAGAAGATGTTCGAACCTTGCGCGCCGAAGAGGCCTGTGTTGCCAAACGCGAGTTGATAGCCCGCCGTTCCGATCGATACTTGTGTGGGTGTCGTGCCGAGTGCGTTCAAGTCGAAGCGGCGAAAGCCTGAGGTGAACGGTGAACTGCCGGTCGATGAGGCGTAGGTGATGCCTGTTGATGTCGAGGCGATGTCGCCAAAGCCAGCACCCGCCGGAAACGCCGTCGCGAGCGTGGTGTGCGTGAACGTCGAACCGATGGGCGTGCAGCGCAAGATCGTATTTGACGCGCTGTTCGGAATGGCCCAGTAGCTGCCGTTGTAAAAGGTGCCCGAGAGAATCTGCTGATTCCCCGTGAGCGCGCCGAGGGTTGTTTCGATCGAACCCGAACCAGTCAGTTGGTTCTTCATGAAGTAGTTCGTCGCGCCAACGCGACGGATGTAGTAGAAGGCGTTCGTCGAGACATCGAATGAGAGTCCGTTGCCGCCTGCGCCCGACGCGGTGAGCGACGGTGTCGACGCAACGAGCGTCACACCACCGGTTGCGGTGTTGATGCGATAGATGCCTTTGCTGCCAGAGGCGTTGAGTCCGTAGATGAAATCAGCGTGCGCGGTTGGCGCGGCGAAGTGGCTCGTCGCTGCGAGGAGCGCGGTCGTTGCGCAAAGAGTGAGAAGCGCACGATGTGCGCCCGATGCGGTGCGACGAATCGTTTGCATGAGGGAAGTCCTTTCGGAAGCGCGTGAAGCGAATGCCTCGCCGCGTTGTGGAACCGAAAGGACTCCGCGACTGCGTAGGCGATCTCTCAACGATCTATGTGCTCTGGGGAAGACGCCGGATGGG
>CAIWCL010000014.1 GCA_903911205.1 uncultured bacterium
CATGCCAACTCCCGGACTTGAACCGGGGACACTCGCATTTTCAATGCGATGCTCTACCAACTGAGCTAAGTTGGCGTCGTCTGACGACGGTCGGGAAGAGTAGCGAAATGGCGGATCGTGTCAAGTTGTGTGCTTCCTTGACAGGCTCGTCTCGTACGGGTTCTTCCGGTGGTGCACCGATCCCGGCGGAAGCCGCGTTGAAGTCGTAACTTCGCGGGTGCCCCCCGCTCACGCGGCCCGACGGAATCCCTCCGGCAAGCCATCTTCGCCAAGACCCTTGTCCGATCCCCGAACGGGATATTGGTGGGCGAGGAGTTTCGCGAGCGTTTCGTCCTCGGCGACTTCAAACTGGACGGCCATACCGAGGACACGGGTCGCAAAACGAACGGCACGTGGCAACTGCTTTCGGCTCGTCGCCGCGATGAGATAGCCATCGTCGAGCCGAAGCGGCACGATGCCAAACTGCCACGCTTGACGACGAATCACCAGTTCGCGAGCGTCATCATCGATGCCGCGATCCATATCGAAGAGCGTGGCGCGATCTTGCGTTTGCTCAATCCAAACGCGCTCAATGGTGTCTGGAGAAACTGCAAACATGCGCTCGGCAATCGTGCCAAACGGCTCGTTTGTCGCTTCCTGTTCTTCGAGAATGGCCTCAACCTGTGCGGGCTTGAGGACTCCGAGACGGACGAGCATTTCACCGATTCGCATCGATTGACTCCCCAAACATGGACAGCGGTCGTTGCTGCGAGGGTCGGAACAGCCCAACCTCGACGCAGCGCAGAATCCATTCAAACGCCATGGCCACTCGACTTCCCAGTCAGCCTCTTGCGTCGGCGTTTGCGCGATCGCGTGTTCGTTTGACTCGCGGGTCTTGGGCGAATCCTGCCGATGACACCCTCTATAACCGTTACGACGTGCACGATCGATCTCTCAAGCCGCAGCCCACGCTCCGCGCTGAGTGATCAGACAGTGCCCAACTTGCAGAGATACGCTGAAACGCCGATAAACCCCGCATGGCGCGCGCTGCGCACGACCGTGACGACCTTCGACGCCTCGTCGATCGACTCCATCGATCGTTCGCGGAACACCACGCTGCGTGGGCGACTCGCATTGAGCCCGCGAGTCTGCGCGCGTTTCGGCGCCGGCTCGACGACTCCGCCGAAATCCTCGCGGAACGAACGAACACAACTCGGTCGAAGCGCACCGGCGTTCACGCAGATTCCGCCGGTTCATCTCAGGCTTCAGCAGAGGGATCAGCAAAGGGTTCAAACTCCGATTCGAACATCGAGCCCCGCCTCGATCGCGTGCGCACGATCTGCGCGGAATGTCTCGTTGCCGAGCGACTCCTCCTCGCTGGCTGCGAGGTGGAGTACGAAGTTGAAACACCGTCTGGGCGACACGTCGACTTCCGCGCGTGGCGTGACGGAGCCGCGCTCGATATCCACGTCAAACGCGCCCCCCATCCGACACTTCGTGACACATCGACGGTGGTCCCAACTGCCTGGCGCACGCTTGAAACGGTTCATCGCAATCTCGTGGTAGCACTCGCGCTCACCCGAAATCTACGCGGACGCGCGCTCCACGCCGCGCTCGATGAAGCATTCGCGTTTGTAGAACAAGCGTCCGTCGGCGATGAAATCGCCTTTCGCGACGCCGAAGCGCGCACGGCCGCGAGACTACGCGCGATTGCGCCGAGTACCTCGAGTCACGTCGAGGTCGTTCCGGATCATTCCGCGAGTTTCGACAGCCATGTGCCGCGATTCCAAGCGACGCTCCGGAAAGCGTTCGCGCAATTCATGCCACGCAGCGAAAATGTGATGGTGGTCTGCGGCTCGACGGGAGGTTTCGAAGCGTTCGCGACGGCGCTGCTCGGCTCGCACATCGAACGCTGGGACAAGAAGCCTCGCGTCGGTGAACTGATGGCCTACGGCCGAGGCGGCGACGGATTTTGGTCCGGTGCCATGCGAAATCAATCGCGCATCGCCGTCTACTGGGCACTCGAACCATTCGCGCAGCCGCTGCTTTTTCTCCGCGAGCCACCCGGAAGCACGGAACGGGCCAAGGCCGCCGTCACACTCGCGCGCGCCATTTTTGCGTGACGACGCGCATTTGGTCACCGATCGCCATCGTCTACGAGATGCGGCGGTTTGCGCTTGCCTCCGCCCCATCCGACGCGCTTGGGCCGCGCGTCCTCACCGTCGACAAGGAACTCGCCCATCGGAAGCAGGGACTCGATCTGCCGGTCGCCAATCTCGACTTCGAGTTCCACGGCGTGGCCACCACTCTCACCAACACGAACATCGCCGACATCGCTCTCGACGTATCGACGGTCAAACACCGTGCAACGCTTTTCGACCGCATCAATGAGCCGAGCGTTTTCAATCGGGATTCGCAAGGTGCGGCGATGCATCCCGCCCGCAACGAGCGCAAGAATTCGCGCACGCAGTTCATCGAATCCTTCACCTGTGAGCGCACTGATGGCCAGCGCACCTGGCTCACGCTCTTGCCACTCGGATGCCGTGCGCAGCGAGGCGCGCTCATCATGATGAAGCGTCGCGAGACGGTCGGACTTGTTCAGAAGCAGAAGGCGCGGCTGCGTGTTTGCTCCGACGTCGTCGAGTACTTCGCGTACCGTTTGCAGTTGCGCGGGAGCTTCGCGATCGCTCGCATCAAGCACGATAAGCAGTGCATGTGCGTGGATTGCGTCTTCGAGCGTTGCGCGAAAGCTCGCCACAAGGTGGTGCGGAAGATCGCGAATGAAACCAACGGTATCCGAAAGAAGAACCGCGTTCGCGCCGCCAACATTCCATCGTTCCACGCGCGTCATGAGCGTCGCGAAGAGTTTGTCCGCGGCATAGGCGCCACCGCGCGTCAACGCATTAAAGAGTGTGCTTTTGCCCGCGTTTGTGTACCCAACGATTCCAACCGTGAAATGCTCAGCTCGACGCTCCGCGACTTCGCGCGATTTGCGAATTTGAACATCTTCCAATTCGCGCTTGAGGGCCACAAGACGACGGGAGACCAGTCGTCGGTCGATCTCGAGTTGCTGCTCACCCGGACCGCGCGTTCCAACGCCGACCGGCGCACCACCAGTCACCTGCCCAAGGTGTGACCACATCGCGCGAAGTCGCGGCGCGGTGTACTCAAGTTGCGCAATCTCTACTTGAAGTTGCGCCTCGCGCGTCGTTGCGCGATTCGCGAAAATGTCAAGAATCAGCTCGCTTCGATCAATGACTTTAACCTTCGCTTCTTCCTCGAGCGCTTGGATTTGCGATGGCGAAAGCTCGTTGTCAAAGATCACGACGCGCGCGCCGAGTTCACCCACCATCGCGACGAGTTCTTCCACCTTGCCCTTGCCGAGATAGGTGCGCCCGTTCGGTGCTTCGCGATTCTGCAGGAGCTCTCCGACCACGCGCGCGCCCGCAGTTTCCGCGAGATCGCGCAGCTCACCGAGCGGGTCCTCGAAATCCATGCGCGAACTTCGCGTTCGTACCCCGACGAGTACCGCGGGCTCGGCGCTCACTGCTGCTGCGTCGCGTGGATCGATTTTCATCTTGCCTCAATGTACGCGCTTCGGCTTTGTTCCGCGCGCGAGCAACGACACGGGTTCGGCTGGCATCGAAAGATCGTCGCCGACGTCTCCCTCGGCACGACGAAGCGCCGCATATCCGGCAATCATGGCAGCGTTGTCGACGCAATGCGCACGCGCAGGAACGACGAGTTGTATGCGACGTCTCGAACAGAACGCGGCAAGTTCCCCGCGAAGATGCGTGTTCGCGACGACGCCGCCACCAACAAGGAGCGCGCTCGGCGACTCACGTTCGGCCGCTCGCTCGAGACGATCAACGACCTGCGCGACCGCAGCTTTTTGGAAACTTGCCGCGAGATCTGCGCGGCGCGACTCACTGAGATCTTGAGAACTCCGCATGAACGTCGACTGCGCCCCGCGACCTTGTGGGACGCCGCGCACTTCGTACAGGAGTTTCGTCTTGAGGCCAGAGAGCGAGAAATCGAGCGGATTGGGAAGCTGTGGGCGCGCGAACTTGAGGGCATCGGGATTTCCTCCCGCCGCACAACGCTCGAGATTCGGCCCACCCGGATGAGGAAGCCCGAGCATCACAGCCGCCTTGTCGAACGCTTCACCGACAGCGTCGTCAATCGTGCGCCCAAGGAGCGTCGCGCTACAGGCGCCTTCAATCCGAAAGAGGCTTGTATGCCCGCCGGAAACGACGAGACCGAGTGCAGGACGCGGTACCGTCGGCGCAAAATGGTCGTCGTCCGACCCGCCGCGGAGCAAGCCCGCAAAGAGATGCGCCGCCACGTGGTCGATCGCGTGAAAGGGCCGATGGAGCGCAAAGGCGACCGCTTTGGCGAGACTCGACCCAACCAACAAACTGCCGATCAATCCCGGGCGAACCCCCGCCGCGACCGCATCGATTTGATCGATCGTCACCCCCGCTTCGTCGAGCGCCTTGCGAACAACTGGCAGAATGCGCTCGACGTGCGCGCGACTGGCGATCTCGGGCACGACACCGCCGTACTCCGCATGGAGTTCATACTGCGACGCGACGACGCTCGAACGGACACGGAGACGTCCGTCGACGACTGCAGCCGCCGTTTCGTCACAAGAACTTTCGATGCCAAGGATGCACGACATGGCCGCGCATGGTAGAAGCCTCTGAGCAAATGGCGTACCGCCCCCCCTTTATCGATGAGCGCGCGATCATGATCGACGGCCGCCACCCGGCGACCCTCGAGGATTCCGACTTTCTTGCGCAGTGTGAACTCGAGACGGGCCGGGTTTCCGGGCCGGGCGGCCAACACCGCAATCGCGTCGACACTGCGGTATGGATCAAGCACGTTCCGACCGGCGTGGAAGCGCACGCGACCGAGCGGCGAAGCCAAGCGCAGAATCGCCATGTCGCGATTTTCCGTCTCCGCCTCAAGCTCGCATGCAAAGTCCGCACCGTGACGAGCCGCGACGGCCATAAACCGACCGAACTGTGGTGCCGACGCCGACAAGGGGAAAAACTCCCGGTGAATCCTGAGCATTCCGACTATCCAGCGCTCCTCGCGGAAGCGCTCGATGTTGTGACCGCGAGACGCTACGACGTCGCGGGATCCGCGGGGATTCTCGGAATCACCATGAGTCAACTCACGCGATTGATCCGAAACGAACGCCACGCGTTCGCACGGATCAATGAGGGCCGCGAAGCGATCGGGCTTTCCAAACTGAAGAGTTGATCGTCCTCTCGCCGCGGGGAATCAAAGTTCACTCGCATTGAACCTTGGTCGCTACCATCGCGCGCATGGTCGCGCCATCGAACGACACGCTCTCTCTCCGAGTTCGCGCTCTTGCTTCCGAAGAGGCGCCGCGCGCGATCGAGTTGCGACGCGAACTCCATACGCATCCTGAGATTTGCTACGAAGAAGTGCGTACCAGCGCGCGCATTCGACAAGCACTCGATGAAATGGGCGTTTCGCACAAGGATGGCCTTGCTGGCGGCACAGGCACCCTCGCGTTTCTTCCTGGAAAGTCCGCGACATCCATCGCCTTGCGCACCGATATTGACGGGCTTCCGATTGTGGAAGAAAGCAACACGCCGTGGTCCTCGCGGACTCCGGGTCGAATGCACGCGTGCGGCCACGACGGCCACACCGCAATCCTCGTCGGAGCCGCGCGCGTACTCAAGCGCCTCGCCGACGAGGGTGAACTTCCGAATCCGGTGCGATTCTTGTTCCAACCTGCAGAAGAAGGCGGCGCGGGTGGCCGACGCATGGTTGAAGATGGCGCGCTCGATGCGTTGCCGGAAGGACCGGCGCCCCGACGTATCTACGGGCTTCACAACTTCCCAGGAGTTGCGCTCGGCGCCCTACAAACGCGCCGCGGCTCGCTGTTTGCGTCAAGCGATCGCTACGAGATCCTCGTTCGCGGAAAGGCTGCACACGCGGCGTGGCCGCATCAAGGTCGAGATCCGATTCTTGCGGCGAGCGCGATCGTCGTCGCGCTGCAAGGCATCGTCGCGCGCGAGACCGATCCACTGGACGCTGCCGTGGTGAGCACGACGACCTTTCATGCAGGAACCGCGACGAATCAGATTCCCGCGTCTGCAACGCTGCAAGGCACTGCGCGCGCGCTCCGGGAAGAAACGCGCTCGCACATGGAGTCGCGCATTGGTGAGATCGCGCGTGATCTCGCGCGCGCACACCGTTGCGAGGCCGAGGTCAACTACACGCGCGGATATCCCGTCACGCGGAACGACGATCGCAGCGTCGCTGAGTTTGAGCGGATCGTCCGCGACGCGATGCCGTGGCAACGACTCGAGCACATGGATGCTCCGGTCATGGGCGGCGAGGACTTTGCGTTCTATGCCGAGAAAATTCCAGCGTGTTTTTACATTCTCGGCATGGAGGATGGGCACTGGAAGTCCGCGCATCTCCATCAACCAACGTACGACTTCAACGATGCCGCGATCGAACACGGCATCGCCGCCATGGTGCTTCTTGCATTGTGCGATCGTGCGTCGGGGGCGTGAGAGGCGCGGCTCCGCACCACCGACGAGGTGCGTCGTACCTCGCACCGCGAATACGCCCCCAACCCTTCCCATTTTCGCACGATTCAGCTTGCATCGCGGCGATCTCGCCCGATCTTGAACGACCCGCGACTGTCCCCATTCCCCGCTCACCTTTCGCACGATCATGACCCACACCGCACTTGCCATCGCCGTTCTTCTGGCTCCATCGCTTCAGTCGCTCGAATCGGCGAAGACACGCATGACTGCGGATGTCCGCCAAACGGTCATTGCACAGCAGCGCCCCACGCAACTTCCACCGCTGCAAGGCGCGGGCTATCGCGCACTCGATGTCGGCGAGTTTGCTGCACTTCGCGCGGGTGCTCCGGCGGCCAGTCTCACCATCGATCTACCAAATCGCGGCGCGGTCACCGTGAACCTTGCACAGTTCGCACTCGTCGATGAGCATTTCCAACTCGAAACTGCCGCGATGGTGAAGGGCAAACTCCGCCGCACTCCACTCGATGCTCCGCGACCTTTCGCGTACACAGGCACCGTCCAAGGCGAGCCAGACTCCCGCGTGTATCTCGGCTTTGGTCGCGATGCAGGCGCGCACATACTTGTCGGAACAATCGAGATTGGTTCGGAATCGTGGTGGCTTTCGGACGGCGGATTGCGTGCGCGGCAGCGCGGCCTTCCCCCGATGATTGCCCACGAGAGTGCACTCGCGGCGCAGTCGGTCGAAGGCTTGGCCTGTGCAGCCGCGGAACTCGCGGAAAATGTGAAAGGCGCAGAGAGCGGCGCGAACGAAGGTGGACTCGCGGGAGGAGCAGCCTGCCGCGAATTCAAGATCGCGGTCGATACCGACACCGAATTCACGATGTCCGCACAGGGCGGCAATACGGTCGCTGCAGCGCAGTATGCGCTCCTCCTCATGGGAGCCTCGAGCCAGATCTACGCGCGCGATGTCGATGTGCGAATTCCGATCACGTTTCTCCGGCTTTGGACGGGCGAAGATCCATGGACGATGACGGGCATGGTGGATCAGCTCTACCAGTACCGCGACTTCTGGGCGGCGAATGAAACCCACATCGTGCGTGACCTCGGCCATCATCTCGCGGGCCGCGGACTCGGCGGTGGCGTCGCGTGGCTGAGCGTCGCGTGCTCCAATCAAGACTACGGCTTCGGCCTGTCGTCCGGTGTGGGTTACGGCTTCCCGTATCCCCTCATCGATCACGACTACGGAAATTGGGAACCGATGGTGGTTTCGCACGAACTTGGCCACAATTTCGGCGCTCCGCACACGCACGACCACAATCCGCAGGCCGACGGTTGCGGCACCAACGACTGCTCGCAAGCGTGGAGCGGAACCATCATGTCGTACTGCCACATCTGCGATGGCGGCATGTCGAATGTTTCGCTGACCTTCCATCCATACTCACGCGCGTCGATCAACGCACACGTCGCAAACACGCCATGCGTGAATGCAGGCGCTTTCGCGGTGAACGATGCAGCAACCACCATCGAGAACACACCACTCTCCATCGATGTGCTGCTGAACGACGCGTATGTCAACTGTGCGGTGGCCACGATTTCGTCCTTCGCCGCATCAAGCGCCCAAGGCGGCTCCATCACGCTCGTTGCTGGAGGCAGCGGCTCCGCAAGCCAATTGCAGTACACCCCGCCTTCGAATTTCGACGGCCTCGACACCTTC
>CAIWCL010000015.1 GCA_903911205.1 uncultured bacterium
CATCTCGGCCCCCTCGGATTCACTCCGAGGGGAGCCGGCCAGAGCGAGCGAAAGCGAAGCGAGTCGCGAGCGCTCAAAACATGAACTGCTCACGCACGATGCGGCCCTTTTCGACCGTGTACACACCTGCCTCGCGGAATTCCATACGCGAGCCATCCGGTCGGTCGATTGTCATGGTGAAAATCACGGTGAAACCCGTGGAGCAAACAAACGGTCCTTCGGCTTTCGCCGAGACGATCTTGTTCTCCGTGCACCACCACGCGCTCTTCTCTGCAACGCCCTTCAAGCCTTCGAACACGCTGCCGTCGCCTTCGATCGACTCGATCTTGCGGTGATACCACGTCTTCTCTGCTTCATCGGCTTTCCCTGCGTTGAAAAGCGCGACGAGCGACTCGCCAACCTCGCGCGGGGTCGCACCCTTGCCGCTGGTGAGTTTCTTCTTGCGAAGGTGCTTGAACTTTGGCATCGCAGGTGCGGCGTGTGGCTCTTCGCCTGTCGCACTCTCTTTCGCAGACTTGTTCGCCTTCTTTGCAAGCTTCTTCGCGTGCTTTTTTGCCTCGCGCTCTGTCGCTTCACGCGCTTTCTCAGCAGCCGTTTCCGCCGCTTTTTCGGCAGCCCGTGCTGCAGCCCGTTTTGCAGCTTTGCGCTCCTTCTTGCTCAGCGTGTGCTCGGTCTCCGCGTCCGCGGTTCCGTGCGCCTCAGCCGCCGTGCGCGCATCAGCTGCCATGTCGGGCGTGGTGTTGGCCGATGTTTCATTCTTCAGTTTCTTCTTCGACATCGCAGGGCTCCTCAAAGCGCGTGGAGCCCGCGATGCTACAGGTCACGACCACGAAAAAGGCGGTTTCCTGCGGGGAAACCGCCCCTTCTTTACATGCGATTCGGACGTTCTCGGCAGTTCGTTGTCCGTTGACCTGCCGTCAGTCTTCCGAAAGTTCAACCGTCCAGTACGCCTCGTCGAGGAATGCCTTCCACGATTCGTACTTCGGGCTCCCGAGCCGAATGGAAATTGCCGGGTTGCGCTTCGGCTTGATCGGCGTGCGGATGAGCCGCATGCCTGCTTGCTCGGGAGTACGGCCGCCTTTGCGTGCGTTGCACTTCACGCACGCGCACACGAGGTTCGTCCACGCGTTGCCGCCGCCTTGTACGCGTGGTTTCACGTGATCGAGCGTCAGTTCTTTGGTTGCGAAAGTCTTTCCGCAGTACTGACAGAGATTTCCGTCGCGCGCGTAAATGTTGCGGCGATTGAGTTTCACCTGTTCGCGCGGCAAGCGGTCGTATCCAAGAACGCGCACAATCTTTGGCACTGCGATCGAAAGTCGCGAGGTGCGCACCCAGTCGTGTTGGTTCAGTTCGAATTCGCGGCGAAACTCTGAGAGTTCGGTCCATGTCGAAAATGGATACGACACATACGAGCCATCCTCGACGGCGATGACTTCGGCGATTTCTTTCGCGAGAAGGACGAACGCGCGTCGGGCGTCGATGACACGAATCGCGCTGTAAAAGCGATTGAGGACAAGCACCTTGGCGTCGAGGCCGACGCTGGGATTTCCGAGGACTCCGTTCGCAACTCCACTCGTGAGCGCTGACATGGGGACTCCTGTCGGGGGAATCTCAATGGAAGCGGGTGTGCTTCGTTGAGATCGATGTCGCGGCATCCGTTCCGCTTGAGAGGGAAGTCTACCCCCGCCGAGAACCTCGGCAAATCCCATATGAAGTTTCTGTGCGCCTGCCGCGGAGTGCGCCGATGGCGACATTCGCGCCTGCGCAACTGTGACAGACCCGTCACGGGGACAAGCGGTCGAATCGTCAGAGCGCGCCGAGCAGGGCCCGCTGACGATCAAGGTCGCCCGGCAAGAGCACGATCGGCGTCGTTTCGGGCACGAATTCCGCGAGCAAACGCGCCACGAGGGCGCTCGGCAAAAGCCCTTGACCGAACGGAACCACGTCGAACAGGCCCGATTCCGCCGTGTTGTGCCCTTCGCGAACATCGGCGAGGAGTACGCCTGCCGCGACGGGACCAACGTGGGCAAACATCCGCGTGAGGTGATCCTCCACGTCGCGCAGCATGCCCGGAGCGAGGATGTCGGCCGGCGAGAGCAGCACTTCGAACGGGCCGCCCGCGCGGTCGCGGAGCAGTTTCACCGATGAGTGCACATCGCTCAGGACGTGCCGATGGTGTGGCCGGAAGCACAACGTGCGGCGGTGGTGGTGAAGCGCCGGCGCAATTTCGTCGAGAAACGCTGCGAAACGCTCTTGTCCCGCACGCATCCATGTGCGCGGTTCGTCGCCAAAGAGGCCTTCTTCGGCGAGCGTTCCACTCCACGAAACGATGCGCGAGCCGGGTGATTCCGCATCGACGGCCCAGTTCCCGGAGAGCGGGTTTCCCTCGACAAAGGACGCGAATGTCGTCGCTTCACCGGTCGTCGACATCGCGACGTGCGCGCAGCATGGAGCTTCGACTCCGATCATGCGCGCGAGAACTGCGGCGTCGTGCAACAGGTAGACGGGGCGGGTTGCGAGCGACACTCAACGGCCCTCGTAGACGCAGCGACTCGTGCACGTTTCGCACACGATGACTTGGGTGAGCAGCGGCAGCGTCGGCTTCAAGCGATCCCAAATCCACTTTGCGAGCATTTCGGCGGTTGGATTCTCAAGCCCCATGATTTCGTTCAGGCAGCGGTGGTCGAGCGCGTCGTGTACCGGCGAGATCGCCTTCTTGATGTCGCCATAGTCGACGAGGTATCCCTGCGACGGGTCCATCTCGCCTTCCACGACAACTTCGACGCGGAAAGAGTGTCCGTGCATGCGACGGCACTTGTGGCCATCGGGGAAGCAAGGCAGAAAGTGGGCTGCTTCGAAGGTGAAACTCTTGGCAAGGGTGACGCGCATCGGGCGGTCAGTGTAGGGGGAAAAACACAACCGATCGCCGAAGCGATCGGTTGGGTGTCTTGGTGCTGGTCGGCAGCAAAGGCCGCGTGGCGTGCGCCCGCGGATTTGCCCGCGGCTTAACCGTTGACGTGCTTGAGGCCGCGGCGCTGGTCGCGCAGACGACGGCTCTTGCCGAAACGGTCGCGGAGGTAGAAGAGCTTCGCGCGACGTGCATCGCCGCGACGGAGGACGTCGACCTTCGCCAGGCGCGGCGAATTGACCGGGAACGAACGCTCGACGCCTTCGTTGGCGACGATGCGGCGCACGGTGATCATTTCGTGCACGCCACGGCCGGTGCGAGCGAGGAGCACGCCCTGAAAGACCTGGATGCGTTCCTTGTCACCTTCGATGATCTTGTAGTGGACGTCGATGGTGTCGCCGACGGAGAACTTCGGCAGATCAGCCTTGTTCTTGAGCTGGCCAGCGACGACGCCTTCGATCACTGCGGTACGGTTGAGCTTTGCCATAGGTGAATCCTCATGCGCTTTCGGGCGCGGTTTGGCCGTGCAGTTCGCCGCCGGAATCCGGTGCGTTGAACCGCGTGGCTCTTGCAACATGCGTGGCGGGCTTGTGTGTTGTTGCCGCCGGCAGGGGTTGTGGATCGGGTTGCGGGTTCGCGAGTGAATCATGCTGCAACAAATCGGGACGACGCATGCGCGTTCGTTCGATGCGTTGCTCGTCTCGCCATCGCGCGACCGCTGCGTGGTCGCCCGACAGGAGTACATCCGGCACAACATGCCCGTTCCACTCGCGGGGACGGGTGTAGTGCGGACAATCAAGGAGCTGTGCGCCCTCCGGCGTGCGCACACTGAACGAATCCTCCGCCGCGCTTTCCTCGTGACCGAGGACGCCCGGCTGCAAGCGAGCTACGGCATCGATGATGACCATCGCGCCAAGTTCGCCTCCGGAGAGGACATAATCGCCAAGCGAGATCTCAAGGGGGTTCAATTCCTCGATGACGCGCTCGTCGATGCCTTCATAGTGACCACAAAGAAGAAGCAAGCGTGGCTGCCGTGCAAGCCATTCGACACGCGATTGCGTGAGCTTCTCGCCTTGCGGCGTCAGAAGCACGCGCACGGCGCGGTCGCTCATACCTTCAACAACGCGATCGCCAACCGTCGAGCCTTGCGACTCAACCGCTTTGACTGCATCGAAGATGGGCTGGCACATCATGACCATGCCTGGACCTCCGCCGAACGGGCGGTCGTCGACCTTGTGGTGCTTGTTCGCCGCATACGCCCGAATATCGTGCACGTGGCACGAGAGGGCGCCTTCTTCGATCGCGTTCGCCGGGATGCTCGTTGCGAGGAATCCCGTGAAGAGATCGGGGAAGAGGGTGAGCACGTCGATGCGCATGACTGGCACGCGAAAGGGGTGTCACCGTTGCGGCGCTGCGCGGTCGCGACAGCGCTGGTGTTCGGCGTTTTGTGAATCAGGACTTCTTGCCCGGAGTCGGGTCCACGCCAACCTTCTTGAGAAGGTTCGCGGCGGTTTCCGATGGCTGAGCGCCAACCGAGAGCCAGTACTTCACGCGATCGGCGTTGAACTGGTACTGCGCGCCTGGCTTCGCACCTGGGTTGTACCAACCGAGGTTCTCGATCACGGCGCCGTCACGGGGATTGCGCTTGTCCATGGCGGACAGGCGGTAGAACGGAGCATGGGCACGGCCCATGCGCTTCATACGGAGGACGACCATGTCGTCACCCTTTCATCAAAGGCGAGCCTCGGTCCCGTTCGTCTCATGACGAACTCAAGAAGACTCTGACGCCGTGTGGGACGGGAGTGACCGTCGTGCGCGGCGTCTTCGGCTCGCGGTTGCGAGTTGGGAAAGGTAGAGGAAACAGCGGGGCGATGCAATCGCGCGGCGTGATCGAGGCTAGAGAACAGATTCGCTGCACGGGCGGGCGACAACGCGTTTCGCGGTGCGTCCGATAGTGCGTGAGATCCGAGCCTTAGTTGCCGCTGTTGGCCGCGCGAACTAGGCCCGCGACGAACGTCGCAAGGTAGATGCCGCCGGTCGTCGTCACGCGTCCGATGATCCCGAGTATCCCTGAGAACATCGCAACCATCACGATGAAGAAGCCCCACTGCTGCACGTTCGGGTTGTGCATCCAAACGTAGTAGCGGCGTGAGAAACCCGCGAGCACGCTGGCGCCATCGAAGGGTGGCAGCGGCAGCATGTTGAAGAGTGCGAGCATGCCGTTCAGGCCGCCACCGATGAGCGCGAACTGCGCGAGTCGGTTGAGCGTGGTTGGCTCCGAGTCATCCAACTTCGCGCCGAGTCCGATGGCGATGCCGAACGTTGTCCAACACAGGATGGCGAGCGCGAAGTTCATCGCAGGGCCTGCGCCCGAGACAATGATCCGGCCCTTGCGGCCCCAGCGGTACTTACTTGGATCGGTCGGCATCATCCCCCAGAAGATGCCGGCGACAAAGAGCATGATGATGGAGAGCCAACCCATGTGGACGAGCGGATTCCACGTCATGCGTTGGTAGACGCGCGGAGTATCGTCACCTTGCCAAATTGCGGCCCAGCCGTGGGCGAGCTCGTGCAGTGTGACGGCTGCGATGCCCCAAAAGACAAATGCGGCAGCGCCTGCGATGCCGAGTTCCTGGTAGTAGCCGTAGACGCCAATGGCCATCAGATGCGCTCCCTCTGTTGAGTGCCGAGCATAGCGGTGTCGCTGAAGACCGCACGGCCATCGACGATCGTCGCAACGACCTTGGGCATTTCGCGCGTCCAGTCGATTTCAAAGGGCGAGCGGTCGAGAATGACAAAGTCGGCGGCGCGGCCCTCACGCAACATTCCGCCGGGAAATCCAAGCATTTCCGCCGGAACGCGCGTGTATGCCGCGAGTGCTGCGTCAACCGAAATGGAGTGTTCGGTGGCGAAGGGGCGGCCGTCGAGGTCGAGGCCAGTGACGGCGGCTCTGATCCCAAGCAACGGATCGGGCGACACGATCGGCCAGTCACTTCCGAACGCAAGTCGTGCGCCGTGCGCGAGGAGTGCGCGGAATGCGAAGAAGCGTTCGATGCGGGCGTGACCAAGTCGTGCGACCGCTTGGCGCGCGTCGTCTGCTTTGTGGAGCGGTTGCATGCTCGCGAAGCGGCCAGCGAGGCGCGGGAGGTCTTCGCGCGCGAGCGTTTGCATGTGCTCGAGGCGCGGCGCAGGGTGATCGGCGCACGCATCGCATGCGTCGAGGAGCGCGCGCGCAGCGCGATCACCGATCGCATGCACGCTCGGCGAAAGCCCGAGGTTCTGCACCGCACGCATCCACGCCGCGAGTTCACCGCGCAACGTGTGTTCCATCGCGAGGCCGTCGGTGTACGGTGCATCGGTGTAGGGTTCGAGCATCCACGCCGTGCGCGAACCAAGCGTTCCGTCGGCGAAACTCTTCATGCCGATGATTTCGAAGAACGGATGTCCTGCGCGTGCTTCGACGGGCATCGTTGGTGGGGCGTCGAGCGGCCAATCGCGATCGAGCACCGTCGCGCGCACACGGAACGTGAGTGCATCGAGCGAGGCGAGATAGACATCGCGAATGTCGCGGAGGTACTCCATCGAGCCGCCGCCCGCGAGGCCGAGCGAATGGAGATATGCGCAAGCCCGCGTGAGATTCGCGCGCTTGGCAGCGATGGAGGGCTCCGGAGTGGCGGGAATCACGCGCTTCCACGCGGCCTGCTCGCGAAAGATGCCGCGTGCGATTTCGATTTCGCCACCCGCGATCGGAGATGTATCGAGGAGCGCCAACGCTGCGCGATTCACCACGCAAGCGTGTTGATCCATGCGCCACGCGACGGCGGGTCGATCGCCGGCGGCCGCGAGCCACGAGAGATCGGGCGCGTCGCCGCGCCAATCCGATTCGTTCCAACCGAAGGCAATCAGCCACGCGTTGCCATCGGTCGCACCAAGTGCAGCGGCGTGATGTGCGATGCGTGCTTCAAACGCATCGCGCGACGCGCAGCCAGAAAGATCGCATTGTGCGAGTGTCGCCGCGCCGAGCGTCACATGGAGATGCGCATCGAGAAATGCGGGAGCGAGGAAGTGTTCGCCGAGGTCGATGTGGCGTCCGCGCGGCGCAGCGTCGATCGCCACGATGGCGCCGTCGCGCATGGTGACGCTTCGCGCCCACGGCCGCGCGGGGTCGGCGGTCCAGAGGCGCGTTCCGACGAACGTGACCACCTCGCCGTCAGCGAGGCGGAGTGCGTTTGCAAAGTGAGATTCGTTCGCGTGGGGCATCGCGTGTGTGTTCGAAGGGGGCGTATGCTACGAGCCCGCGCGGCGCGGTGCGATGATTTCAAGAATGACGCGAATTCGCCGCCACTCTCGATACGGAACGCCATGACCTCCATCCATTCTCTCGCGCGCTCGTTCTACGGCTCTCCAATCCTCGTCGCGGCCATCGCGTTTGCGGGATGTGACGCATCCCCAGCGCCGCGTCCGCCCGCGCCAGTGGAAGCGACAGCTGTCGGCGGTGGCGCTCCGGCAGCGACCGCGCCCGTAAGTGCATCTGCGAGTGCATCTGCGACGGCGACCGGCGCGACCTCCGATACGGCAACTCGCGCGTCCACCGATCCGAAGACTGGTCCCACCTCCTCGCAGGCATTCGCGCCACGGCCGAAGTCGGACGGCGCGAAGGTCGATCAGTCGGCGTGGCGCACGTCGACGAGCGCCGATGATCCTGCAACGCTTGAAGTCGCAGGGCTTCGGGCGCCAAAGCCGGCGACGTGGGTGTGGACGAAGCCTTCGATGCAGTTCCGCACGTTGCAGTATTCGGTTCCAGGTGCGGGCGACTCGACGAAGCAGGCGGAGCTCATCGTCAGTGTCTTCGTCGATGGCGATGGAGGTCCTCTCGATGCGAACATTGAGCGTTGGCGCAATCAGTTCCGTGTGGGTGACCGGCCGCCGGAGGCGAAGCGATCGTCGAAGACGATCGGTCCACTCCAGGTCGAACTGATCGAGCTCGCTGGCGACTATCTTTCGATGGGCGCGCCGGCTCCGAAGCGTGACTTTCTGCAGCTCGCCGCGATCGTGCAGGCGGAGGGGCGGAACGTGTTTTTCCGCCTTGTTGGGCCGACCGAAACGGTCGAGGCGAACCGCGCCGACTTTGAGAAGTTGGTCGACGGCATCATGCCTGCGAATTGAATTGCGACGTTTGAGAGCACTCGCGGCGTGATTTTGAGCGCGCGCGACTGAGCGGCCCGATGAAGCTCGGCTTCATGTGGCCGCTTCGCTCCTTTTCGGAAGGATCGCGCCAAACGCCGCCGCCGCTGCGGAGAGCGTTTACACAACACAACGGCCGCACGAGTGCATCGCGCGGCCGTTGCGTTGTTCGAGTTGGGTTGATCGAGTTGCGTTGTTCGAATTGTCGCGTGCCGTGGTGCCCCGCGGCGGTCAGCCTGCGGCGTAGCACTTGCTGACTTCGTTCCAGTTCACGACGTCCCACCACGCCTTCACGTAGTCCGGCCGGCGATTTTGATAATGCAGGTAGTACGCGTGCTCCCACACATCGCATCCGAGAATTGGCGATCCCGTGCAATCAGAGATACCCTTCATCAGCGGATTGTCTTGATTCGGCGTCGAGCAAATGGCGAGTTTGCCATCGGGCATCTTGCAAAGCCATGCCCAGCCGGAGCCGAAACGGCCGGCGCCCGCAGCAGCGAACTTCTCCTTGAAGGCGTCCATCGAACCGAACGCTGCGTCGATCGCGGCGGCGAGTGCAGCACTCGGCGCGCCACCTTGGCCCTTCGGCGCCATCCACTTCCAGAACATGGAGTGATTCCAGTGACCACCGCCGTTGTTGCGGACCGCGGTGCGGATCGCTTCGGGCACGGTCGCGATGTTGCGGCAGAGGTCGTCGATGGACATCGACGCGAGTTCCGGGTGGCCCTCCAACGCCTTGTTGAGGTTGGTGACGTAC
>CAIWCL010000016.1 GCA_903911205.1 uncultured bacterium
ACACACCTCGCGATTCGGCGCATCAAATGACGCCATATTCGGAGGCGGCATCGTGCGCTTCCAATACGTGTACAAGCTGCGGCGATAGAGCTTGTCGCCGTGATCTTGCACAAACGTCTGCGCCGTCGCGGGGCTCGAACCGAAGTGACTGATTTCGCGCCACGGGTCGCCAGGCGTGTATGGATTCACGCTCGGCCCGCCGAATTGTTTGACGAGCAGCCCACTCGTCTTGAGCGCGTGATCACGAATGAGTTCTGCGGGAAGTCGGAAGCGAGGGCCCCGCGCGAGCAAGCGATTCTCGGGATCGAGTTGCTCTGCGTCACCAGCGCCATACTCCGTCGCCGACGACTGTCGATACGTACGACTCGACACAATCGCGTGGACAAGTCGCTTCACGTTCCAACCCGATTCGACAAAGTCGACCGCGAGCCAATCTAGCAACTCTGGATGCGACGGCACTTCGCCTTGCATGCCAAAGTCTGCCGACGATTTCACGAGACCTGTGCCGAAGAAAATTTGCCAAATGCGATTGACCGCCACGCGCGCAACCAGCGGATTTTCGGGCGAAATCGTCCACTCAGCAAGCGCGAGACGCGTTGCCGGCGCGCCTTCGGAGCGTGCGGGCAACGTTGGCAGAGCAGATGGCGTGGCTGCCGTAACCACCTCGCGCGGATCGGCGTAATTGCCGCGATGGAGAATGCGCGTTTCGCGCGGCGTAGGCGCCGTATCCATCACGAGCGCATCGAACGCTTCGGTGCGAATCGCGAGACGTTCACGTGCGTTCGCGAGATTCGTGCGCAGCGCAAATGTCTCTGGCGCGTATCGCGCGAAGTACGTGCGGAAACGCGCATCAAGCGCCGGATCGCGCACGCCGGGCGCAGGGTTCACGAGGCCATCGACGACATCCGCGGGCAAGTTCGTACCGTCGTCGTTACCCGTGACGAGGAAGAACTCCATGCGCTTTGCAACGATGTCGCCGTAGCGGCCGAAATTCACTTGCACGGTGAAGTGTGTCGCGAGCGCCGGATCGAGCGGCTCTTTGAATGTCACGGTGCAATGCACCGGCCCTTCGGTTGCAAGATCGGGAATCCACGCCGTATCACCGCGTGTTTCAAGCACGCCATCGGGGCGACCATCGCCCGCACGATCAAGCGGAACATGCTCCAGCGCGGGTTCGATCCAACTGTTTGCCGTTACACCCGAGAGCTCGGCGAGGCGATAGAGATTCACTTGATCGCCAGGCACGGTGCCCGCGCTGATGGTGACGCTTGTCACCGCGAAACGGCCTTTGCCATTTGCACCAGCTCCGTAGCCCCAGCCCGCAAAGGGCGCATCGGGAGATGGATGCATCACAATCCGCACGCCAGTGATTGGCTGCTTTGCGCTCGCGAGTACTGCAGCAGCCTCGGCTGTCGGCTCGATCGACATGTCAAACGCGAGAAACGACATCGGACGCTTCACGCACGCGAATCGCTCATCGACGATTTCGAATCCGCTTCCCGTATTGGGTGTACTCATGCGCGTCACGCGCGTTGGATAAAGCGCGAGATCTTGGCCGCGCGCGCGCAATTTCGCGCGCTCGCGCGCTTCCCAAGCGGCAACCGCATTGGGATCGGGACTCGCGAGTTGCGATTCGAGCTCCGCGATCTTCATGCGCAGTTGATTTTCTTCGCGTGTCGCGATCACACTTTTGACACGCGCGATGGGTGCCGCGTTGACGCCACCATCGCCACCGTGCGCAGGTTCGGTCGTTTGATTGAAGTATGCGAAGAGGCTGTAGTAGTCCTTCTGCGAAATCGGGTCGTACTTGTGATCGTGGCACTGTGCACACGCGAGCGTGAGCCCAAGCACCGCTTCGCCGTACGTCTTCACGCGATCCGCGCCGTAGGTGACGAGGTTCTCTTCGGCGATCGTGCCGCCTTCATGCGTGATCATCGCGTTCCGCTGAAAGCCCGTCGCGGTGATTGTCTCTTCGTTCCTCTCCGGCAGCAGATCGCCTGCGATTTGTTCGACGAGAAAGCGATCGTACGGCTTGTTCTTGTTGAAACTGTGCATGACGTAGTCGCGCCAAAGCCACGCATGGCGACCACCATCGATCGAGAAACCATTCGTATCTGCGTAGCGCGACGCATCAAGCCACGGAAGCGCCATCTTTTCGCCGTAATGCGGACTCGCCATCAGTGTGCGTACGTAACGCTCGTAGTAGTCGGGCGCTTGGTCGCGCATGAACGCCGCGACTTCACCGGTGCTCGGCGGAAGCCCCGTCAGATCCAACGCAAGCCTTCGCGCGAGTGTCGCGCGTGATGCTTCGCGCACCGGTGTGATTCCCGCTTCGGCAAGCCGTGCGCCGACAAACGCATCGATCGCAGCGGTTGGTCCATCGGGTTTCACGCTCGGAACACCGAGGAGTTTCTCTGCAGGAGTGAACGCTGGAATCGGTGCTTTCTTCGGCGCGACAAACGCCCAGTGCTCGGCGTACGGCGC
>CAIWCL010000017.1 GCA_903911205.1 uncultured bacterium
AATTTCCGCGCTGGAAGAGCGCGCCGACCGATTCGCGCGACGCCAACATCAGGCCGACACTTGCGGGAAGTCCAATGAAGACTGAAAGGCGCAGCGCGCGACGAATCGTCCCCGCAAACGCAACCATGTCATTGTTCTGTTTGGCAAGAAGCGGAAAGATCGCCGTCGCGATCGAGATTCCGAAGACTCCGAGCGGAAACTCATAAAGTCGCTGCGCATAGGTGATGCTCGACATCGCGCCTTCTGTCAGCGGATAGGCGAAGCCGAAAATCGTTGGCCCCACATAGGTCGGCCAACTCGCAATCAGTCCGTCGCCCGCGGTGTTGATTTGAAGGACCCCAAGACCGAGCATCATCGGTGCCGCTTGTGTCAGCGTTCCTCGCACAGATGCCCACACCGTTGCATCGCGCCACACAAAGAGCGGCCGCGCAACGCTGCGCAATGCGACGTAGGTCCAAGCAACTTGAATGGTGCCGGAGACAAGCACGCTCATTGCAACGATGCGCACATGCCATTCGGGAGAGAGTGATTTCCCGAGAAACACCGGCGAAAAACCGATGATCGCAATCATGAACGCGAGGTTCAAGATGATAGGAGCTGCCGCCATTGGTCCGAAGCGACCATGGACTTGCAGCGCCGCGCCGCCGATCGCAACGATACACACGAGCGGCATGTACGGGAGCATCAACATGGTGAGCTCGTACGACAGCCGCGCATAACTCACGCTCACGACAGGGAGCGGCACGCCGCCGTGTCGAATCGGCGGGCCGTAGGTGTATGTCACTTCCGGCGCGTTCAGCCACGCGAGGAAGAGACCGATCTCGCCGACAGCGACGAGCGCCCAAAGGAAGCCCGCGAGAAGCACAAGCACAAGCGCGAGGTACCGTCGCGCAACCTCGGGATCATCGCGGCGGAGTTCGCTGTATCGCGGGAGAAATGCGGCCGAGAGCGCGCCTTCGCCGAAAAGCCGGCGAAAGAGATTGGGAATTTGGAAGCCAAACGCGAACGCGTCGTTGAGCGGACCCACGCCGAAGAATGCCGCGAGCGCGACATCGCGCCCGAGTCCGGTGAAGCGACTCACGAGCGTGAGTCCGCTCATGAGACGCGCGTGGTGTTCAAATCGTTCGCCGGCCATCGGAATCCGTTCCTTCGCCGTGCGCCGCTTTCATGCGACGCGATCACTGGTTGTTACTCGCTGCGCGGTCCGTTCGGAGCAACGGGCGACACGCCGCCGCTGCCCGCCACGCCTGCATTCGCGGCTCCGCTGACGGGGCCGATTTCGAGCGATCCGCTCGACATATCTGGCTCGATGGCACGTCGATCGATCGTGAGCCGCGCGCGACGATTCCCCTTCTCGAAGACGCCTTCCGCATGATCGAGGCCATCTTCCAAAAGCACCGTCGTCCATCCGTTCGCTCGATAGCGTTCGCGCGTTGCGACCATCAATGAACCCGCATCATTCACGGGACCAGCGAGGAGAAAACGCCCACCCGACACCGTTCCTTCCGAACGGCGAATGTCGGCACTACGCACCGTCTCCATGCCGTTCGGCACCGGAACATCAGACTCAAGAAGCATGGCGTCGTGGGAGCAGCCCAAGAGGATCATCGACCCGGCGAGCATGCCGGGGATGGTGAGAGCGCGAGAGAAGCGGTTCAAACGCATGGGCGGAGGATACCGCGTGCGGCGTGGTGCCTGCTCTCGGCGCGCTCACTTCGCGGCGAGGATCGCTTCTGCGGCGCGGCGGCCTGAACGCATCGCCCCGTTGATCGATGCATCCTCGAGGTGGTCGCCTGCAAGGAAGACGCCAGTTGGAAGCGCCACAGATCGGGCCCTCTCACCGCGCGCGACATCCTGAGGCCATTGCCGAGGAATCGCGTGACGAATGCGCTGTGCGGCAAGGAGTTCCCAACCGTCGGTTGCGTCGCGGCCGAGGATCTCTCGCAGCGTCCGCAGCATGTCGGCGGCAATGTCCGACGATGTATCCGCATCCTTCGGAAGAAACGTCGTGTTTGCGACGAAAAGGCCACGTCCCTGCGCTGCATAGGACGGCGCAATCGCGCTCATCGCCGCACCGTGGTTGAACGAACCGCGTCCGGAGCCGTTGAGAACAAGCCATCGCGGAAGCGCTGCAGAGTCTGGCGTCGCAAACCACGCGGAAAACGTGCCGCACCACTCCGCGCGCGGAAAATCGGGCGCGATCGGCGCGAGCAGCCGTTCGAGATCATGAGCGCCCGTTGCGAGTACGACGGCGTCGGCCGAGATGCGTTCGCCCGACGCAAGTACCACCGCGCGGCTTTCCACACGCTCGACACGCGAACCAAGCCGTACCCGCGCCGTCGGCACCGACGCCGCCATCAGTCGCGGGATTTCACCCATGCCCTTGGCGGGCACGCAGGCAAATCCTTCGGCAAACATCCGCAGCAGAAAATCGAGACGGCCAGCATCCGTCGAGAGTGACGTATCAAAGAAGACGCCGCCGAAAAACGGCCGAAAGAATCGATCAATCGTGGGCCGTGAGATTCCGGCCGCGGTCAAGCGCGCGAACGCCGTTGTACCCGCAGGACCCGGGCCATCGGCGGGTCCGCGGATCGCGCGGAGGGCGAACGGAATCATGCGCAGTGCGTCCGGCGGTGGCACGATTCCGCGCAAGACCCCTGCGATCGCGGCAAGTGGTTCGCGCAGTGGATGCGCGACCGTTGCGGAGCGCGCACCGTTCCACACCAGTGCGCCCGGCATGAACGCCTTCAAATCAAGCGCGCGCAGATCCGCTTCCGGTCGGTCAAGAAAACGCTTCCCTTCGGGATACGCCGAGAGATAAATCTGAAATCCGCGATCGATGGTGAAGCCGCGAATGACATCGCTGGCCACGCGACCACCAACACGATCGGAGGCTTCGATGAGTTCGATCGAACATCCAGCATCCACAAGGGTGCGCGCTGCGGCGAGGCCCGCGATTCCGGCTCCAACAATGACAACGTGACGGCTCATTCTCCGCAGCGTATCGCGCACAGAACGAATCGTCGCTGCCGATGATGCACTGGCTCAACGATCCGGCGCAGCCTCGAGCTCGCGCTCGGGGTGACCGGGTTCCGTGGGTTCGCGCCCGCACCAAATAGCCCAATGGCGAACGATTTCGAACGCGAGCACAACCGCGACAAGGAGAAACCCTTCGCGCAACACGAGAAATCCTTCGTGATCGACGCGCGCGTCATCGGGGATCGGATCACCAAAAAACACGCGAACAAAGAGGAGGTAACTCACAAAGAGAACACCGGCGAGTACCGGCACTGCGCCGATCGAAATCGGCCAGTGACGCTTCCGCGGGGTGAGCCCTGTGATTCGCGTGGCTCGGGTTTCACCGAGCGCCGTCGCGAGGATGAGACCCACGAGCATCGCGAAACCGATCGGATACACCGCCGTCGGAAATTGCGCAACCTCGCCCGCCTGCACGCGTGCTGCGAACATCGCGCCTCCGACGACCGCGATGGCGATCACGGTCACGAGCGCTGCGCGAAGCCACGCCGCGATTCCGACATACATCACGTCATCGAGCGTTGCCCGAGATCCGCGCGGCGCGCGAAACGTGCGTGTCCAGTAGATGGCACCCGCGAACGCGACTCCGACCCAACCGGCGATCATGTCGGCCAAACTGAAGGTGCGTCCGAGGATCTCAAGCGCTTGCGTCACCTCATCGAGGTAGACCCAAGCAGCCGCGGCGATCCAGGCAAAGAGTGCGCGGCCACGCGGCGCAGCGTGCATCGCGATCCAGGCGAGAGAGCCAAACGCAACGAAGTGCACGAACTTGTCGACAGCACCTGCGCCCCCGATGCCGAAGCGCGGCCAGTGCGTCAAAATCGTAATCGGCACGAGATAGCAACCGAGAACGATCCGCCATGCGCGCGACGCCTGCACGGCACGTGAGGTATGCGCCGACGTCAAGGGCTTCATCTCGCGATTGGATGACATCAAAGAAGTGCCTCGAGGATTACGTGCCTCGAGCCCGAGAGGCTGCGCGGAACGGATGCGAAGGGTCGATTGGCTCACCTTCAACGGAAGTCTCCGCGCTGACCTTCGCGTCCGACTTCAATTCCGACCTCAATTCCGATTTCGCGCTCGGCTTGGTTTCAATCGAAGCGTCAGACTTCGCTGCTGATCGTGCCGGAGGTTTCGTCGCAGATTTCCCGTCCAACTTCACGTCGGCCTTCACGTCGGCCTTCACGTCGGCCTTCGCCACCGGCTTCGAAGCTGCGTTCGCGGCAGATTTCTTCGTGTCAGCCTTGACGGCAACTCGCGCGTGAGGCGCCTCGGTCTGCGCGGCGAGTGTCTTCACGGGCGTGGCCATCGAGGTAACACGCGCGCTTGACGGTGCGGATGTCGTCCCCCGCTCGCTCACGCGCACCATGCCCGGACCGCCGACACGCGCGGCCTTCGCAGCCTTCGCAGCCCGCGCGGCCGCAGCGGTTTCTGGCGTAAAGCGATTCGCGGCGAGTGTCGCGGCGGCGGCAGCAGCAGCGGAGGCTGCGGCGGCGGCAGCAGCGGCAGCGGCGGCCGGAGTGGGCTTCCCAGCAATCGTTTCTGCGATGCCGTGTGTCATCTCCCATTCACGCACAAAGCGCTCTGCGAGCGCGCGATAGTCGATCGCGCCCGGGCACCATGGCGCGTAGTCGAAAATGGTCTGGCCGAAACTTGGCGCTTCCGCAAGCTTGATATTGCGGCGAATCGCAGGCATGAAAACCTTCGCGCCATCCCACGGAAGCCCACTTCCGTCGTGCTCCGCGAAGAAGTTCGAAAGCTCCTGCACGACCTCACGACTGTGCGCAGTCTGCGATTCATGCATACAAAGTACAACACCGCCCACTTTGAGCGATGGATTGAGCCCTTGCGAGAGCAACTGAACCGTCTCAAGCAACTTCGTCAAGCCTTGCATCGCGAGGAACTGCGCTTGCATCGGAACGATCACTTCGTCCGCGAGGCAAAGGCCATTCAATGTGAGAACGCCCAGACTCGGCGGACAGTCGATGAGTACGAAATCGAAGTCCTCTTGAACAACCTCGAAACGTGCGCGCAGAATGCGATTGCGATCGGGGTGCGACGCGAGTTCTGTCTCCGCGCCGGCGAGATCAGTCGTTGAAGGCAGCAACCAAAGATTGTCGCGTACCTGCACCATGCAATCGCGCAGCGGGCAATCCTCTTCGACCAACGCGTCGTAGACCGTGCGGCCCACAGTCGCTCCGTCGACACCAAGATGGAGTGAGAGATGCGACTGCGGATCGAGGTCGATGAGCAGCGTGCGCCGACCAAGCGACGCGATCGCCGCACCAATGTTGACGGTTGAGGTCGTCTTCCCGACGCCGCCCTTCTGATTGAGGAGCGCCGAGATCCGCGGCGGAATCCGTTGCATGGGCGGCGAGTATAGAGAATCACGCGCGGGATCCGGGGTGAACGCGGATTTCTCGCGGGAACAGCTCACTCTGAAGCGTGAATATCGACCGAGATGGTCCGCGGAACCGCAGTCCACGGGGTTGACGCGAAGGGCGCATCGAACGTCGCGAAATCGCCGGAAGTACCGATGCGGCGGCGGAATCCGAGCGTGACGAGCGTCTCGGGCCCGCTGCGGTCGATCCACGCGGGCGGCACCGGGAGCGCGACACGCCAACGGTCGGCAAACACGCGCACCGCGGCACCGGCGGTTTCCAACAACGCCCCGGTCGCGTCGTCGATCGTGCCATCACGCGCCACCGAAATCGTGGCGCCACCCGGACCCGCGATCTCCACGCGATCCGCGCTGGCGGTCGTCGAATCCGTTGAGCCGCGACACTCAATCAACACTTCCCATCCCGCGAGCCTCGGACGGAGCGACGCCGTCGCTGCGGGCGCAAGCGTTGTGGATGTTCGAGCGCCAACCGCAACCGCGGGCAGATTCAACGGCGCAACGAACGTTCCAATCGTGAGTCCCATCGGTCGCGACGCAACAGTCGCCGGCGTCACGGGAATCGACCGAACCTGACCGCGATTCTCGATGCGCAACACGTCGACGCCACCACTCGGAATCGCCACGCCATCGATCTCTGCTCCGCGAGGCCTCGGCATCCGCATGCGCAACGTCTCGGTCGGCGGAACAATTGTTGCCACAGGCGGCTCACTGTCGACGAGACCCGTATCACTCATCCACTCAAGCCGTATGACTTCGTCACCACTCGAAGGATTCGCGATCACGACCACAACTTCATCGCGCGATTCTTCTTCAATCCAGAGAAGGAGTGGCGAACGAACACGCAGCCATGTCACAACGGCTTCAACCATCGCCTGCTCGTTGCGCGCCGGGTCGAGCGCAAGGGAAAGCAGCGCGGAGAGTTCTGCGGGATCCGCAATCCATGCAGCAATCGGCGCAGGCGCCGCGGGCTCCGTCACGGTCGCCACGAGAAGTTCTGCGACTTCCGCAGCTGTCCCCTCGCTTGTCGCCGCAATCCGTGCGAGCCCCGCAAGCCAAAGCGCAGTCGACGCGCGCGCGGCGAGCGCGTTCGACTCGTCAAACGACTCTTTAGGTGCGGGCGGTGGCGACCAACCACGCAGCGCTTCGCCGATCGCGAAACGAAATCGCTCAAACGGCAGCGCGGGATCCGGACGCGAGAGCAACGGATCGGGCTGTGACTGCGGGAAGAGCATGCTCGCGCGCGCAGCGATCCGCGCGAGAACATCACTCGCGGCGCGATCACACCACGCAGGTTCGATGCGTTCACCGTCGATACGCATCGTTGCACGCGCGGGAATCTCGTTTGGCAACGTGATGGCGATATACGCGTCGCTCGCGCCTTCCGGGCGTTTCGCTTCCAGAATGAGCGGGCTCGCCGACTGCGCCCAACGCCTCGTTGAAACGGTTCGAAGCCGCACCGGCCAGAGCACTTCTCCGCGCAAACGCAACGTGCCTTCTGCAGAGCCCGCGGCATCGGACGACACCACATCAGGCGATTTCACCAGAACCTCGACCGACATCGGTGCGGCCCCATCGAATCGAACGGGAAGCAGCATCGGCTCACCGCGCACGGCGGGTGGGCGGGCATTCAGAATGCGAAAGTCCGCGCGCATCGTGCGGAGCACTTCGGGCATCATCTCGGCGAAGGAAAAGTTCTCCGCGAAAGAACAGGACATCGACGTCGCGCACATCGCAAGGACGACGGCAGAAACGGTGAACGTACGCCGCGCGCCACGCGAAACCGCGTCGCAAACGCGACGTGCACGCCATGCACGGAATGTCGATGTGGAACTCCACACGCTCATGGGGGCGATGAGTCTACGGTTTGAGCGTGGCAACGGAAACCACAACATCGGAAACCACGACAACAGACGGCCATTTTGCCTGCCTTCTGGAGAACCGGCGCCATCGTCGCCCCGCTTTCAACCCATGCACGAATCGACCTCAAACGGCCGCGTGGCGGTCGCGTATTCTGCGAGCCGATGCGCGCGACAACTCATCTTTCGTCGGTCACCTTCAAGGCTGCGCCCGTGGTTTTCATGGGCGTGCTTGGATTCTCCGCCTTGGTTGCGAGCGGCTGCAGCGGTGAAACACCGAAATCGAGCGATGGCGGCGCGACCTCTCCTTCAACGACATCGAACACGTCCGCCACATCGGCGGATCCTCTTACGACTGAAGTTTCAACGACGGCCGCTGTCGCGTCGAAAGACGAAGTCAAGATCATGAAGGAGTACTGGGAAGGAACGAAGAACCTGAAGTTCTGGAACGAGATGCGCCGTGACGCAAACGGGCGTTGGGATCGGAACGGAATCGGGCGCGCGTATTACGCGGGTGGCAAACTCGAGCGCGAAGGCCTCTATCGAAACGGAAAGCGCGTCGGTGTTTGGACGTACTACGACGTGGATGGCACTGTGCTGCGCACGGAAAATCGTGGCGAGGGCAGCATGCCAGACAACAATGGTCGCGAACCGTGAGTGAACGAAGCCTCACGTCGGCGCGGGCTCAGTTGATGCCGTGTTGAAATCCACGTTGAAGTCCACCGTTGAAATCCACCGTTGAAATCCACGTTGCAGTCAATTCCCGTGAAGGCGAATGCCTCGCGAGCACTTCGACATCTCACATCGGAAAACACGTCGACGCGTTCTCAGTCGCGCGCGATTCGCGCAGGGCCTAACTTCAAGTACGCATATGGATCTTGGGCATCCGCGTGCTTGGAACCAGTTCCAGTATCGAGTGCTGAGGGAACGGGCGCCGTCTTCGGAAGCATGGCCGGATTCGATTGCTCGATCACAGCCGCAGCATCCTGCGCGCGCTCCGCATCCACGGGCGTGTTTCGCGCCGCAACTCCGAGATAATCCTCCAGCGTGAACGCGTCGTCGACACGCGAGCGATCGCCTGACTGAGCACTTGAGTACCGCTCCGTGTGACCAATCGGTGCTGGACGAGTCGGACGAATGCGGAAGTCAAGTCGTGCATCGACCGTCGTTCCAATGCGAACTCCGATTGCGCCCGGCTTCGTCGCATGTGCATGCGGCGAGAACGCGTCGGGATGGATCGGTGCTGGCGTCAGGTCGGGCATGCCAATGTGATACACCGTGCCCGGAGGAAGCAGCGCGCGACCATCTTGGTAGATGCTCTCCGGAAACACCGCGAACAAGGCGCCGTTGCCGCGCATCAACTGCGAGTCGCTGCCCGGTACCCGATAGACGCGGTGGAATCCGGTTGGAAGCCGAGCATCGACCGGATCTGATCGGAGTGATGTGGCGAGTGGACCGATGTCTTCGCGCCCCGCATCAACGATCTCAAGCGGTGGATGAAGCACGCCCGCTGCCGCCGTGCCCTGCACCGGACGTACCACATTCGTGGCGCGAACCGCGGGCCGCAGTAACGGCGCGTCTTGCTGAGTGGGTGCGCTTCTGGTTGTTGGGTTGACGGAAGAGTTCGCGGTTGAACCTCCGCGCGCCGAGGAATCTCCGTCCGCGACCGTTCTGTCCACCGTGCTGTCCACCGTGGTTTCCCCAACGGTGTCCACAGCGGCATCCACAGCGGTCGGCCGCGAGGCGCCCACGCTTGCAGAGGCACTCTGCTGCGCGATCAAACTCGTTGCGGAGAAAAGGATGGAGACCACAACCGACATCCGAGTGCATATCGGCCCTGCTGAGATGGAAACTTGAAGTGGCGTTCGAAACCCGTCTCAATGCGTCCGACAAAGCCGGTCGGGATGTCGTGCGGGTTGAAACACGGTGCGTCCATCAGACAGGGCCTAGGTTCTGTCTGATGGATCCCCGAAGCCCAAAGATCCGCGCGGCGCCCGGATGGCAAGGAGACGAAACGAAGCTGTATCCGCAGCGATACAGCGAGTTGAAGCCGACGCGGCCAGCCGGGATGCCGCGCGGATCGACGTCCGGGGATCCGTCAGACAGAACCTAG
>CAIWCL010000018.1 GCA_903911205.1 uncultured bacterium
GCCGTTGCTCGCGAGCGCGACGCAACTCGACCTCGTCTTCAACAACGGAGCAGGCATTTGGGACAACAACGGCGGCGCCGATTGGCACTTCACCGTGACGGGCACACAACCGCCGAATGAGTGGACGATGAATGGCATCGTCGATGCGGATGCGGTGCTTGTTGCGCAGAACGCCGCGGGTAGTCGCCGCGTGTGGGCGGGCATCAAGGGCACGACGCTCTACGTCGCGACCGAAGACGCCGGTGAAGGCGACGACGTCTTCGTCTTCGTCGCTGCGAATGCGCCGGGCGCGCTGCGCGCAGCACCTTGGTCGAAGGGTGGGCAAGTCGCGTCGTGGAGCGCGTTCCTCGCCGACGAGAACGACAACGACTACGAAGGTTGGTTCAACGCGCTCGGGGCGACGTTCACAGGCGCGGGCAATCCGCAGGCGGCATCTGGGCCGAACGGTGGTGTCGTCGAGGGCACGATCGATCTCGCGGCGTACCTTGGCACGGTGCCCGCGGAGATCGCGCTGGCAGCCGGGCCATTCGCAACAGGTAACGCTGGCGCGCTCAAGAGCGCGCAACAGGCACCCGCCGCGATCGCTGTGAACGGCAACATCGAAGCGAACGAATACGTCGTCGTTGAGACGTGCACCATCACAGTGCCGTCGCCAGGCGCTAGCGCGGGCACCTGCTGCCCCGCTGATCTCGATGGCGATGGCACCGTCGGCGCGGCGGACCTCGCGGCACTGCTTGCCGCGTGGGGCGCGACGGGTGCGAACCCCGCCGACCTCGACGGCGATGGCTCGGTGGGCGCAGCCGATCTCGCGGCGCTGCTCGCCGCATGGGGTGGGTGCTGACGACGCGATCGTGCGACGGGAACTTCGCCGCGCCGAAGTCGGAAAATCTTGGGCGTGAATCTTCGTGTCAGTCGCGCCACTCGAGAAGCGCCTCGATCAGTTCACCCATGTACGCGCTCGGCGAGAAATCATCGTCGCCACCCGCGGCGATGATGACGACCCTGATGCCGGAGTCCGGCAGGAAACACATCTCGGTCTTCGAACCGAGAGTCTCTCCGGAGTGCTCGATGATGCCATCGCCTCGCGTGATGCCGACGCCGTAGTCGCAGGCCTCGTTTGCGAAAGGATGCAACGTCATCTGTTCGGCGAAGCTCTCGGCGAAGTTAGATCGCCTCCGAGAAAGACGTCGATCCATCGCGCAAGGTCCGAGGGCGCTCTTCAAACACTCTTCAAGAATGTGCGGAGGACGAAATCCGCGCGGCGAGAGTCGCGTTGGAACACCGAAAATCGAAGCGCGGCGACGGATTGCCCAGCGAATCAAACAAAGGTCGCCCTGCAAATCGCGGGCTACGCAGCGTCTGCAGAGGTACGGTTGCGCCCGCCACCAGCTCAGTCCAACAATTGGACTTGCGTTGCACCGGCAACTGCAGCATGCGCTCATTCCGCTCACCCAATTGTTGGGTAGACATGCTCTGGCCACCTGTTGCTCATCAGATGGGCTCATCAGATGGGCTCGCATCACTCGCGCGCACTCGGCTGGCCTCCCACGAAACCCCTGCGGAGCCAGCGAATCTGCTGCGAAAACCGCATACACAAACTCTCGATGTGCGACGTGTCGATCGCAACCGCAGCGTTTTCGACGCGCCAATCGAGTGGTGTTGTGGACTTCTGCGTCCGCGGCTTTCGCGAGCCCCACGCACGCAAAGGACGAATGAGTGCCGGCATGTCGATCGAAGTTTTGTATCGACGCATCAGTCCATCGCGGCCTTCACTTGGGCGTTCAAACTGCGCCATCACGCTGCGCACAGAGAGATCGTCGAGTGCTGCTGCGCCGAACTTCGCGAGCGGTCGCCACGTCGCCGTGTCGGCGATGAGCAGCCCCTCCGAGTGTTGCGCCCGACCCGATCCATCATCGACATGAAAGAAGAGTGCGGGCAATTCGATCAGCGTGAACCTCGATACAGACTCGCGCGCGGATTCGGCCCACTCGCGCGCTTCGTGGCTTGAAGGGAAGGAATGAGCGCCAACGCGACGACTCTGCCCGCGTCGGTGCAGCACGAGAAAGTAGTACTTACACATGCCGCATGCACGCACACGGCAATCAAGAAATTCGTCGTCAGAAGCAATCTGTTGCATGACAACGGTTCTAAACGACGATCGCGATTTGTCAAGAGATGCGCGATGTTGCGACGCAGAGCACGCAGCATGATGTGGTGCGATGTCACGCGATGTGATGTGGCGCGATGTCGCGTGATGTGCCGCGATGTCGTGCAAGAGATCGCGAGTGAAATGCATTGCACTGGGGTGAAGCCGTGAGACATGCTGACCGATCCAGTCAAACGCGCACCATGAAATTCAGAAGGTGTTTGTGTTGAATTTCATGGACGGGAACTGACGCGTCTGTGCCTACACATCCAACTGCAAAATGAAGCCCATCGACTTTTCGTTTCCAAACGCATCGCTTACGCTGATGCGCCGTGCAACAACGCTCCCCAACCGCCGAAGAGCAACTCGACTTCCTCGGAAAACTCGAGCGGCTGCTCTCCGAGGGGCGGTTCACCAGCACCTACAAGTTCGCTCTGCTGATCGCAC
>CAIWCL010000019.1 GCA_903911205.1 uncultured bacterium
AGCGGCTTCGGCGTCCACTGCCGCTGGTTGCGGGTGAAGATCTGCACCGCGCCAAAGCGAGAGGCGACCGCTTCGTCGATCGCGGCGCGCAGCGCGCCCGCCGTCGAGAGGTGCGAGCCAATCCAGTGCTTCTCGCAGGGCGACGGCGCGGCCGCGTGCTGCGCGGTTTCCTTCGCGGCACTTGCACTGGTCGCGCGCGCCGTTGCCACTAGACCATCCTCGCGCCGGCCGCGCGTGCGGCGGCCACGATACGTTCGGCCGTGCGAACCGCGGCAAAGCCATCTTCCGCATTCACAAGCGGTCGGCGGTTCGTGCGCACTGCGTCAAGGAAGTCGAGGAGTTGGAGTTTCAGCGGCTCGCCAGCTCCGACTGTGAGCGGCTCCATCGCGATCATCTCGAGGTAGTTGACGCCCGACAGATCTTCGCCTGCCTTGAGGCGGCGACGCACATCATCAAGTTGCGACGCATTCGCGGTCTTGCGCACGACCGTCCCCTTCTTCTCAACGAAGTCGGCCGACACATACGCGTCCTCGCTGATCAAGCGAATCTTGCGCTCGGTCTTGAGCGCGAGGCGGCTCGCTGTGACGTTCGCCGTGCAGCGGATGCCATCCTTGCCGGCCGGGAACACCAAGCGTGCATTGCAGACGTCTTCCGCCTCACCCACGACGCAGACCGCGTTCGCGTGAATCTCCTCAGGTTCAGAACCCATCAGTGCGAGCAGCACGTCGAGGTCGTGAATCATCATGTCGAGCACAACGCCGACATCGACCGAGCGGAATGTCATCGGGCTGACGCGGTCGATTTCGATGAAACGCGGGCGAATGGAACCGGCGGCGACGAGTTCGCGCACCGCAACCATCACGGGGTCGTAGCGGACGACGTGACCAACTTGAAGGAGCGCACCCGTGCGACGCGCGGTGTCGGCAATCGCACGCGCTTCGGCGACATCGGGCGCGAGCGGCTTCTCGACGAGACACGCCACACCTGCTTCGAGCAGCGGCTCGACAATCGCGCGATGCGTCACGGTCGGCGTCGCGACCGTCACCGCATCGACGCCGTGCGCGATCAACGCTTCCACCGACGTGAACGCTTGACCACCCCACTCTTCGGTGATCTTCGACGCGCGCTCGGCATTGCCGTCGACGACGCCCACGAGATCACACCCTTCGGTCGTCGCGTACAGACGCGCGTGATGTCGGCCCATCTTGCCAACGCCGATCGTGGCGCAACGAAGCGTCTTCTGTGCAACAGTCATCGTCGTCCTCCCGTCACGGTGCGCGCTGCTGCCGCGTGTGCGACAGCGTTCTTGAACATCTGTAATCCGGGCGTCACACCACTTCGCTGCACGGCCGAGAGGCGCGTCCAACGCGGATGCTGCGTCCAGTGCAGGTATCGCTCGGGGTGCGGCATCAGGCCGAACACGAGGCCCGTCACATCGCAGATACCCGCGATGCGGTTGATCGAGCCGTTGAAGTGATCGCTCGCGCCGTAACGCACGGCGACTTGTCCGTTCGCTTCGAGAAGCGCGATGGTTTCTTCATCGGCGACGAAGCGGCCTTCGCCGTGCGCACACGGCATCAACGCCGTGTCGGCATCCATCGAAAGTCCGCGCGTCCAGACGCAACGCGTGTTCGCGGGAATCTCCATCGAAGTCCAAACGTCGTTGAAGCGCGCGGTCGCATTCTGCGCGAGTGCGACTGTTGGCTCCGTCGGCACATCGCTCCACGCTTCTCCTGCCGCGGGCCCAGGCAAGAGCCCCGCCTGCACAGCGATTTGAAAGCCGTTGCACGGCGTGATCATCGGGACGCCGCGCGCAATGGCCGCGGCAAGCGCTGGGTAAATCGATTCACGGATGAGCGCCGCCATGATGCGGCCAGCGGCGATGTCGTCGCCGTAACTAAATCCGCCGGGGAGGCCGATCAAGTCGAATTGATCGATGCGCGAGGGGTCGCGTGCGAGTCGCGCGAGGAGTTCGCTTTCGACGGTGCAACCCGCGAGTTCGAATGCTTCGCAGAGTTCGAGATCGCAGTTGATGCCGGGAGCGGTGATGACGAGTGCTTTCATGGATGATTCCTTCGCGCTTACCACGCGAGTCCTCCCGACCACGCTTGTCCGAGATCTGCAACTTTCGCGCTCGCGCTTGCGACCGTGAGTTCGCCGGACGCGTTGAACGAACCAACGACCGCATGCGGTACGTCGCCAAGCGCCTTCGACAACGCCGCGAGATCTGCCTCGCGCACCTCGAGCAAATACCGTGCACTGTCTTCCGCGAAGAGCCGCGCCACGAGCGGCACATCGCCCTCGCACGACATTGCATCGGTGTGGAGCGCAAGCCCAAGTCCGCCGCTGAAGGCCATCTCTGCCGCTGCGACGAGGAAGCCACCTTCCGAGCAATCGTGCGCGGAACGCACAAGCCCCGCGTCCATCGCGCGCGCCACCGCGGCGGCATGCTTCGGTCCATCAACCAGGCTCAGCACTGGGATCTTCGCGCTCGTCATGCCCGCAAGCATCGCGAAGTGCGATCCACCAAGACGATTGGTCGTCTTCCCAACGAGTACAAGCGCGTTGCCAGCAGCCTTCGCGTCCATCGACACCGCGCGCGTCGCTTCGGCAACAGGTGCAAAACCCGAAATCAAAAGCGTCGGCGGAATCTGAATCGTGCGACCGTCTTCGGTCACGAACTGGTTGTTGAGCGAATCTTTGCCCGAGATGAATGGCGTGCGATACGCCTTCGCTGCGTCGTAGCAACCTTCGCACGCGCGCACGAGCGCGCCCATGTTGCGCGGATCCTTGCAACTCGGCCAACAGAAGTTGTCGAGGATCGCGATGCGCGTCGGATCTGCGCCCACGCACACGAGATTGCGCACGCATTCATCGATTGCCGCGATGGCCATCGCGTACGGATCGCTTCCAAGGCCTGTCGCGAGACCGTTGCCAATCGCAAGCGCGCGCGTCGAATTCTTCTTCGGTCGAATCACCGCAGCGTCACCAGGCCCACCGCCCGATGTACCCACAGGTACGCCCACAAGCGGCTTCAACACACTCGAACCTTGTACCTCATGGTCGTACTGGCGAATGATCCACGACTTGCTCGCGATGTTCGGATGCGCAAGCAATATCTCGAGCGCCTTCATCGCGTCTGCGCCGCCGGTCAACTCACGCGTGATGCGCGGCGCACGCTTCGGCGCGCGCTGTTGCGCGGCCCACGACGCATCCCACACTGCTTCGCGTACCGGCATCGGAATCGCGCCGTGCAAGAATTCGCAGGAAAGCCGGCCGACTTCCGTGCCCTTCCACAAAAGCGTGATGTCGCCATCGTCAGAACCGAAGGTGCCAAGGTCGCACCACTCGACGCCGTGGTCCGTACAGATCGCCGCAAGTTCACCGAGATTTTCGCGCGGCACGGCGAGCACCAATCGCTCTTGCGCTTCGCTAATCCACACTTCGGTTGGTGAAAGTCCGTTGTACTTCGTGGGCGCGCGCTCGAGATGCACGGTCGCGCCGATTTCGCTCGCCATCTCCCCAATCGCACTCGAGAAGCCGCCTGCGCCGCAGTCGGTGAGCCCGTCATAGAGCGGGCCGCCAACGCGATCGCGCATCGCAAGAATCGCGTCGAGCACCTTCTTCTCGGTGATCGCGTTTCCAATTTGCACCGCGTGGCTGAACTCATCCGCGTGCTTGTCGGTGAGTTCAGCGCTGGAGAAGGTCGCGCCGTGAATCCCGTCGCGACCAGTGCGGCCGCCGACCGCGACGATCGCATCGCCCTTCTTCGTCGCACCCTTCACGCAACTGCGCGGCATCAGGCCGATGCAGCCACAGTAGACAAGCGGATTGCCAACGTAGTTGTCGTCGAAGTAGACGGCGCCATTCAGCGTGGGAATGCCCATACGATTGCCGTAATCGCGTACGCCGGCGACCACTTGCGTGAGGATGCGCTTCGGTTCGAGACACCCCTGCGGAACTTCGGCGACGTCGGGGTATGCAACGCAGAAGACGTCGGTTGCTGCGATCGGCTTTGCGCCGAGGCCGGTGCCGATGACATCGCGAATGCAGCCGCCGATCCCCGTTGCCGCGCCGCCGTATGGCTCGATCGCGCTCGGACGATTGTGCGTCTCGCACTTGAAGCAGACCGCATGTTCATCGTCAAAGGCAACGACACCTGAGTTGTCGACGAAGACAGACAAGCACCAATCGATGCCGTCTTTCATGAGTTCGTGCGTGCTCGCCGCAACAGTCGACTTCAAGAGATTCTTGACAAGCACGGTGCCTTCTGCACCGAGCTCATGATTCGGCCGCGACTTCGCATCGGCCGCAAGCGACCATTGACCTTCGAACGCGGGGTCGGACGAGAGTTCGCGATAGCGCACCGTCGACTTCAGCGTCTTGTGAACACAGTGCTCGCTCCACGTTTGCGCGAGGGTTTCAAGTTCGATCTCGCGCGGCTCGCGCCCGACGCGGCGATACTCGGCTTGAATCGCCTTCATCTCGTCGAGCGAGAGGAAGAGGTGGCCTTCGCGCGACAACTTCTCGAGTCCAGCGTCGTCGAGTTTCGTCATCGAGACCGAACGAATGGCGAGTTCGTAGGGCTTTCCGACGGGGAACGCGCTCGGGAAGTACGGTTCGGTGTGAATCGCGTGAATCACGTGGTTCGCAAGCAGTCGCTCACCGACCGTGCGCGCGACGACGGCGTCGACGCCCTGGAGGTCGTAGCGATCGCCGGTGCGGACCTCGACTTGTTTGCCGACCAACGCATGAATCGCAAGCTGGACGCTTTCCGCGGCCGGATCGGTCACACCCGCGAGCGGGTGCACTTCGACCACCGCGGTACCCGGCGCGACCGAGGGGCGCGAACTTCGGCCCGACACACCATTGGAGTGGATCTCCGCGCTCTGCGTCACGCAGTCGGCGAGCAGCTCATTCGCGATGCGATCCACTTCGCTCGCGGTCAGATCACCCTGGATGAGGTAGACGGCGGTGTGCTCGACCTTCTTCGGTGCGCGCGCAAGGCCGAGACCTTCGATCGCGCGCTGGACGGCCGCGCCGCGAGGATCGGAGTGGCCACGACGAGGGCGAACCTCGACGCGATAGATGGCGGTCGTGAGAGCGGTGGTACGGGGCGAAAGATCAGCGGCGGTCGGCATGGCTCGGCTCATTCCGGCAGCACGCGGCCGCAGGACGGCACACGCGCCATGGGGGGAACGCAGAGTGTAGGAAAACGGCCCGCGACGGGAATCGTCACGGGCCGCTGAACTGAAGGGATTGAATTGTGGGGATTGAATTGCGGGGAATCAGGAGCGATGGCGCCGGACGGGTTTTACGCGACTGCCGGGGTAGGGACGGCCCCGGCAGCGGTGAAACCTAGGTTCAACTCAGAACGCCATTTGCAGCATCGTGCGGAAGACGAATTCGCTCTCCTCCGCCGAGGCGCGCCAACCGTTCTCGCCGTTCCACCAGATGCCATCCACCGGGCTGAAGGCGATGCCCGCGTCGAAAGCCCACTTGAGATCCTCACCATCGAGATACCAGTTGGCACCCGCCGTCAGGATCGACAGGTTGTTGTCGTTCCAGAGGCTTGCAGCACCTTGCGGCGAGGTGATGTCGGCAATTCCGTCGATGGAGGCGGCACCAAACTCGAAGCGACCGAACACTTCCCACTTCGGCAGGAAGTAGTACGAACCCTGCACGACGACGCCCCACATGTCGCTGTTGCCGATATCAAAGAAGTCCGGTACGCCGAAGCCGTTGCCGCCTTCGACAAATGCCGCGCTCGAATCCATGTACGAGTACGTGAAGCTCGCAAAGAGCGACGCGCCGCCGTACATCACGCTCACATCAGCCGTGCCGATGAGCCAGGTATTTGGGTCGGTGTTCGACGAATCGGTGCCGAAATTCGGGTCGCCCTGTTGGAAGTTACCCGCGACGCCGACCATGACGGCATACTCGTCACCCGGCGGGCTGGTCATCGAGTTGAACTGCTGCCACTGGCCAGAGAGTTTCCATTCGACGCGGGCGGTCACGGCCCAATCGACGGTGTCATCATCCCAGGCGCTGTTGATCGGGTCGCTGCCGGCGCCCTTGAGGATGCCATAGACGTTGTCGTCGCCGCCGTTGGAATAGGCAACCGCCGCGCGCACGTCATCGGAGATCCAGGAGAGTTCGATGCCTTGCGAGATACCAACGCCGAGGTGTTCGACCACGGTCGAGCGCGCAACGCCGAGTTGGTATTCCGCATCGACGAGTTGTTCGCGCGCAAACGGCAACTTGAATTGGCCGACGCGCAGCGCGAAATCGTCAGAGAGTTGCGTACGAACATACGCGTCGATCAACGTGAAATCACCGGAGCCGCTGCCGAGATTCGCCAGCGGGTATTGCCCGAGCGAGGCCTCACCGTTGGATGAGAACTCGCCACGCACCTTGTATTGCCAGTCCGGGCCGAAGGCATGTCCCTCAAGCCAAAGCTGCGTGTTCGGCATATCAAAGCCGGAACGATTCTCGACGTTGTCGGCGACGTAGTTGTTGGGGATGTTGACGCCCGATTCGCCGCTCGGAACCGAACTGAAGATGTAGCGCGCCTGAAGCAGGCCGCCGACATTCATACGGAAGCGTTGATCGGGGCTCTCAAGGAAGAACCCGTCGTTCCAGCCCGCAGTCATGCCGGAAGACTGAAGGCTGCGACGCGTGTCGCTGTCCGCGAGGACGTCGGTGACGATGCCACGAATCTCCGCAGCGCGCTGCTCTGTGAGCCACGCCTCGTCGCCTCCTTCGCGCAACGTCTCAACTTCACTCGCGAGCGCACGGTTCGACGCTTCGAGTTTCTCGATCCGCCTCATGAGTTCAGAGACGTCGCTTCCGGCTGGTGCATCGCCGGCGCGAGCTGCGCCCGCGAGACCAAGCGCCGCAAGCATGAGCGGAGTCCAAAGTGGCCCCGCGATTCGGCCCATTGGCGCGCGACCAATGGGCATACGGCCAAAACGAATCGAGGTGCACGTCCTGTGCGTGTGCGTCGGCATCCTGCCTGCTCCTTCGGTTGAACTGCGGGAACTCCCCGCACGTCCGAATATCGGCAGCGACACGCGCGATCCGTCACATTTCGTGCGCCCGATTGTGGCGACAACAACCTTGCGACGCGGTTGAGGCGCCCATTCGAGTGGAGAACTTCAGGCGAAACGGAGAGGCGGATTGGCCAGGCAATGCAAAAGAAACCGAGATGCAAAAGGAAAACCGGCCGCTCCTTACGGAGCGGCCGGCTGAGCCTTTGATCACAGGCACCGAAGTGCCCGATGGGTGGATGCGTTCTCTGTCCAGTGGGCCAAGGCCCAACTGAAATCAGAAGCTGAACGACATCTGGGCCTGGAGCATCCACTGGCCGTCTTCGCCAGTGCCGTCCGCGAGCCAGTTGTTACCCGAAGCCGCGCCTTCCCAGAGGCCGATACCGTCGAAGGCATAGCCAAAGTTGAAGCCGAGCTTCGCGGTGTTCTGCGCGAGGTACCAGTTGGCACCGAAGGTGAGCGTCGAGAAGTCGTTCGAGTCGAGCGACGTGTCAGCGTCGCCGTACTCGTAACGAGCAACGAGTTCGATGTCGTCAGAGACGAACACGCCACCCTGGAGGGTGAAGCCGTATGGGTTCTCGGCGCCGCCCGGAGCGTCGTCGTTGTTGTCCCAGTAGAACGCACCCATGACGTTGGCGCCGCCGAAGTCGACGGTGACGTCCACGGTCGCGCCGAACACGTCGCCGTTCGCGGCGTTATTCGAGTCGGCCCAGTTGAGACCAGCGCCGATGAGGACGCCCATCTCTTCACCACGGAACGACATTGCGTTGTTGAACTGATCCCACGTGCCCGAGAGCTTGAACTCAGCGCGGCCGGTGAGAGCGAATTCGTCCGAAGGCGAGCCCGCGCCCCAGTCAGCGTTGACCTGGTTGAGGGCGTTCACGTAGGCAACGGCGGCGCGGAATGCGTCAGCGCTGTAGCTGAGCATGAGGCCTTGGCCGTAGCCGTCAGCAAACGCGTTGCTGATGGTCGAGTAATCGTTGAACTGGAGGTTGCCAGCGTCGGTGCCGTACTCGCCCGAGAAGGGGAGCTTGAACTGACCGACGGTGAAGCTGAGGCCACCACCCATGTCCTTCGCGACGAATGCGTCAGCGAGGACCGGCGAAGCGCCGTCGAATTCAACGTCGTTCGAGTACGCGAAGTAGTACGCAACCTTGTACGACCAGGTCGAGTCGACCATGTTGCCGCCGAAGGTCATGCGCGTACGCTTGTTCTCGAAGCCCCAGGTCTGGTCTTCGCCAGTGCCCGAGTCGTTGCGGTTGTTGAAGGTCCAACGAACCTGCTCGAGGACGTTGATCTTCATCGAGTAGTTGCCGTCAGCCGACGACAGGAAGAAGCCGCCGTTGTAGCCGGCGCCAGCGCCGCTGCCCTGGAGGCTCGAGCGGCTGTCCGCGTCCGCGAGGACGTCGGTCACGATGCCGCGGATCTCAGAAGCGCGCTGCTCGGTGAGCCACGCGTCGCCTTGCGAGTTCTTCATCTCGGCGATCTGGGACTTGAGGTTCGCGACTTCAGCCGCGAGATCGCTGTTCTGGACAGCGCCGAAAGCCGCGCCACCGATGGCGAGGGTCGTACCGGCGAAGAAGCCGACGGTCTTGGTGAGACTCATGTATGAAACTCTCCGTACTAGTTTTGGGACCGGGTTCAGCGGTCCACGTCATCCACCCGTCCGCCTATTGCCGTGACCACCAAAGGACACGGCCGGACGGTTCTCCATCATCGGCCGACTCTGGCCGAAATGATGAGCGGGAAACTTACAGACTCGCGAGCAAATCGTCTAGTCGGGGGTCCGTGTGCTGGTCGGCCGCAACGATCGAAGTGCCTGTTCTGATGCGTAAGTCACTGCATAAATTGGCTTTACGATATTTTGGCCGCTGTGGATTCGGTGCGATTGAACCACGCAAGAACGGCCCAGATGAATTCTCGAATCCCCACTTCAGTCGTCGTTATCGCACATTGCACACTCTAAAAGGGCGGGAGCGCCGCACTCAATCTCGTCGCGAACCGCCAGATTTTGACCCGGATAGACCGCGAGACGCCGCACCGCGAGATGAGCCGCCAGCGGATGAAACAGCGGCAGTCGACGAGCGCGCATGTTCAACCGACGTCGTTCTCGCGTGCGACTCCGCCTGCCCATCCGTGAGCGTGCGTTGCAGAGGAGAGAGCAAATCCAGCGCGCGCTGGATCGTGCCAACTTTCACAATGTCGCGCTGTTCATGCCGCGCATCGCGCTCGACATTCGCGCCGATTTTCGCAGAACTCGGCACAAGCACCACGCGTGCTCCTCGACGCAAGGACTCATGCACCCGCTGCTCGAGGTGAGGCACGGTACGCAATTCACCGGTGAGACCAACCTCGCCAATCGCAACTGTTCCTTGCGGAAGTGTGCGGTGAAGAAACGCACCTGCCACTGCAAGCGCGATGGAAAGATCCGCTGCCGGCTCCGCGATTTTGAGGCCACCAAGCGCTTGCGCGAACACGTCCTGATCGGCGAGTCGCAGGCCGCCATGCTTTTCGAGCACCGCGATCAGCATTGCCAATCGACTTGAATCGAGGCCTGAAGCGCGTCGTTTCGCGCTTCCGAGAAATCCCGTCGAAACAAGCGCGTGCACTTCACCGAGAAGACAGCGCGTTCCCGCCATCGTCGCGACGAACGAACATCCAGGCGCGGGCGGCCCACCTGAAAGCGGGACTCGCACGGCCTCCACTTCGGAAAGGCCGTCGCCACGCATCTCAAAAAGCCCGATTTCCTGAGTCGACCCAAACCTGTTCTTCACACCTCGAACGACGCGAATCGCAGAGTGTCGATCGCCTTCGAAACCGAGGACGACGTCCACAAGATGCTCAAGCAACTTCGGACCCGCGAGCGCGCCTTCCTTCGTGACATGCCCAACCAGCACAACACCGCAACCGGTGGACTTCGCCAGCGCGACGAGGTCGAGTGTGCAGCGGCGAAGTTGCGCGATCGAACCTGGCGCGGCCGAGACGTCGGCGCGGTGAACAAGTTGGATAGAATCGACGAGCACGATGGATGCACGCGCGCGTCGGGCCTGCTCGACGATCCGCGCGACGTTCGTCTCGCCCAGGACGAGGAGGCGATCACCGAGCGCTTTCGCGCCGCCCGCGCGGACAACGGGCTCCAGCCGCTCGGCGCGGAGTCGCACTTGCTGAGGGCTCTCTTCGCTCGACGCGTACAACGCGGTGCCCCCACTCGCGGCGATCGAGGCTGCGACCTGCATCAAGAGTGTGCTCTTTCCGATCCCAGGATCGCCGCCGAGAAGCATGACGGAGCCGGGAACGACACCGCCGCCGAGTACCCGGTCGAACTCGCTGATCCCCGTCGGAATCCGCGGCACCTGCGCCTCAGGGACTTCCGAAAGCGCGACCGCGCGGCCGATTCCGGAGCGAGCGAGTTGCTCGGCCTCCTCGGGCGTTGCGCCGTCGGCACTGCCCCAAATCGGCGCCGCGCCCGACTTGGTGGCCTCTGCCTCCACCGCAAACTTCTCGAGGCTGTCCCACGCGCCGCAGTCGGGGCACTTCCCCTGCCACTTCGGGTGATTAGCGCCGCAATCGCGGCACAGAAATTCAATTCGAGTCTTTCCCATGGGGCGCGACGATATCGACGCTTTGCGCGACTCTCCGATGTTCGGTAAAAGTTTGGTGCAAAAAGTCGAAGAACTTTTTCGCGAAGAAAATGAAGCGAGTCGCGAGCGCTCGTTTCTTTCGCGGTCGCGCCTGCGGGCGCTCCCTGTGGCGTGGTCTGCGCCAAAGCGAGCGAAAGCGGCCACATGAAGCGCAGCTTCATCAGGCCGCTCAGTCGCGAGCGCTCAAAATCAGTGCTGCTTCCGCATCGGTCCGGACAGGATGCCGAGTTGCTCGCGGTACTTGACCACAGTACGCCGCGCAATGGTGACACCCCGCTTCTTCAATTCCTCAGCGATTGCGCTATCAGAGAGCGGCTTCGATTTGTCCTCGCCATCCACAATCTCTTGGACAAGCGCCTTCACCGCGTTCCACGACATCTCTTCACCGG
>CAIWCL010000020.1 GCA_903911205.1 uncultured bacterium
ATCCGTCCGACCATCCGTCCGACCATCCGTCCGACCATCCGTCCGACCATCTACGGATGCTTCGTCGCGCGGTGGGACGCGCCGTCGCCGAGGCACTCGGCGACTCCATCGTTCGTGCCGTGCGACCGGAACTCAACGATCGGGTGACGGCCGGATTCTCGCTTGAGATCGAACTCGCGGGACCAACGAAGCCCCTCCTCGGACGCACCATCGCAGAAGCGGCGACTCGCGTCATTCCCGGTACCGACGGCATCGCCGTCTTGCGAGGTGACGAGATATTCCGCGCATTCCCCTCGCGGCTCCTCGCGAGTGACAACGCCGATCGACCCGACGCAACGATCACCATGCTCATGCGCAGTGCCGGCCTGCCTGCGAAGGAACTCCGTGACTTCGCGACGTCCGAGCGGGTTTCCCTTGCGAAGTTCGACACCGTGCGCATACGACAGTCGACCGCGCACGCGCCGCCATCGATCGTGACGCGCGCTGGGCGGCTTCTCGCGTTCGACGAAGTCACGCCGGGATTCGTAAGAACACTTGCCATTCAACTCACGGCACGGCTCTGCGGCAACGTCGTTGCTCGACCAGAGCACGCGGCTGATGCGCCTGAAGATGCACCTGAAGATGCACCTGAGGATGCACGCGGAGGCGCACTCGAAGGTGAGGCTGCGAAAACATCCACGCCCGAAACTCCGGCGAATTCCGACGCGAAACGCGATGCGGGGTTCGCCCTCCTCGGAACCTACAACCCAACGGCAGACGCGTTCGACCCACCATTTGCAAGTGCGTCCGACGAGGCGTTCGCGGCACTTGCCCTCGCATGGGCCTCGATCGCGGACACGCTTCCCGCACCTGCGCGGACCGCGGCGGCGACGCAGGCGGCGAAACTCGTGGACGATCTCGGACGCCAGTCCACTTCCGATGGCATCGACACGAAGGCGCACAAGCAGATCGGTGAGGATGCGAGTGAGGCGGACGTTCGCAACCAACCACTGTCGAGTCGCAACGCAGCGGTTGACGCGATGATGCTTCACGCAGCACGTCTCGCACAACTCGCTGCGGCTCCGCAACTCGAGCTCCGAGTGCGGACGTCCGCCCAAGCGCTCGCCGACAGTGCATCGCCAGATTTCGACGCGCAGGCGATGGAGGTCGCCGCGTCGACGATTGCCGCACTCACGGCCCGAGGAGCGAGCGAGGACGACGTACGCCTCGGCACTCGCCTCCTTGATCGCCTTCTCACCGCAACGTCCGACCGCCGTGGTCGCTTGGCGGATGTCGCCCTCCCCCTCGCACTTGCGCTCACTTCGGGAACGCTTCCCGAGCAATCCCGCTCAGCCCTCCGGACAGCGCTCGATGAAATCGTGCGCGTGGCGGAGAACCTCCAGATCGGCGTGGGACCGACGCCGGACGGCACGCCGATCGACCTCGCCGGAGGTCTTGCCCTCCCGAGTGCACGCCTGCTCGTCGCAGATGCCCAGTGCCTTCGACTCGCCGCAGCGGTTGCGATCCTGCGTGCCGCGGAGCCCCGCGTGAAGGCGGTTGGCGACGAAAACGCTCCGGGCGCATCTGCTCCTGCCCCGCCGCCGCGCGCAGTGCTCGCGTTGACGCGCTTCCTTGCGCAGCACGTGGCGAACGAGCCATGGACCGACGGATTCCGGCAGCCCGACACACTTCGCGGACTTGTCCGCGCGAGTCTCGCGACCGACGATTGCCCGCCCGCCGCCGCCGCCGCCGGCATTTTCCTGGCTCTTGCGGCAGAGAAAGCCCTCCACGGAGAACGCTGATGTCGTTCGACTCCGCGTTGCCCGGTCTGCGGAAAGTCAGAATTTGCCGCGGTTCCCCGGAAATACCGAGGGAATCGTGACGTATATTCGCAAGGCCCTGGGCTGTTCCCGAGGCACACTCTGGCTCACACGCAGTTCTCACTCGGCTTGCAACTGGAGTCTTCCATGCACCTGAAGGCCTTCAACAACGTTTTCGCCACCCCGCTCATCGCCGGCGTCGTCGCGCTCACTGCGAGCGCGCTGACGAGCGAAGCGTCCGCACAAGGGCTCTCCGAGCGCTTGCAGGCTGTTGCCGAGCAGAAGCGCGAGACGGCGCGCAATGATGTCTCGAAGGGCAAGCTCCTTGGTGCGTTGCTCTACGTGGATGTTTCGGTCGCGTTCGACAAGACCCCCGCGAAGACGGCGTTTGAGTACGTCGCACAGCAACTCGGCGTTCCGCTGATCGTGCGTTACGCAGGCGAAGGTGGCGCGGAAGGTATCGATCCAGAACTTGAAATCTCGCTCTCGATCGAGGGCGCACCAGCACTGAACGTCCTTGAGCGCATGCTTGAGATTTGCGGTTCTGATTCCCCCTGCACGTGGCAGATCCGCGAAGGCTTCGTCGAAGCAGGCACGAAGGATCGACTTGCCGTTCCGGCGGCGCGCGAGTTGCGCATGTACCCGATTCGCGATCTCCTCTTCGAACCACCGACTTTCGACAATGCGCCCGACTTCAACCTGAGCTCCGCGCTGTCGCAAGGCGGCCAAGGACAAGGTGGCAGCGGTAGCGGCGGCGCCGGTGGTGGTGGCGGCGGATTTGGCGGCGGAGGTGGCGGCGGCGGCGGATTCGGCGGCGGTGGCGGCGGCTCCGGTGGCGGAGGCGGTGGCATCATCGGTGATCCGGGTGAAGATCCCGAGCGCCCGAACGTCGAAGAACTCGCGGATCAATTGATGACGATTATCCAAGAGCAATGCGAGCCCGACGCGTGGGCCGACGCTGGCGGCGATTGGGCAACGATGAAGTACTACCAAGGCGTGCTGCTCATTCGGGCCCCAGACTTCGTGCATCGCCAGATTGACGGCTACCCGTTCAAGCCGCAGCGTCCGCGACGTTCGACGCCGGATATGGCTCCTTCGAGTGCATCAGCGGGTACTGAAGGCGCAAGGCGTTACGTCACGTTTACGACCGGCCTCTCGATCGTCGAGAACGTGAAGTTCCGCAGCGTGCCTGTCGAAGGCGCAGTGAGCGGCGCGGGCAACACCCGCAACTGACTCGACCGTCGAGCAGGCATCCGCCCGCTGAAGGAAACCTGAAGGCAACTCTGCGCAATCGATCTCGACACCAACGTCGGAAATCTCCGCGAGGCTGTGTTGCGGACACGCGACGAACGGGAGAACTCGTTTCGTCACGCGAAAGGACAAGCAGCATGAAGCAAGCCACTTCACGCACACCGCGTCTTCACACATCGGGTCTTCACACGCTGGGTCTTCACGCACTGGGTCTTCACGCACTGGGTCTTCACGTGGCGGCACGCGCGCCGCGCCGTTCTGCACACGCTGTTTCGACGGCTTCGGTTTGGCTGGCCATCCTTTGGCTCGCGATGCCGATCGCAAGCGTCGACTTCAACGGGGCTTTCGCGGCAACTCCGCAAGCAGAAGTTCCGCCCTCGAAGAGCCCAAGTGGTCAAAGCACTGGGAATGGCAAGCCGACGAAACCGCGCGCGCTTGCACCAACCTACAACCCAAGCAAAGCCCCCGCTACACCAAGCGAGACTGTTCCCGCGGCGACACCCGCGACACCGGCGACACCCGCGACACCGGCCACAACACCGGCCACAACAACGGTCACAACAACGGCCACGCCTCCTGCGACGCCCGCGCCCACAAAGCCAACTGCGAAGCCAACCGCAACGCCACCCGCGGCCACCGCGCCGAAGCCGAGCGATGCGTCCGTCCGTTGGGAACCGCAGTGTTCGATCACCGCGATCTTCGTCGAAACGCGATCCGCCGATAGTTCGCCGCTCGAAACGGAAGCGGAGCGTGCGCGCGAGCAACTGGGCAAACTCCTCTATTCGCGCTGCGACGTCGTCGTCGACGAAGCGCCCATGCGCGATGTCCTTCGCGCGCTGCGCCGCGCGATCGGCATCAATCTCGTCGTGTTTGAGCTCGGCGGCGGGATGCCGGGAATCGACCCAGATCAGCCCGTGAGCCTTCAACTTGAAAACGCATCAGGACTTGAGGTTCTCGAGGCGCTTGCTGGAATGACGGGGCTCAACTGCACGTGGCAGCTCCACAACGCCACGGTCGAGTTCGGTCCGAAGGCAACGCTCGCCCGCGAAGAGGCGCGCTACCCGAAGTTGTACGAAACGGGTGACCTCGCCATCGACGCTCCCGACTACAAGGCGAGAGGCATCGGCGTCATCGGGGTCCAGAGTTACAACCGACGCGACAGCGACGAGATCATTGGCGAACTCGTGCGCATGATCGTTTCGCACTGCGAGCCCGAGGCGTTCCGGCCGGCCCCGCCAGCGATGGTGGAAGACGCCAACGGCAATCTTGTGATCGTGAAACATACGACGCCGACCGGGAAGGGAACCTCGCCAAAGGCGAATCCCAACACCACGGCCTCGCAGAACTTTGATCCGTCTGCGGCCGTCGTCTACGCCACTGGCCAGTGGGCTTCTATCCAAGCCAAAGACAACAACATCATCGTGCATGGTCCCGACTTCGTACATCGCACGATTGACGGCTATGGGAAACCGATTCCACCACGCGCTGCCGAACCGACGAGTGGTGCGCCACGCAGCAAGTCGAGCCCAACGCCGTAAGCGGAGGTGACGCGTGAACAAACGTCCTACGCGCGCTCTGGCGACTTCGCACTTCGTTTCTATCCGTCGTTTTGGATTTCTTGCCCAATGCCTTCCTGCGCGCCTTCCTGCGCACGTTCCTGCATGCGTTGCTGTGTGCCTTGCCGCGTCGTTTGCAGGGTCGTCGTTCGCAGAGTCGTCGATCGCATGCGACGCGCCACTCGCCCGCACCAGAAGCGCGTCGACACCGTCGGATATTACTGTTGATTGTCGCTGGGCCGCGATGCGCCCGTCGGATGTCGCGGAGCCGACAAGCGATGATGCGCGCCGTGGCGAAATAGTCGGACGGCTCGTCCACTCGCGCCTCAACCTTCGATGCGAAGATGCGCCAATCGGCGAGGCGCTCCAAAGTATCGCCAACGCCATTGGCGTCAACCTTCTGGTTTTTGAACAGCTCGATCCGAACGATGCTCGATCAGGTCTGGATGTCGAACGCCGCGTCGATCTTGCGCTTGCTGATGTCAGCGGCCGCGCAGCGCTCGAAGCGGTCATCGCGCTGGCAAGCCGCCACGCGACGTGGCAGATTTCCGTCGCGTCGGGTGGCATGGGGATGCTCGAAGTTGGGCTCCGCAAAGATCTCGCCCGCGAGTCCGCGCGTGACACGCGCGCCTACGACGTGACCGATCTCTCGATTGACCCGCCCGACTTCAGCGGACCGGGTGCGGGCCACAGCCGTCGCTCGACGGAGGAAGTCGCCGCCGAACTCGTGCGGATGATCTCGACGCACTGCGAGCCTGAGGCGTTCCGGCCGCTTCCGACACGCTCGAAGCACGACACGCCAAATCGCTCGCCAGGCGCCGCCTCGGGCTCTCGCGACCAGAACGACGACGCGACGTTGAACCTCGACCCAAGCCGCGGGCCGGTCCGCATCGAGGGACAGTGGGCCTTGATCCAAACAAAGCAGACGACGATCGTGGTGTCGGCGCCGGACTTCGTCCATCGCGCGATCGAGGGATACGAATCGGCGCCACCGCCTCGCATCGGGCCGCCGACCGGCGAGGGTTCAGAGGCGAAAGGAACGAAGCCAGCAGAAGTGAAAGGCGCAGAAACGAAGCCCTCACCCTCGGCGGATCCTCCCCCCGCGCGTCCACTCGCGCCCCGCGCACCGAAGTGAATGCCCGCGCTACCCTGCCCACGCACGGATGCGCCCCGGGACTTTCCGCAAAGATTCGCCACTTCGACGTGATCTCGTTGCCTGCACCGGCGACGGGATGACGTACTCCTTCATGGTCGGAACAGGCGAGACGTACATCGCGCTCTTCGCGCTCGCCCTTGGTTCAACCGATGCGCAGAGTGGATTGATCGCCGCAGTGCCGCCACTCGTCGGCGCGACCATGCAACTGCTTGCACCCGCCATCGCCGCGCGCGTCAAGAGTCCGTCCCGTTGGATTCAGTGCTGCGCGATCTTGCAGGTGGCGAGTTTCCTTCCGATGGTTGTTGGCGCGATCGTCGGAGCCCTGCCCTTCTGGGTGCTCTTCGTCGTCGCAGGCATCTACTGGACTTCGGCACTTGGCGCGGCCGGCGTGTGGAACACGTGGATCGGTCTCACGATGCCCGCGGCGATTCGACCGCGGTACTTCGGGATCCGTAGCCGCCTGTGTCAGGCGACGATTCTCGCGGGCCTGATCGTCGCGGGGTTCACACTCCAGTCGACCGACGGAACACGTTGGGAAACGATCGGCTTCGCCGCGCTTTTCCTCGCGGCCGCCGTCGCGCGCCTCGCGAGCATCCGCTATCTGCGCATCCAACGCGATCCACCTTCGTGGCCCGATCACAAACCGATTCCGCTGTGGCACTTCTTCACGCGCTACTGGCATCGCGCCGATGCGCGCTTGGTGTCGCTCTTGCTCGCGATGCAAGTCGCCGTGCAATTCGGTCAGCCATTTCTCAATCCATACTTGCTCAAGCAATTGGACGTCACGCCTGCGCTGTATCTCGGCCTCATTGGAACAAGCTTCCTCGCGAAGTCACTTGCGCTTCCGTTCCTCGGGCTGCTCGCGAAGCAAAGGAGCGCAGGCTCGCTGCTTTCGATGGGCGCGCTCGGTACGACGTTCATGATTTTCCCGTGGATTTACGTCGACTCGGTGCCCGGAATGTTCGCGATCCAAGCAGTGAGCGGCATCGCGCAAGGCGCGTGGGAACTCGCGACGTTCCTTCTTTTCCTCGAAACCGTGCCGTCCGACGAGCGCACGAGTTTGATGAGCGGCTTCTACTTTCTCAACTCGCTGGCGATGGCCGCGGGTGGCATCGCTGGCTCGTGGCTTCTCGGCGCATCGCCCGATGCGACAACGTATGCCGCGGTTTTCTGGACGTCGACGGGACTGCGCGTGGCCGCTCTTCTCTTGCTTCCGTTCGTGCACACCGAGGTTTTGCACGCGATCCCGATCATCTCGACGACACTCGCGGTGCGACTCAACGCAGGCTCCATCGAATCACCGATCCCCGGCTCGATGCGAGATGTCGAACCCCGCAAGCCGACGACCAAGGATGAAGACGCGTGAACACGACGCGCGTCGTCGTTCAAAGTACATGCGTCGTGGGCGCCTGCATCGCGGGTGCGATCTGCGCCCTGCTCGCGCTCGTGCCAACCGCAACTTGGGCGGAGTACTTTGCACATCCGGTGCGGGTCGCGCGTTTGGGCGGCGCGATTCCCGAGGCGACCACGCAGGGCGTACACACGTTTCGAGTGACGTTGGCCGTTGCGGCGTTTGCGATACCCGCGATCGTGCTGCTTCTTGAAAGAAGTCTCGCGAAGCAACGCGGGACGCCGATTGGGGTGCCGGTTGGAGAGCCGGTTGAATCGACGTTCGGCTCTCGGCAGGCGCGCGAAGTCTCGCCCACAGCGAGCGACCAATGCGCGTTCCCGATCTTTCTTCTCTGTTGCATCGTTGGCGGAGCGCTTGTGCGTATCGCGCTTGCGGCCGAAAGCCTCTGGTACGACGAAATCTCGGCGCTTCTTTCGTTTGCGCTTGAAGGTCCCGGAGTCGCGTTCGGCTCGTACACCGTTCCAACGAATCACGTGCCGATGACTCTCGCCATGTGGGCGATGGTGATGCTCACAGGAAGCGTCAGCGAATTCGCCGTGCGCGCCCCGGCCATCATCTCGGGAATCGCTGCAATTCCCGTCGCATGGAGCCTTGCGCGTGAAGTCGCTCCGACGGCGTTGCGCGATCGACTCGCGCGCGCGATGGCATTCGTCGTCGCGTGCGCGCCGATTCCCGTACTCGAAAGTGCCGAAGCGCGCGGATATTCGTTCGTGATCCTCGGCGCACTCATGGCGGCGCTCTTTCTTTCACGCGCACGTCGAACCCACGCGGCCATCGATTGGATCGCATTCGCCGTGGCCTGCGCGTTCGCAGCGTGGGCGCATCCCGTGGCGATTCTCGTGCCGATGGTGACGGGTGTCATCGGGATTTTCCGCGAACGAACGCTCGCGCTCGCATCGCTCCTCGCGGGCATCCTCGCCGCCGTCGTCCTTGCGCCGCTCGTCGGCGATGTCTTCGCGACGCGCGCCGATTACGTCCACGGAACCGCTGATCAGCCCACGTTTTTCTCGCGCGAAGGCGTCGAAGCGATCACGGGACTCTCACTTTCGTGGGGGCTCGCGCTCCCGACCGCGCCATGGACCGCGTGGATCGCGTTCACTCCGCTCCCGGCGTGGCTTGTCGGGCTTCCATACGTCTTGATCGCGCTCTTTGGCTTGGGCATCGCGCGACTGCTGCACACTCGCGCGCTCGATCGCGCACGTGCGACTGCGCTGCCATTCGCGATTGCATTCGTCGTGGCGATCGCGCTCTCGCTCTTCCTCGGGACGTGGATCTACGCGCGCTTTCTTCTCTTCGCCGTGCCGGTTTCCGCGCTGGCGATTGGCCTCGCGCTTGCATCGATGGAACGCACACGACTTCGCGCGACGATCTTTTGCTTGGTCGCACTGCAAGCACTCGCGGCGTACGCCGTGTATTGGAAGAAGCAGCCGATTCGTGACGCCGTTGAGGCCGTCGCCGCGGCGCGCGCGGGCTCCGAGGCGCTCGCCCCTCGTGTTCTCACCATCGGGCTCCCCGACAACGCGGTTGGCTTTTACGCGACGCAGTTTGGCTTCGAGGCGGAACCGACCGGGTTCCTCGGCGATGGGTTGATGTCCCAGTTGCAACCATCTGCACCATCATCGAATTCGCAGGCGGACGTGGCGGCCTTCGTCATCGTGCTCTACCCCGATCGGCTCAACGCAGAGGTACTCCGGGTGCTCGACGCGCGCTTCGATCGCACACATCGTTTCGAAGGTTGGGCCGATTGGGGCCACGGCGCGGTCGAAGTCTGGCGTGCGTCCGACGCGCGTGGCGCAGCTCGTTGAATCTGTGTGCGAGCGCAGGGACGTCAGGTCAACATCGCGATGATCGCGCGATCGGCGTTTGGAAAACGCATGCGCGCCATCGCCGCATCGAGCCGTTCGCGCAACGGAAAGGCCTCGCGATGCTGCGCAAAGAATCGAAGGACGGCACGTCCAACATCGGCAGGCTTGCGCGTGCCGTCCGGGCAAAACACGTTGTAATCGGCCCACGAAAGCCGTAACTCGTGGAGCGTCGTTCCTTCGACCGCATCAATCGACGCGTGCCAAATCCACGCTTGATCTGCCTCACGCTCGGCGCCGAGTCGAATCGCAGGTTCTGGCGCGTCATCGTGCATGCGCGGAGGATACCATCGCCCCTTCTCGCATTGCGGCAATCGCAGAACGACTCCCCCTCCGTTTCGAATTCTTCCATGCCCTTCGGATTCTTCCTCGAGATCTTCCGCCTCGGCCTGCGCAACTTGCGACTCCACAAGTTGCGCTCCACACTGACAAGCCTCGGCATCATTCTCGGTGTCGCCGCAGTGATCGTTGTTGTTGCGGTCGGCGAAGGCAACAAGATCAGCGCGCTCCGTGAAGTTTCGGCACTCGGTGCGACGAACATCATTGTGCGTTCGTCGAAGCCACCGGAAGCGGCGAACGCTGGACAAGCCCGCACATTCTTCGTGGCGTACGGGTTGCTTCGACAGGATTTGCGACGCCTGAACAGCGCGATGACCGACGCGTCGGCCGTCGTGCCACTCAAGGCCGTTGGCTCCGACGTCTCGTACGAGAATCAACGCATCACCAGTCAGGTCTACGGAACGACGCCTGAGTTACTCGAGGTTGCGCGACTCCGACTCGAGCCGCGCGGCCGCTACATCAGCGCAGAGGATCTCGAAGCACGTGCGCCCGTGTGCGTCATCGGCAGCGAGATCGCCAAGCAGTTCTTCCGCCTTCGCGACCCGATTGGCGCGACCATCAAAGTCGACAACACGGTGTTCCGCGTGATCGGTGTTCTTGAACCGATCGGTCTTGCTGGCGGCCGCGGTTCGGCGCTCGTCGGACGCGACCTCAACAAAGACATCCACATTCCGATCACGACCGCCGAAGGCCAGTTTGGCGACATGGTCATGCGCCGGCAATCTGGTTCGTTCAGCGGCGAACAGATCGAATTGAGCGAGTTGTACGTGGTCGCGCCGGAAACGGACGCGGTCGTTCCGCTCGCGGAGCGTGTGCGACGCGTGATTGAGAGCGGACACCCTGGATTGAACGATGTGCAGATCGTCGTGCCGTGGGAACTGCTTGAAAACGCGAAGCGCCAGATGATGGTGTGGAACGTGATGCTTGTGGTCGTTGCCGCGATTTCGCTGCTCGTCGGCGGCATCGGCATCATGAACATCATGCTTGCCTCGGTCACGGAGCGCACGCGCGAGATTGGTATTCGTCGCGCGCTCGGCGCGACGCGCAAGCACATCGTGCTGCAGTTCCTCGTCGAAACCGGCGCGCTCTCGACGCTCGGTGGCGTCATTGGGATTCTGCTCGGCGTCGGCATTTCGTGGGGTTTGCAACCACTCGTTGGCGCGCTTGTGCGGCTCCCGTGGCTCGCCGGTGCGTTCGAAGGGCGATTGACGCTTGAGCCCGCGGTGACAACGTGGTCGATCCTGGTGAGCTTCATCGTGGCTGCGGGCGTTGGCCTTGTGTTCGGAATCTATCCCGCGGTCGTCGCGAGCCGGAAGGATCCGATCGAAGCGCTGCGGCATGACTAGTTTGAGCGCTCGCGACGTGATTTGAGCGCTCGCGACTGAGCGGCCTGAAGAAGCTTCGCTTCTTGTGGCCGCTTTCGCTCGCTCTGGCGTTGATCACGCCAAAGGTCGCCGCCGCAGCGGCGACCGCGAAATATTTGAGCGTGCACATGGTCGCAGTCGAACCTCAGCGGATCGATGAGCCGCGACCACCAACCGACTTCGCACTGGCTGCAAAGCTCCACGCCGACCACATGATGCACGCGATGCCCAGCAATTCCATCGTGTCTTTCAGCCGCACTGGCCCTGAAACCATCAGCGCGTCGACGTCATGGTGCGATGTCCCGCGCATGACGACGTAGGCAGCCAAGATCAACAACCCTGCCACAACGGGCCAAATCTGGCGCGCAAACTTCCGCAGGGTCCATCCAATCCAAAAGGAGATCCCAAGTGCAGCAAGGGCGGACGCGGCGAGCACCGCGTACTGCACCGGCTTCCGATCGCGATACCAACCACCGTTCTTCGCGATCGCGCGCGCGGTTTCCGTCAACAAGCGTTGGAGGTCGAGTTGCTTGTTGATGCCGAGGATGACCAACACCACACACGCGAAGAGCCAAAATCGCACGAGCCCTTCGCTGATGGGTGCCGAAACCCCTGCGGGCTTCTTTCCACGCCACGCGATGGCACACGCTCCAGCGCGCAGCGTGAACCACACTCCAACCGCATACGCCGCCGTGATGGCCCACCCAAGCACCGTCGGGTCGCCGATCCCAAACTCCCACCCAGCAGCCCCGAGAAACACGTTCAGATCCCTCCAGGCTGCGCGGCGACCGATGACGCCGTGCTCGCGTGCTCACGCATCAAGGGTTCCAACCTCGCACCCTTGAACTCGACTGGCACCTCGACTGAGAATGTCGCGCCCTCACCCGGGACCGACGCGAGCGCAACCCGTGCACCGAGTCGCTCGGCGAGTTCGCGACAGATCGCAAGCCCCAAACCCGTGCCAGAGTGCGCACGCGTGTGGCTCGCATCCACTTGCCGGAATTTCTCAAAGATCGTGTCTTGCATATCGAGCGGGATACCGGGCCCTTGATCGATCACCGAAACGCACACGCACGGCGTTCCATCCGCGCCGACACCGCTCCGCGCATCGATCACCACGGTCGTATCTTCAGGCGAGAATTTGATCGCGTTCGACACGAAGTTGAACAAGATTTGCTGCAACTTCGCGGCGTCACTCTCGACTCCAGGAAGATCGTGCTCGAAACGCGCTTCCAACGTAATCCGCCTCGCGAGCGACTGTGGCCGCATGATCGCCACGAGCCCTTCGCAAATATCTTTGACGCCCGTTGGGCCAATCGTGACTTCGAGGCGACCCGCCTCAATCTTCGCCATCTGCAGCAACTCGTTGATCATCTCAAGCAGATTGCGGCCTGATTGCAGGATGTTTGCGATGTATCGGCGGCGCTTCGGATCAGCGTTCGGGTCAGTTCGCGCGATTTCGTCGAGTAATTCCGCAAAACCGATGATCGAATTGAGCGGTGTGCGCAATTCATGAGACACGTTGGCGAGGAACTCGCTCTTGAGCCGATTCGCCTCGAAGAGACCAACGTTCGACTCCGCGAGCTCGCCGATTTTCAGATCGAGGCTTTCGTTGACGCGGCGAAGTTGCGCCTGCCCTTCCGCCAAACGATCCAACATGCCATCAAACGCGCGCGAAAGTCGCTCGAAATCGTCGCCCGTCGTGAGCCGAGATCGTGCGCTTGTGCTTCCTTCGTCGACGCGCTCTGCAACGGCGGTCAGCGAACGAACCGGACCAAAGATCAGCCGTTTGAGAATCAGATGGAAGACGAGAATCGAAAGGCTTCCCGCCGCGAGCCCCGTTCCGACGATCAAAATGCGATTCCACTCGATCTGATCCTCGGCGAATGAACTTCGACGATCAATCAGAAGAACACCCGCAAGCGTGTCGGCGGTGCGCACGACCGCCGGGCTCGACGGACGCTCGAAGATCTCGCGTTCCGCGAGTTTGCTCCATTCGCGCTCACGAATCGCACGTGCATACCGGTAACGAATCGCTTCTCCCTCGTTGCGACGCTCGAACCACTCCCCAACCGAGGCATCCGCTTCGAACGCCGCAAGCGCTCCTTCCAGGAACGACTCGTCCTCGCCGTCCGGCGTGAAGAGAATCTCATCCACCCGAAGCACACGAATCGGGATCGCGCTTCCTTCGCTCCACCCCGTGGTCTGTCCGCTCTCGAACCAGGTGTCGGCGAGTTGCCGCGAAACCTCGAGCTGACTGTCGGACACAATCTTGCCCGTACGAATCCACGGCACCGCAAGTGCACCACCGAGCAGCGCGAAGACCGCGATGCCAAAGAGGATCTGACACTTATTGGCGAGCGAGATACCCTGCGCCATCGGGCGCGATTCTACTTCGCGCCCCGCCTTTGAGTTCCCCGCGAGTCTCCGCATGTTCCGACCCGGCACCGACGAAACCAACGTTCAGTACGAGGATGTCCTTTGCAATTTCTGCCATCGAGCCTGGGACCCAGACGACCCGTCGCGGCCCCTGATCGAGGGACATCACGGAAGCCACCTCTGCGGTGAATGCCTCGCGATCGCCTACCGCCACATTGTCTTTGAGGGTCGGAACGACCGAACCGAAGGGCAATCGTGCACGATGTGCCTTGAAGCGCGCGACGACGAGACGTGGCAGAGCCCCGAATTTGCCGATGCCTGCGTCTGTCGTCGTTGCGTCAAACAAGCCGCGACGGCGCTCGAGAAGGACAAAGACTACACCTGGCGCCGGCCGGTGGCGTGAGAGATCGCCTCCACAAACCTTGGACGATATCTAGCGCTTGACGAGCGTCATCGCGTGAAACGGCCGACCCTCGCGACGGAACTTGCGCTCGAAATTCGTGCCGACAAACTCGCCTTCACCAGCGCTCGCAGGTCGCTCGAATGACCGGCGCTCAAAGATGTCGGTCGCGCGCTCGACGTGCTCAACGTCCCATTGCCAGAGTTCGTCGTGATCGGTCACGATCCGCAATTCGCCGCCCGTGGCGAGGATCCGATGGAACTCTCGCAGCGTGTGGTCTTGCACGACCCGACGCTTGTGGTGCCGCGTCTTCGGCCACGGGTCGCTGAAGTAGAGGTGAATGACCGCGACGATCCCGTCAGGAACGCGCGTCTTGATGAACTCCGTCGCGTCACCGTGAAGGAGTTTGACGTTCGTGAGGCCGGCGCGACGCACGCGATCAGCGGCATACGCCCAGAACTCACCCGCCCATTCGATGCCGAGGAAGTTTGTCTCTGGCTCGAGCACCGATTGCTGGAGAAGAAACGTTCCCTTCCCCGAGCCGATCTCGAGCTCAAATCGCCGCTCGGGATGCGGGAACCACGCGCGCGGATCGAACGCAAGCAGTTGACGCACCTCAGCGACGGTCGGGGCATCCGGAAGCCGCGGAAGTGTGCGCATATCGATCCCGACATCGCCAGGAACGAGTTCACGACCGTGACCGAGACCGAAACTCACGGCTTGCCTCCGTTGGAGCCACCCGCAGTTCCACCGGTTGCGCCACCTGCAGCGCCGCCACCAATTCCGCGCCGTGTCGGCATCGCGGGCGCTGCAGCAGGATCAACCGCCGCGGGTGGCTTCACTTCGGGGCGCGTAGGAAGCATGCTTGCCGCAGGACGCGACCAACCCGCCGGGCGCTTCGCATCGGGAACCTGTGCGAACGGCGCCGCTTTCGCGGTCTCTACAACCCAGGCAACCATTTCTGCGAGAGCTTTCGGTTCGAACGTTGTATCGATTTGGCCGTACTCTTCAATCACGCCGGTTGTCGCAGGTTGGAAGAG
>CAIWCL010000021.1 GCA_903911205.1 uncultured bacterium
CGCTCGCAACTGGCCTGCGGGGCGGCTTCGCCGCGTCCGCAGGCCTTTGCTCGCTTTGGTGCTGACCACGCCAAAGGGAGCGCCCGCAGGCGCGACCGCGAGAATGACGAGCGCTCGCTTTGGTGCGAGGACATGAAACAACGCCCGCGGCGAAAGCCGCGGGCGTTGTCGTTTGTGCTCGCTTCACGCGAATTGGATCAGTCCACGAAGTTCGTCAACTGCTTCATCACGCCTTGCGCATGATGAAGCAGTAGTTGAAGCCGCGCAGGAAGAAGTTCCCTTCTTCCGCGGCCTTTCGCCAGTTTCCGTAGGTGAGCTTCTTGTTGTGGCGAACGACGCAGATGATGTCGACCGGCGCGAAGTACTTCCGCATGATCGCGAAGAGTTCGAAGCCGATCGGCATGAACTCGCTGCCCTTCACAGCCTTTCCGTCGCGGTCGCGCTTCTTGCGCCACGAGTCGCTCACGTAGAGCCCCATGTAGCGTCCGGGCTTGAGCACCCGGTGCATCTCGCGGATCACGTCCTCCATCGCGCGGTAGTACGCGCGGCCTTCATCTTCGCCTCCTGAATCGAGTTTGCCGATGCAGCGCGCGTCGTCGGAGTAGTCGACGTGTGTCGAATAGGGCGGATCGATGAAGACGAAATCGACCGACTCTTTCGCGAGTGGCAACTTGCGCGAGTCGTTCTTTTGGATCTCTTCGCGTTGCGGATTGAGATCGAATCCAACGCCTTTGCGCTTGAGATCGCGACACACGTCGAGCGTGGTGCCTGAGCCGCACATGGGATCGACGACGACGTCGCCTTCGCGCGTGTACCGCGAAAGCAACTGCCAAATCACCCACGATGGCGTTGCGCCGATGTAGTCCTTGTCGCCCTGCATCGAGCCCGAGCCGATGACTTCATCGCCTTGGATGACAATCTCGCGCGGCTCTTCACCTCGCTGCAATCGCTGCTTTTTCTGCGCTTCGCGCATCGCGGGGCTGTCGTAGTGCTGGCTTGGGTACTCCCAAAGCGTGGTTGGGAAGATGCGCAGCGGTGGGCGCTCTTCGCGGCGACGCGGTGCAGCATCGCGCCCATCGCCACCTCCGCGAGAAGAATGTGGCGGGCGATTCGAACGATCAGATTGCTCACGGAACGGCTTCGGCACGCGCGGAGTGTACGGCTCACGCGAGAAGCCCGGCGATCGCTCCCGCCGCGCCGGCTCCCACGACGAGGACCGGAGCGATGAGCGGACGCTTCACGTAAAAAACGATGCCGATTGCAAGTCCGATCAAGGGCGACGTCCATTCGCCGAAGAACACGGTTCGCTTCGGCCATCCGCCACTGGTCTCGATCAGGAAGAGGATCGCAGCGCCAGCGATCATTCCTACGGCGATGGCGCTGAGAAAGTCGAGCGTCCTTCGGGCGGGCTTCCAAGTGACGAGCCGCTCGAAGAAGCCGAAACCGAGGAACGTGAAGCTGAACGCAGGCAGGAAGATCCCGGCTGTGAACGCGAGCGCGCCTGCGAGTCCGCCTCCTTGGTAGCCGACGAAGGTGCCGAAGATGACCAGCGGCGCAGGCAGCACGCTTGCGATCGCGATCCCGTCGAGGCACGCCTGCTGTGTCATCCAACCGCCGTCGCCGGCAGCGACCGAGCTGACGTAGGGGAGCGCGGTGTACGCGCCGCCGAACGTCACAAGCCCCGCGACGAGTCCGTGTCCGAAGAGATCGGCCGCACCGCGCGGTTCGGTCGATGCGACACCCTCGACCGCAAGCCCGCCGCCGAACTCAACGACGTTCACCCAGACGATCGAGGCGACGAACACGACGAGCATGGGAAGTTTGTTCGTGTCGGATGCTGCGGTCCAGATCGGTGTCACCAGCTTGAATACCGCGCGCACGATGAGAGCGCACGCGACGATCTGCATCGCGGCCATCGCACCTGCGACCGGCGGCGAGGTGAGGTCGAGCACGCCGTAGAGCGCGCTCGCGACGAGCATGAGCGCAAGCCCCGGCAGCATGAAGCCGAGGCC
>CAIWCL010000022.1 GCA_903911205.1 uncultured bacterium
CGACTCGCTTCGCTTTCGCTCGCTCTGGCGGGGTTGACGTCACGCGTTTGAGCGCTCGCGACTCGCTTCGCTTTCGCTCGCTTTGGCGTAGACCACGCCACAGGGAGCGCCCGCAGGCGCGACCGCGAAAGCAACGAGCGCTCGCTTTGGCGGGATCCGCGCGAAAGGTCGCCTCCGCAGCGGCGACCGCGAAATTCACGATCGTGGCATTCACCCACGCGGCGCAAGAAACCCGATCGGCAACTCTGTACGCCCGTCAACGGCCAAGTCGGCAAGTGCTTCGCCAATCACAGGCGCGAACTTGAACCCGTGGCCGCTGAAGCCGCACGCAACCGCGACGTTCGCAAACTCGGGATGTAGGCCAACCACGAAGTGCCCATCCGGCGACATGGTGTACATGCAGTGACAGGCGTGACTAGTTGCACGCGACACCGCCACTGGGATCCGCTCTGACGTTGCGGCGCGCGTTTCGTCAACGATCGCCGGATCAACCGCATCCCCGATCGATTCGGGTGCTGCGTCGGGGCCACGTCCGTGAAGCCCAACCTTGAGTCCTTGTGGCGAACCCATGCCGTCGAAAGCCGGGATCCCGTAGACGGGTGGCGCGCTCCCGCGATCGAAGAACCACACGGGCATCTCGCTCGCGTGCCAGCCGCGATCTCCCTCGTCGTCAAGCCAAACGAGCGTCTCGCGCGTCGGCCGGAGCGCAAACGGATTGGACGCCACAACCCCAGAGCCGCCCACCGACACGCCTGCCGACAACCCCGGCATCCACGCACCCGACGAAAGCACCAACGCCCCCGCTTCCCATCGACGTGTGGACGACCCAGCCCCGCCAAAGACGCGGACACGCCGGCCGTCACTCTCCCACCGCGTGATTGGCATGTTCCGCACGATCGTCGCACCCAACCGCTCCGCCTCTGCGAGCGCCGCGCGAACGGTCGCCTCCGGCCGCACGAAACCACCGCGCGCCTCCCGGACGATCTCCCAATCGCGCGGCACCGCGAACTGCGGCCAACGCTGCATCAACTCGGCTCCATCGAAGTGCTCGACATCCAGATCATGCTCGCGAGCGCTTCGAAGCATGCCGACCGAGGCGGGGTTCCCGGCAACGCCACCCATGACCACGCCACACTCGGTTTTGAGCACCACCCCAGCATCACGCTCGAGCCGCTCGAACCCTTCGTACGCTCGACGCAAAAGCGGCACGTAGTCGGAGTGCTCGAAGTACGCGAGGCGGATCACACGGCTTCCGCCGTGTGCCGAGCCACGGTCATGCGGCGGCGCGAAACGGTCGATCCCAAGCGCACGGACCCCACGTCGCGCGAGTTCAAGCAGCGTCGCTGAACCCATCGTGCCAAGCCCAACAACCACGACATCCGCGTGCTCGATCGGTTGCACCATGGCGCGTGATCTTAATTCCATCGCGCGAGGAACGTGGCGAGATCTTGGGAATCAACAACGCTGTCGAGATTGAGATCCGCAAGGCCAGTTTCGCCCCACGTAGAGAGCATGATCGCAAGGTCGGACGCGCCGAGGACGCCGTCACCATCGAGATCGCCGTTGTTGAATTCACGCGCGGTCACCGTCAAGGCGATGGTCTTCTCGGTGAAAAGGCCGCCAGAGTCTGTTCCGCGCAGCGTAATCGTGTGCGCCCCGACCGACAGATTGCGCTTCGGGAGAAATCGCCCCGAGCCAAGCGCGCCGTCGAGACTCGACGTCCAGCTGATTGCCCCGTCGCCGAGCAATTGATCGTCGGCATCCCACGCCGATGCATGGAGGAGCACCGTGGCACCCTGCGGCACGGTCGTCGCCGTGTTTGGCGCAATGACATGCACATCGGGCGCTGCGCTGTTTCCGAAGGAATACGTCGCGCCGGCGAGTGACTCCGTCGTGCCGAGTCCGTCACTGACACGGATGCGGAAGCGCGCGTTGCGACCTTGGCTCGCGGGAAGATCGGAGGCGTCGAATTCGAACGAACCGTCACGCACGCCGACCGCAACCGGTAGCCACGCATCGCCACCATTCGGGCTGTAGAGAAGATCGGCCACGAGCGCATCCCCGTCGGCATCCGTCGCACTCCACGCAAGCCGCACGCGGCCCTCAAGATGATCGTGCGCAGGGTCAAAGGCGATCGGCCCATCTTGCGCGGGCGTGATGTCGAAAGCCGCAATTTCCGGCGCATGTGGCGAACGGCGCATGTCCGCAAGCGGCCGTCCGGCTGCGGCGCTTCCCGCCGACTTCGTCCATTCGCGCACCAAAACCCGCGCGATATCGCGACCCTTCGTCCAACGCGGGAGATTCACGAAGAGCGGCGTCGCTCCATGCAGGTGCGACGGATCAGCGCAACTCTCGCGACATCCCCGCGTGTCGACGCGCACCGCGTGCAGCAGCGCGCCCGCGGCGTCGAACGCCTCCACAAGCACGTTGCCCGCAGGATTGTCGGCGGTTGGTACAACGAGTTCGTTGGGCATGGCAGCGTCCAGCGTGACACGCCGCACAACGTGGTCGTGCGCGCCGGTCAGGCGAAGAACCGACGTCGCACCTTCCATCGCGTCGGTCGCGCCGCCCCCCGAACCATTCGAATCTCCACTTTCGTCTGCGGCGCTGCACGCCGAACGCGCATCATTGATGCAGTCGAGATACGAGCCTGACGCAACCCAAGCCTGGTTCGTCAAAAGCCCGGCGTACATGATGTCCTTCTTCGAGGTGGCCATCACCTGGGGAAGATTGAGCGGCTCCTGCAACTGATGCTCCACATCGAAACCGACGGTGCCAATGCCAGAGGTGTTGTGCGCAAGGCCCCAACAGTGCCCGATTTCATGGGCAAACGTTCGTTGAAGCCGCGAAGTCTCTGTATTGCCGAACGCGGCATCGCCCGGGATACCGATTGCTTGACCGTTGCCGCTGAAGGGATTTCCGAGAAGCCATCCGTAGATGAACTCCGGACGTTGAAAGCCCGCCGCGGGAATCGTTGTTTGCCGCAGCGAACTCAGCGTGTTGAGGAGCGCCGTGTTCGCGGTCTCGATACTCGACGAAACAACCGGGGGCGTCACGGGAACGCGGTGGTAATTCCAATCGCCCGTCTTGTAGATGCCGCGCAAGAACGCGTCGCCAAAACCGGGTTCCATGAAGGACTGCTGCGGCAGCCCCGCGCCGCCGAAGGTGTAATTCACCGGCACGTACGCGATGTCGACCATCTTTCGACAGAGAAACGACTTGTTGAGGACGCTCGTCGTGTTGTTCGCGGAGTTCGTTTCTTGGATCGTGCCAAACGGATTGACCGTCACCGTGAAATCAACGTCGGTGGACTGCGGTGGAAAGCAGATGAAGTTGAGCGTGTCGTTGATGTTCGCGCTGTTCGGAGCAACAGGCGCAGTGATTGGGCCGTTCGAGGAATACACCGGCGAACTTGGAATTTCGACACCGTTGGCATAGATGCGAAGGACCGCATCGACGCCCGCTTGCGCAGTCGTCTGCCCATTCAACGAGATCTTCACACGCACCGCCGTCGCGTTGCGGGCGACGAGCGTCGTCGTGCCGGTCGTCGTCTGCAGACCCTGCGTGATCTCGACCGCGGAGACCGAGAGATCGACCGCGTGCGCGGTATTCATCAAGGTTGCCGAAGCGACAAGCGTCGCAACGGAGGAGAAGGATCCGGCTCGAAGGGGCGCTGTCGACATCCGCTCACTCTACTTCCACCCACGCAGGATCCAACAGAAACCACGCATTTACGTCCGGTACCATGATCTCCATGCCGAGTCGCGTTGAGACCGAAACTCCGACTCCGGCGGGTGAAGCGCGTTCGCCAGCGCCCGATCGGAGCATCCTTGCGATTTTCCTCGCGTTTCTCGCCTTCGGAGCCCGCGCGTTCGGCGGGCCGGTGGTGCAGATCCATGGACTGCTCGAGGAGTTCGTCGCGCGCCGGAAATGGACCGACGAGGACCGCTTTCGCCGCGCGCTTGGGGTCTATCAACTGCTTCCCGGGCCCGAGGCGCATGAAATGTGCTGCTACCTCGGCACCGTGCGCGGCGGCCGCTGGGGCGGCGTCGCGGCAGGCCTCGGCTTCATGCTGCCGGGGCTTGCGCTCATGCTCGTCGCGAGCGCGCTCTACGGCGTGCTCGACCTCACCTCGCCGCCGGTCGCAGGTGCGATGGCCGCGATGCAGATCGTCGCGTGCGCTCTCATCGTGCGCGCG
>CAIWCL010000023.1 GCA_903911205.1 uncultured bacterium
CAACGGCGAGATCTTGCGCGAAAATCGAGCGGAGACATGCGAGCGTTTGCTCGCGTCTCCCGTATGCCGCAATGACGATACTGACGCGCGGCCGAGGAGCAATGGAATCGTCAAGTGCCATCGCTTCAACGTTCGCTTGTATTGCGCTCTTCGGTGCGATCATCGTTGCGCACCGCTTCGCGAATCGCGATTTCTCGAACGAGCAGCGTGAGTTCGCGGCGCACACGTCGCAACTTGAGATAGATCGCAATGAAGCCGTAGATCACGGCGAGAATGAGCACGTACAGAAGAAGATCTGTGCCCCGGTTGATGCCGAGTCGATGCGCGAGGGCGGTCGTGAGATCAGGCTTCACCGAGAACACGATGCCGCCCGCGAGTATCGCGAGGATGAACGCTGCGGCGACTCGCCCGATCGCACGTCGCCAAGCGAGCGTGAATACGGCAACCGAGCCGAGTGAGAGGGCGGCAAGAAGAAAGATCTGGAAGACGGTCATCCGAGCACCTTGCCAACAAGGTAGTGGAAGATGATGCGGAATCCGCCAGTCCAACTCTGTCCTTTTGCCTTCGAATAGTCGGTGTAGCGGATCGTGACGGGTACTTGTTCCACGCGAAGGCCGCTTCGCGCGATGAGATCCACAATCTCACTCGCATGGGCCATGCGATCGGCCGTCAATTCGATCCTTTCAGCCGCAGCGCGCGAGAGGACGCGGAGGCCGTTGTGAACGTCATTGAGATCGATGCCACTCGAGAATCGGTGAAAGAAAACCGCTGCTCGAAGAAGAAGTTTCCGTCCTCCGGGAATCTCCGCGGTATCGCCGGAAAAACGATCTCCGAGCGCGATGTCACAGCGGTCGGTCGCAACAAGTTCCACCATGCGCGCGAGATCTTCGATGCGGTGTTGCCCGTCCGCGTCAAAGTGCGCAATGCGTGCGGCGCCGTGCCGAAGGGCGTACGCGGTACCAGTCTGGAGCGCCGCGCCTTGCCCGCGATTGACGAGATGGCGCAGGGCATGTGGCGACTCGGCTCGCAGCACTTCCCACGTGTTGTCCGCGCTTCCGTCGTCCACGCAAACGACGTTCGGAAAAGTGTTGCGCAGTGCGCGGATGACGGGGCCAACCGCGCGACTTTCGTTGTACACCGGGATCACGACCCAAGTGTCCGGGTCCATGTGGTGATGGCGTTTGTTCGCGAGACTGGACTCCACGAGATCCGCGCGCTGTTCGTCGGCGTCGCCGCCGTTTTTGAACATGTGCTGCGCAGAGTGCATGGCTCCACACTACCATGCCTTTCTGGAAATGCGACCCTTGAACGACGAGTCGAACGCTGCTGATGGCGCGGAGTCCGTACAGACTGCGCAGGCCGTACAGCCTGCGCGATCCAACTCTTCGAACGGTGCACATTGGGGCTCGCATGGCGCGCCACAACAGCTTCCGCTGCTTCCGACAGTTGCTTGTCTATTTCTGGTGATTCTCTTCGCGTGGTGGGGTGCACTCTCTGTTGGCTTTGTGTTCGATGATTTACCGCGGATCTCCCGCGCGGAACAATCGATCGGGCAACTCTGGCCACCGAGCGCGTGGTACTTCGGTTCGCAGCGGCCGCTCGTCCAACTTTCACTTGCGATCAACTACGCACTCGGCGGGCAGAACCCTTGGGGCTATCACCACGTCAATATCGGGGTGCATGCATGCAACGCGGTGCTTCTCTTCGCAGTCGTGCGCGCAAGTTTGGCGAGGCTTCGTGAGCGTGGCG
>CAIWCL010000024.1 GCA_903911205.1 uncultured bacterium
GCGGTGCCTCGCACGCGACTCGTGGGTGCCGTACTTGCCGAGATAGTGAACCTTGCCCGCAATGCGAACGCAGGCTTGTCCCGTTGCTTTGTGGAGCGTGTATTCAAACGCTGGCTTCCGTGGCATAACGCAGACTCCGTGGCCCTTCGGCCACTACACGCAACGACTACGCGCTACGTGCTGTCCTGCGCGCTCCACGGTGGAGCGGTATGCACACGCAAACCCTTGTGGTTGCGCGGCATCAGTAAAAGTCGGGGTGACAGGATTCGAACCTGCGGCCTCTTGCTCCCGAAGCAAGCGCTCTACCAAGCTGAGCTACACCCCGAATCCGGTTTCCCGGCGGGTTGAGAACCATACCCGCGGCCGGAAGAGATCACAAGTTCACGAACGCGTCCACTTGCCGGCGACCACGTTCGCCCCTACGCTCCGCCCCGACCACTCGCGGTTATCGATCCAGAGAATGCGGATCGTTCCTCGTCCGAGGCGGTCCATTTGAGCTGTTCAATTTGGTTCCGGTGGTGCTGCTCGCTGCGTGCGACCGACAGCGCTCGTCATTTCACACGGGGCCGATCCGCTCGCGTCGAGCGGTTGGTTGGAGTCAACTCATCGTGATCGGCAACGGACGCGGTCGCTGTCCTCGCCAGTGAGAAACAACTATGAAGACCGTACTCAAGATGCAAGCGCTGCCCTTCGTCGCAACCTTTCTCGCCGTCTCCACACTGACGAGCCTCGCTCTTGCCGACACAGCCCCGCTCGCGGCGACTGGACCGAAGCGCCGCGTCACGGCGACAACCAACACGGTGACGAAGACCGTCACCGCGCCGAAGATCGAGCGCAAAGTTGAGTCCACGAACACCTGGGTAGCAGAACCCGCAGAGTCGACGGTCACCGAAATCAAGACCATCATCGAAGAGCCGATCAAGCCCTACATCCCGCTGATCGCCGCCCTCACCTCGCTCGATTGCAACTCGAATGGCATCTCTGACACGACTGAGATTGCCAACGGCGCGATGGATTGGGACAACGACCAGATTCTCGACGCGTGCGAATACAAGATGGGCGACCTCAATCTCAATGGCACCATCGATCAGCAGGACGTCAGCATCCTCATCGGTTGGTGGGGAATCGCCAATCCGCTCTTCGGCGACCTCAATTACGACAACGTTGTCGACGCCAACGATCTCGGCATTCTCCTTGGCCGATTCGGCGCTGCGACGTACTGAGCGCGCCTGCGCCCGTGCGCCTACGCGCTGCGTGCACCGAGGCGCCGTGAGCGAAGCGCGCTCGAGGCCGCGTTGAGGACAACCTTTCACCACACTCGCCCCGGGCAATCGTCCGGGGCGTTTTCTTTGAATCGCTACGCTGCCGCCATGATGCAATCCCGAGCGAGAACGTCCGTCCTCCTTGCCTCTCTGCTGCTCGCACCCTCGGTGTTGCTCCCCGGCTGCAGCCAACTCGCGGGAAAGCAACTTGAGAACGATCACGCGGCCTTTAACACCGCGGTCGCCGAGGCCATGGATCGCCAGATGCTTTTGAATCTCGTGCGACTCGCGCACGACGAGCCAACGCAGTGGGTTTCGGTCACGCAGATCAACACGTCAACGACGTACCGAGCTGGCGTCGCAACGAAGGCCAGTTTTCAGGGCCTGGCGTTCGAGGGAGCCTCTGCCGACGCAGGATTTTCATACACCCCAACGCTCACGTTCGTGCCGCGACAAGGCGAGCAATTAGCGAACGAGATGATGGCGCCAATTCCGGTCGAAAGCCTCGAGCACCTCGTGAGTGCCGGGTATCCGATGGCGTGGATTTTGTTCCTTGCCTGCGAGCGATTTCAAACGATCCAGTCGTTTGATGTGAACGTGCGAGACGGCATCGTTTCGGCGGATCCAGCGTTCGCGCGCGCGATCGTTCTCTTTTCTGATCTTCAACGACGCGGGCTATTGTCGCTCAGCCTCGTGCGCACGCCTGTCGTTTGGAACTGGGAGCCGATTCCAAAAGAATCGGTGACGCTCGCGTCCATCATGTCTGCACGAGCCGACAATTCGGTGCTTGAATTCCGAGAAGATGGCAAAGGGTACGACTTCGTTTCGATTGAACGCGTACCGGTACTCACAACCTACGAGGGAATCGCAAACGATGCGGCTGGACGCGAACTCTGCGCAATCCTCGGCATAGATCCGAAAGCGCACGATTGGAAACTGGTCGGTATCGAAGAGAAACTTCCGGGCGAGTTTCTCACAGTCCGAACACGTTCGCTCACCGCAGTACTTCGACTGCTCGCACTCGGCGTCGATCGTCGCGACGGGAGTTCACCAACGCCACCGCGCGCCGCAAGCGCGGCCGCCGCGTTCTCCAGTCTTGATGAAGAGATGTCTTCTGATCGCCTCCGGGAACTCATTCGAAGTGTGTTCCAGATTGAACGAACTACAACGACGCCGAACGACGCTGCCGTGAGCGTTTTGCATGATGGACAGTGGTATTTCATCCGCGCTGATGATCGCACGACGAAGCAGGCGTTTGCGCTGCTGCGCGATCTCTTCGACCTTCAAGTGAAACCAGAAGCGGCGAGTGCAAGACCAGTTTTGACGGTTCCCATCCGATAGTGCACCGCGCGTTCAACCAACGCGCATCGCGCCATGTCGATTGCGATCGAGATTCCATCGTTCACTGCCCAATCCTTCCGCATCCGCCTGCTCATACTTACACCATGCTGGTCAGCCACCGCTTCCGCTTCATCTACACCAAAACCGCGAAAACCGGCGGTACGAGCGTCGAGAGTTACTTCGAGCGCTACTGCATGCCGGAAGGCGCGTGGTCAGAGAGCCACGCGCGCGATGTCCATGAGTCTCCGGAAGGCGTGATCGGTCGACGCGGAGCGGGCGATGGCCAACCCGTCCGCTGGTGGAACCACATGCCCGCAGCAGACATTCGGCGCGAAGTCGGCCACGCGATGTGGGATGCGTATTTCAAGTTTTGCGTCATCCGCAATCCATTTGAGAAAGCGGTCTCCGCGTTCTACTTTCGGCGCAAGCAAGATCCGACGAAGCATGACTCGGCGCTTGCCGAACAAGTGCAATTCGAACGCTGGCTCGAAGCGGAAGGCCCCTACACCGATGAAGCGCAGTACATCATCGATGGGAAGTTCGCTCTTGACGCCACGATTCGTCATGAACGCATGGCCGAGGACATGACCAACATCTGCACACGACTCGGCGTCGCGTGGGAGCCGGAGCGGATGCCCACCTTTAAAGCGGGAATTCGACCAAAGGACGCGACTGTTGCCGCGCTCTATACCCCGAAGTCGCGCAGACTCGTCGAGCACGTGTGCGCGCGCGAACTTGCGATGTTTGGGTACGAGTTCCCGGGGTAATTGCAATCGACGCCAGGCATGCAGCGTCCGTGCCGCTGCATGCCCCTCCGTTTGCGCCGCGCTTACGGCGCTCCGGACTGCATGTACTGCTGGATATCCCCGAGGTCGACCCAACCGTCGCCGTTCAGATCGGCAGCGATCAACTCACCTTGACCCGTGCGGCGCAGCTCACGCACCGACACGCGCTCGCGCGGCTGCGGGCCGTCGAACGATCCGCACGACTCGCCGCTCTTCAGGAAGTTCACGCCGATGAAGGTGAAGTCGACGGTATTGATCACCGTATCTCCATTGA
>CAIWCL010000025.1 GCA_903911205.1 uncultured bacterium
GAGACAATCCGCGAGCACGCCCGCGACGGGCGGCCAAGCACCCGGCCACGCCACTCCGCTGGCCCACCCCAAGAGACCTCCACGCACGCAACCCCTTGTCGCAAAACGCCGTACGCACGCCGCAAAACGCGAACGCCCCGGCCGGGAGGCCAGGGCGTTCACTCTTAACCGTCGGGCGCGCCAGTTTCGCGCGCGCCTCTTGAAGTAGGGCGGGCTGGATTCGAACCAGCGTCTTATCGATTATGAGTCGACGGCTCTAGACCGCTGAGCTACCGCCCCGAGTGGGCAAGTGTACTTGGCGCGATCCAGATGCGGCGTCTCCACTCGCGTTGAGCGTCGCCTCTCCAAGCAGGTCCCGCAGTCGCTTTGCGGCGAGACTCGCGCGCGAATAGACCGTCCCGATCGGCACCCCGAGGATCTCCGCCACGCTTTCGCCCGGGAGGTCGCGGACGCGCAGCAGAACAAGTGCGAGCCGCTGCTCGTCAGTGAGATGCGCAAGTGCCGCAAGCGCGCGCGTAGCGATCTCCGCGTCTGCGGCAGGCGACATTCGGCGCGATGCATCGAGCAACTCCACCTCGGTCGCCCCTGCGTTCGGCCTCGATTGGGCTCGACTCCGCGCCGCGAGATGCCGCGCGACGCGCACCGCGATCCGGTAGAGCCAAGTGGAAGGCAGCGAGTCGCCGCGAAAGGTCGCCCGCGCGCGATACGCCGCGAGGAAGGTCTCCTGCACGGTGTCGTCGGCCAGCTCGCGGTCGAGCGTGATCTGCATCGCCAGTGCGTGCACCTTGCCGGCGTGGGAGCGCCAGAGCGCGTCGATGTCGGCATCGTTCATCGACCACTCCCGACGATCGGTACGCGGCGGTGCACCGAGAGACTCGCCGAACGGATGGCGTCGATCGTCCTGCCGAGGAAGGGCAGCCAGATGAAGAGTCCAAATCCGATCGCCATGCCGATGTTCCCACCCATCCAGCGATCGGTGATGATGAATCCGCCGCCGACGAGGAGCGCGGCGTACGCGGCCGCGACCACGACCGACTCGAGCATGTTGAGCCGCTCGAGCCACAAGAGCGCATCTTCGGCGCGTCCCTTGCCGCAAAGTCGGTTGATCAGGCGGCGACGAAAGGCGTTGACGATGACTCGCACCAGAACGAGTGCGCCGAAAATGCCGCCCATCATGAGGAGGACCCACCAGCGGTCGTGGAGAATCGCACCGATCGCTGTCAGCGCTACGCCGATCACGAGGAGCGCGATCGATTCGAGCATCTTGCGGAGATCGTCGCGCATCATGCACTGGAGTGCCTCATGCGCGGATTCGGCAGCGAGCGGTTGCGCCCGCTCGATCGCCTCGAGCGGACATGAGGGGTTCCCGACCGCGGCAAGGCATGCCGAGAGCGGGTCGAGGTCATCGGGCGCTGCGTCGCCGCTGCGCAGGCGCTCATATCGAGCCACCGCGGCGGCATCCCACGGGGCGCACTCCGCATCATCTGCGGAAGGTCGACGGTCGGAGGGATCGTGCTGCGCTGGATCGGTGTCCATGGCTGATTTCGCCTTGGCTGATTCTGCCTTCGATCGGGTGCCGGTCCACTCGGTCCGGCGTCTTTCCCGACGCCCGTTGAGAGAGGCGAACCGAGTTCGCCTTCATGGATTCAGAAGAATCTGGGCCGAATCGCCAGCCGCGCCGCCTGCGAGGAAGCCTGTGGCCCACGCCCACTGGAAGTTGAAGCCGCCGATGCGGCCGTCGACATCGAGGATCTCGCCGGCGAGGTGGAGGCCGGGGCACACGCGCGATTCCATCGTGTCGAGCTTCACTTCGGAGAGCGGCACGCCGCCCATCGTCACCTCCGCGTAGGTGAAGCCGCGGTCGCCTTCGACCGAGAGCGGCAGGGCGCACGCGGCGCGTGCGAGCGCCTTGCGTTGTTCGCGCGTGAGCTGGCGAAGGCTCGCGGCGGAGTCGACCGCTGCGACTTCGCAGAGCGTGCGCGCGAGGCGCTCGGGCACGAAGTCGCGCAGGAACGCGACGGCGTTTGCGGCCTTGCTTGCGAGGAGCTTCGCGTCGAGCGTGTCCTCGCGTTCGTTCGGGATGAAGTTCGCGAAGAGCCCCGCGAGCGAATCGTCGCACACGGCGTCGCGCCAGTAGCGGCTGATGTCGAGCGCGCACGGGCCCGACAGGCCGAAGTGCGTGCAGAGGAGCGAGTTCGTGAACTCGCGCATCACCTTGCCGGTGCCGCCGCGCAGCACGAGCGTCGCTTGCAGCGTGAGGCCCGAGAGCGCGCGCAGCGGATGCGTGCCTGGCAGAATGAGCGGCACGAGCGCTGGGTACACGCGGTCGCTCACCGTGTGGCCGAGCGCGCGCGCGAAGTCGTAGCCGCCGCCGTCGGAACCTGACTTCGGCAGCGCCTTGCCGCCGGTCGACAAGACGACGCGCGGCGCACGAACTTCGCCCCACTCGCCTCGCACCAGAAAATCACCCTGATGAGTGCGCTCGATTGCGGTCACGCGCCTCGGATGGCGGATCTCAACGCCCGCATCGCGCGCGGCTTGCAAGAGCGCATTCAGAATGGTGTGCGCATCATCGGTCGTTGGGAAGAGCTTGCCGGTGTCCTCGCGCTTCAGTTCGACGCCGTAGGCTTCGAAGAACGCAACCGTCTCGGCGACGCCGAAGCGCCGCAGCACGTTCTTGATCGCGTTTGGAGAACTCCCCGCATACGCCTTCTCGTCGACCGCGTCGTGTGTGACGTTGCAGCGGCCACCACCGGCGACAAGGATCTTGGCACCAAGTGTCTTCGCGCCATCAAGTGCAATCACGCGTGCGCCCGCACGACCTGCGTGGATGGCCGCAAAGAGCCCCGCAGCGCCCGTTCCCACAACAACGACGTCCGCTGTTCGCGACGGATCATTGGTTCCAGCGCTCACCTCAAGGTTGTGACCGCCGTCGACGTTGGCGACGCCTGCACTCACTGCTTCGCAGGCTCCGAACTTGCCGTTGGAGTCATCTCTTCCGTCGGAGTGAGTTTGACAGCTCCGCGGACATCAATCGCTTTCTCTGCCGTCACGTCGATCATGATCTCGGCGTCCTCCGGTCCTTCTGCGAAGAAGCGAATGAACACTGAACCGCGCGATGGAATTCCCGACTCCAGTCGCACACTCGACGGAGTCTCTGAGTCTGGTGTGAACGCGCGATCGAATCGTCGCGCTGCCGTGCCTGAAGAAAGAACTCGGACGCCCTCTGGCGCACGCAAAGATACGGTGTCGGGTATTCCAGATTTGGTTTGCGCCGCGCGCGCAGTGCGGGTTGGAATCAGTGCGTCGTTCTTGAGTTCGACCGTCACTTCGTAAAGTCGGTCACCGAGGCTTCGAACGCGCGGTGGTCCGAAGGAAAGCCGCGGCATTTCTTGTGCGTGGAAGATCGTGAACGCGGCGTTGCGATGGCACTCTTCCTCGAGCATCCAGGAAGGTGGAATACGGGAAGACCACTTGTTACTTCCGCCGACGAGCACCTTGCCAAGCGCTGGATGGTCCACTTCAGTGAAGGGTGCGCGCGTCTGATCAAAGAGAAGACGCTCACGCCACCGCTCCATCGCCTCGCGATCGGGCGAGCCGCCGTTCTGCGAAATCCGCTTCTCTGTCCAGAGTTCGTTCGTGAAACTCACGATCCCCAAACTCTCGGAAAGCCAGTTCACGAAACCGCCGCGCACCGGATAGAGATCGGAGTGAATCACCATGGATCGGTAGCCTGGCAGCATCTCGGCGCCGACGTTGGCGATGGCGTCATACACGGCGCGATCGGCCTTGTAGGCGTCCTCACGATTCGGAGCGCCAGGTCCTCGCAGAATCATGCCACCGGTGTTGTGGTAGGCCTGTCCGGCGGCGATGTTGGGCTTGGTCAAAATGAATCGCCCGACAGCTTCCGTCTCGGGATACGAGAATGGCCAATCGCCTGCACCGCCTTGGACATGATCGGGGTGCCAATCTGCAGGGAAATTGCGGTTCATGTCGTAACCGCCTGGACCGTCTTCATTCACCTCGCCGTCACCGTCGTTGTCGATCCCTTCCATTCCC
>CAIWCL010000026.1 GCA_903911205.1 uncultured bacterium
CTTTTTGAAGCGTGTGGGTCCTCCATCGCTTCGCTCGGGAGGACTGTCCGGCGCGAGGCGCCGGAGTTGGACGCCCCGCATGCAAGGCTGCCACCAACGAAGCACGCGGAGAGCCCTCAAATCGCGCCTTGGAAGTTGACCATACTGCGATCCCACCCCACACTCCGACCATGGCGCCGCAATCGGATGGTCAGACACCTCGGCCTTGTGTACGGATCGGCGTTTTGGCCGCCGTCGCGCTCCTTGCGGTCTACCCAAACGCGGCAGCAACCGAAGTCAACCCGTCGCCAGGCGTCCGAACGTGGGGAATGGTTGCGTTCCGAAACGCGGAACAAAACGCCCATGTCCTGCACGTCGCCGTCGGCGAAAATCACACTGCAGCCGTTCTGCCAAATGGCACCGTCGCGTGTTGGGGGGACAACTCGTACGGTCAGTGTCTTGTCCCCTTCGGACTCGCGCAGGTCACACGAGTCGAGGCCGGCTACCGCCACACGCTCGCCCGACTTGCCAACGGTTCGCTTCTGGCATGGGGCGAAAATGCGTACGGGCAACTCAACATTCCGCCCACGGTTGGGAACGTCGCGGACATGGCGTGCGGCCTTCGTCACAACGTTGTCGCCCGCACGAATGGCACGTTGATCTGCTGGGGCTGGGATAGCCATGGACAATGCCGCCCACCGGAAGGCGTGGTCGATGCCCTGCAGGTCTCGGCCGGCGCATACCACTCCATGGCGCGTCGATCGAATGGAGCGGTCATCGCGTGGGGAAGCAATGTCAACGGCGAGTCCACTCCACCATCGAGTGCGAGCGGGGTCATCGATATCGCCGCGGGTATGAGCCACTCGATGGCGATTCGGTCGGATGGCCGAGTGCTCTGCTGGGGGAACAACGCCTATGGACAGTGCCAGGTACCTGCAGGCCTCGGCCCTCTCACGGACATCGACGGCGGCGCAGATCACACCATCGCGTTGCGAAGCGATGGAAGCATCGCATGCTGGGGCGGCAATCAACAGGGACAGTGCACCGTGCCACCGCTCCCCGCGCCAGCGGTCCACGTTGTCGCCGGCATCCAGCATTCGCTCGCGCTTCTTGCAGACGGGAGATTTGTCGCATGGGGACGCGATGACTTCGGGCAACTGAGTCGTGGTGTGGATTCGGGGACGCCTGTGCTCGCTGCCACAGGCTTTGCTCACCATGTTCTTGTCGATACGTCCGGCGAGATTCGCTGCATCGGATCGAACACGGTTGGCCAATGCGATGCACCCTCGATTCGAAATCCAACAGCCGTCTCTGCTGGAGCGTTTCACTCCGCTGCGCTGCTTCCGGGAGGCAGGGTTGTCTGCTGGGGCGACAACTCGGAAGGCCAGCGCGATGTTCCGAAGGGCTTGATCGCAACCGCTATCGATTGCGGGAGTTTTCACAACCTTGCGCTTCGATCTGATGCATCGGTGGCCGCATGGGGGTGGAACGACTTCGGACAGTGCGACGTTCCTGAAACGCTTTTTGGCGCAACGGCCATCGCGGCGGGCGAACACTTTTCATTGGCGCTCGACCAAGAGATGCAGGTCGTCGGATGGGGACTCGACAACTTCGGCCAGATTTCGCCCCCATATCCCAATGACAGCAACGTGTTCGTCGCCGCGGGCATTCGCCACGGCGCGGCCGTACTTTCGGACGGCAGCGTCGTCTGTTGGGGATGGAACGAGTACCACCAATGTGACGTACCCAAGTCACTCCCCCGCGCGTCGAAGGTTGCAGCGGGATACGGATACACGGTCGCACTCACGGTCGCGGGTTCTGTAGTGGCGTGGGGCTCCACGGACTTTGGAGTTGTCGGTCAAGTCGCGGATGTCGGCATTGCGCGCGATATCGATGCAGGGCCGTTCGCCGCTGTCGCGGTTCTCGCACCGTGCGGAACGGGAAGTCCGGCGGTGTGCGTGTGTGGACCACTCCAACTCGACGCGAACGTCGATGGAGTCGCCGATTGTGCGGCATACGCCTATGGCGACCTCGACCTCGATGGGAGTATCGGCGCGAGCGATCTCTCGCTTCTCCTCGACCACTGGAATGAACGAGACGCATCCATCGGCGATCTCGATCAAGACGGGACGGTCGGAGCAAGCGATTTGGCACTTCTCCTCGCACGATGGGGGCATGAAGTCGGATGACTGCGTACGCACCCCCTGAACTCCACGCGCCGATTCGGCCGCAGGAAGCAACGATCGATCTCTCGATCATCATCGGAACACGCAATCGCGCCGAAGCGCTCGCGCTTGTGCTCGACGCCTTCACACGCATCCAAACGAGATACAACTGGGAACTCATCGTCGTTGACAACGGATCGACGGATGCGACACGCGACGTCCTTGCGCGTGCGACATCAACACTTCCCCTTGTCGCACTGATGCAGCCAAAGCCCGGGCTTTCTCGCGCGCACAACGCCGCGCGTGGTGTCGCGCGCGCACCGATCCTCGCGTTCATCGATGATGACTGCTACCCGCAACCTGATTTCATCGATCAGGTGATCGAGGTCTTCCGATCGCCGTCGACTGCCTTCATGGGTGGCCGCGTTCTGCTTCACGATCCGACCGACCTTCCCATCACAATCCAAACACGCGCGACACCCCTCGATCTGCCCGCCGGCTCCACGCTCGCTCCAGGAATCTTGCACGGCGCAAATCTCGCGTTTCGCGCCGAGGCCTTCGACGCATTGGGCGGCTTCGACGAATTGCTCGGCCCCGGCGGCCTCTGTCGATCTGGGGGCGACTGGGACCTCGTTTTACGCGCGCTCGCCGCGGGATATCACGGCTGCTACGACCCAGGACCGACGGTGGCTCATCACCATCGACGGAAGCACATCGCAGAGCAGCGGGATCTCGAACGACGTTACGACTACGGACGCGGCGCGGTGTACCTCAAGGCGCTTCGCGGAACGACGCCACATCGACAAGCGCTTCGTTGGGCGCGACAGTCTTGGATCGAAACCATTCGTGCACCACGGCGTGATCTCCGTGCGGTGCGCGCGCGACTGCGCGAGTGTGCGGGCGCGTGGCGTTATCTCTGGCTCTCACTCTGACCGCACGCACGTGTGCGACCCAACCAACGTGGGCCACCGCACCGCCAACGCTGCTCAACCCCTCGCAGTTTCGACACAGGAGCAGCAGCAGGAGCAGCAGCAGCGAAACGCGTTCAGTTGCACGCACCCCACGCACCGAGAAGTGCGGCGAGATCTGCAGCATCCGTCGTGCCATCACCGTTGACGTCGCCAGCGGCAGTTCCCCACGCGCCAAGGAGTGCGGCGAGATCTGCAGCGTCGACCGTGCCATCGGCGTTGAGATCCGCGGGGCATGGCGTGCTCGGCGAAACCGCCGCCAGCACGAGGTCGTCGAAGTATCCGAAGGCGTTCGTTGTGCCGGGCGCGGCATCCGTCGTTGCAAACAGATTCGACGCGTACAACGCGCCGAACGCGGTCGTAGTGTGCGAAGCGACGACCGAACCGTTCAACGACAGCGAGCCTTCGCCGTTCGCAACATTCCAGCGGTAGATGAACTCATTCCATTGATTGAGTGACGCGAATGCACCGGTCGTCACGCGATTGGCCGCGGCGTAGCCTCCATTGAGGAGCGAGATCGCACCCGTCTGCGCACTCACAAGAAATCCGCCCGAAGTCTCGAACGAACTCTTCGAAATCATGATCCCGAACGTGGACGTCACGCGCTGCGCGCTCGGAACAAGCACTTTGATGCGCGTCTCGAGGACGGTGTTGCCGCCCGCGCTCGCGGCCGCCCATTTGCCGCTGTTGAGAAGGTCAAGCCAGGCCTTCGAGCGTCCCGCGTTGAAGCGCTCGGTGCAGAGGCGCACCATCTTGCCGGCGCCGCCGACCGGATCAACGCCCGGCACCGTCCCCGGACCGATCACGCTCCCCGCAACAAAGGGTGAGTTCGTTGATCCGCTCGTGGCCCATGTTCCGGCGGCGCCAGAGAAACCCACTTGCCCGGAAAGATTCCCAATCGCGTAGTCATCGAAGGACGTCACGAGAATGTCCGTCGCGTGCGCGAGCGAGGTCATGGCAAGTGCAACGGTGGCGAGGAACGTCGAGAGAAACGGTCGGCGGAGGTGCATCCGCAGAGCGTAATTCGAACCGCTTCCGAGACAAATCAGAAGGGCACCGAACTTGCGACTTGAACGGGCAAATCGCCACGTCTCGGCGTGGAGTGTGACTTATCTACCCTCGAGGCCTTTCGTCTCGAGGCCCGAAGTCGGCTCGACTTCTCTCGGAAACCCAAGCTCCGCACCAACTGGCACGTGATCGCTGAGCCACCTTCCATCAGGGCGTCGAGCGAAATCAATCCACGCACGTTCAACTTCGAGGCCGTGCACGAAAATGAAGTCGATGCGCCGCGTGCCGCAAGACTCACTCCAGCCGTTGAACGTGCCCTGTTCAATCGCATCGGGATTCGCGACGCGCCATGCATCCACCCACACGACCCCCGCCGCCGCACGCACCGCCGCGATCGGCTCACTCTCGGGCCCCGCGTTGAAGTCGCCGAGCAGGATCACGGGATCCTCGAGGTGACGGCGCGAACCAATCCGATCCAGCACAACTTTCATCTGCTCCACGCGCGCCTTCGCGCCTTGGTGATCAAGATGCACATTGAAAACGTAGAGCGCACGCGACCGCTGCCCGACGGGGAGACCCTCCGAGCGCTCGATCAACCGCGCGAACGTGGCGATTCTCGGGAGCGACGAATCCCACGACTTCGAGCCCGCGACGTCGGGCGTCTCCGAAAGCCAAAACGTTCCATGTTCCTCACGATCGATGATCCAACGATCACGCCGAAAGAGGATCGGACACGCCTCGCCCTGAGACGGATCCATTTCGCGCGTGCGCGCGACAACCGCCATCGTCGGACAACCGCGCAGAATGTCCTCCACTTGCGTGGGCAATGCCTCTTGCAATCCCCAAACATCACCCTGCTGCAGTTTTTCCAGCACATCGCGGCGGCGGTGCACCCAGGCATTGGGGCCATCAGCGCTGTTTGAATAGCGGATGTTGAAGGTCGCAATGTGGATGTCCGGGCGGACAGAATGCGTGGATTCCGCCATCACGTTCCGCCTGCTCGTTTCGGATCGCTCCACCCCGTCAACGCCGCAGGCGACCGCGCACCACGCTGTAAGTGAGAGGGTCAGCGCACGAAGCATCGGCGCAGTGTAAAGCGCAGATCTTCAAGAACGGCCAACGAGGCAGATCAAAAGTCGCGTGAAAGTCGAAGCCAAATCACGGCCTCGCCATCCGACGGTTCGCCGTCCGACGTACCGCTCGTACCCGCAGTGAAACTCTGATCCATCGCGCGCACGAACGCGCGATCCGCTTCGCCCCAACCTCCGCCAAGTGCGAGCCGCCAGGGAGAGACCCGACGAGGACCAAACTCCGCGACAACGGCAAGAGATGCTTCCGCGCCGAAGAGGGCGGCATCGCTCGTTGCATCATTCGTTGCATCATTCGTTGCATCACTCGTTGTATCAATGGTGAGCAAGTCGGCCCATGCATCGGAATGCGGCACGAGTCCCGCGCGCGCTTCGAACCGCAGGCCATCGCCAACGGCATGCCCCACGAACACGTCAAAGGGCTGGTCGAGCGACCAACGGAAACCGTTGTGCCGACTCAGTTCAACCGACGACACCTCGAACTGTTTTCCAGCGGGCGACGCCATCCATCGTGTGAACTCCACATCCGAGACACGCGATTCTGAGTCTTCAAAATCACGCAGGGAATCCACCGACGACAGCGCGGGCGCACTTGTGAGCAGTGCGCCCGAGGCAAACAGAACTCGAAGAAAATGTCGGTGCGGAACAAACGGCATGGTGGTCGGACGCACCACCTCGAGTGGTTGTTCCACAGATTTGGTCGGCCGACACAAAGTTCCGTTCGAAACTTCCGGTCATGCATGCGCGAGAAATTCTCGAATCGCCGCGTCTTGAGACCCGAAAAATTGCTCGGTCGGAAGTTCCGCTTCCACGCGCCCTGCATCGAGAAATACCACGCGATCCGCAACATCGCGCGCGAGTTCAAGATCGTGCGTGACTACAACCATCGTCGTCGCACTCTCAGATGCGAGTTCACGCACCAGCGCGCCGATTTCACGCGTGCGTTGCGGATCAAGCGCACTCGTTGGTTCGTCGAGGAGAAGCACCTCGGGCGTGTTTGCGAGTGCCCGCGCAATCGCCACGCGTTGCTGCTGTCCACCGGAGAGTTCCGTCACTGCACGGTCAAAGGCCTCGTGCATGCCAACCCGTAGAAGCGCCGCACGGGCGCGCGCGGCTGCTTCTGACACGTGAAGACCTAGCCCATATTGCGGGCCCATCATGCAATTGGCACCGACCGTGAGGTGCGGAAAGAGGTGGTATTGCTGGAAGACGAGACCCACGCGCGCACGATGCGCACGCAATACTCGCTCCTCCTGCCGCGACGCACGCGCGTCCACATTCGGGAGAGCCGCAGGCTGACCACGGAGTCGAACGGAGCCTGCGTGCACGCTTTCAAGTCCAGCGAGCACTGAGAGAAGCGTGCTCTTTCCACAGCCATTTGCACCAACAATCGCGACCACCTCACGCTCCATGATCGAAAGCGTGACACCATCGAGCACAACGCGACCATTCGGCCAACGTTTCACGATCCCCTCGGCAGACAGGACGACGCGCTCGTTCATCGTGTGGCTCTTTCAAGGTGCGCGAATCTCCCCGTCGAGTCGCGAAGTCCGCGTGCACGAGCGAGGCGACGAGCAAACACATCCGCCGCGAGAGAAAGAACGAGGTAGTACGCCGCCGCCGCGACCAGAACGGCCGGCACCATCAATGTCGCTTTCCCAATTCCTAGAGCGACTTGCATCAACTCTGGCACCGCGATCAGGCTGACCAAACTCGAGTCTTTGATCATGCTGTTGAGATCATTGATCGTTGCAGGAAGAACCGTGCGGAAACCTTGCGGAAGTTCGATCCTCCAGAGCGATGCTCGATGCGAAAGCCCGAGCGCGAGCGCTGCGCGACGTTGCCCTCCCGGCACAGCGTCAAGACCCGCGCGCTGCACTTCAGCTTCATAGGCCCCGTAATTTCCCGCGAGAACAACGATCGCCACCAGAAACGCGGGCCACGTGAGCGCGGATTGGATGTTGACGATGGCGTCAAGGCTCGGGACATGTCCGGCCAGCCAAAGGCCGAGCGCAGGCAGCGAGTAGTACACGAGGTAGAGCTGCACGAGCAGCGGCGTGCCGCGAACGACGGCCACATAGACACGCGCCGGCCACGCGATGCGACGAAACTGTGAACGCATCGCGATCGCAAGCACAACGCCCAAGGCAACGGCAAGTGGCATCGCAACGACCGTGAGAACGATCGTGTTGACACACGCTTTGGCAAGCGCCCAGAACACTGCCGGCCAGGAGAACGCGCGCGAGGCAGCCGCGCCGTCGGCATTCGCAGTCGTTTCAGTATTGCCGACAATCTCCGCGCGATCGACGATTCCGATCGACGCCTGATCTTGCGTCCAGATTTTCCAGCGTCGATACAGCGCTGCAAGTTCACCGGACGCCTTCAACCTCGCGAGTGCTTGGTCAAAGGCCTCACGCAGCGTGTTGTCACCTTTGCGAAAAAGTGCCGCGTAATGGCCCTGCTTTCCAAGCGGCGCCAAGTTCAGAAGTTCCGCATCACTGCCTGCGTAATACGCTGCCACGATCGAATCCTGCACGACAAGATCGACGCGCTTTGCCTTCAACTCGGTGTACGGCAGAAGCCCGTCGTCGTACTCCTGAATGCGTTCGCGCGGCCAACCAAACTCAAGGAGTACATCAACGCTTGCTGCGCCGTTGAGCGTTGCAACAGGAACAAACACACTCGTGCCGCTCGAGTTTCCTCGTGTCGAGGCAAAATCGGGAAAGCGCGCGCGATCACTCGAGCGAATCGTCGGCTGTTGGTCGTACACGTAGTAAGGCGCACTGAAATCAACCTCAAGCGCGCGTTCCTCCGTGACTTCAAAGCCGTTGATCGCGAGATCTGCACGCTCTGACTTCAACAAGTCGACCAGCGCCAGCCAATCGCCCGTGATCGGCTCCACACGCACACCAAGCTCCGCTCCGATGAGCTGCATCAACTCAACTTCGAAGCCGGTGAGTACATCAGGCTCCTCCACAGTCGGCATCGCAAACGGCGCACCACCGGAGGGGTCGATCGCATAGCGAAGGACGCCGCGTGTGCGAATGTCGTCAAGCGTCGACTGCGCTGCCGCGATCGCCGAACAGACCATCGGGCACAGTATCGCGCAGAGCAGCGCGCTCCATTGGAACAGCCATCGCCGTGGAAAGCGGCTCAAACGCGCAATCAAAATCGACACCCTCGACGCATGCCGGCGGAGCGTAACGGAAGCCGCAAAGGTTGGCAGGTATCTCCTTGCTGTGCGAACACACGTGTCGATCCACTCTTGAACGCGACCGGAGCTTCACGATGCAAACAAGTGCAAAGATGCACGCCACGGCATGCTCCAGCCCATGTATCGAGGGCCACGCGCTTTACACTTCATATCGTGGCTTTGATCCTCTTCTTCATCATCGTGCTCATTGGCCTTGCGGGCTGGATCCCGCTCTACCTTTGTTGGTGGGGCCGACTGACTCCGCAACCGCCGTGCTGCGCTGCCTGCGGGCACGCATCGAGCGATGGTCCGGGGATGCTTGCTGATCGCTGCGCGGAATGCGGCTGCGATCTCAACGCGCCAAACGCTCTCGTCTACTTCAAGTGCGCGCGAACGCCACTCATGCGCGCGGGGATCATCGTGGGCGCGATCGTGGTCACACTCTGTTCATTGCTCCCATTGGCGTCCATTTCCGTTTTGTTTCTTGCAGCCAGTCGCCAAGGCGTTCTCTTGCCAACGCCCGCGAACAATGCCGTCCCATCTGCATCTGATTCGACTTCGGGTTCTGCCGAATCAGCCCCCCGTGTCAATGACGATGCGGAACCATCGGACAGCGCAGAAGCTGATGGAACGACTTCCCAATCCTCCAAAGAGGAGGACATTCGATGAACAGTCTCGGTGTCGTGCTCATCGTGATCACGATGTTCAGTATGTTGCTGTTTGCGATCGGCCCTGCGTTCATCGGATACGGTGTAGCCCTTCTACTCCGAGGCCGACACAACCCGCGTCAACCAGTCTGCGCGCGATGCCGTGCGCCCCTGACTCGGGCTACGCTCGCCGCCTCAAACGCACACGCCGCCGCGCACGACCCTGCATACGCGTGCCCATCCTGTGGTTCGACGCCACTGCTGCCCGCCGCATCGCATCAGCGCGCGGTGACTCGCGGAGTACTCTTCATCGTGCTACCAATCGTTGCGTGGATCTCGACCGTCGTGGTCGTGTTCGTCGGTGTTGCCATCAGTGATTAGCACAGAGACATCGGTGCAGCGCGCAAAGTGCAAAAGGACGCCAGCGAACGCGCGCTCGCGCACTTGCTACTCTGCGCAAATGACGTTGAATCTCCCATGTTTTGTGCGCCCAACTCGTTTGATGCTCGCGACATTTGGCATCGCACTCGCTGCCTCACCGACACTCACGCCGTGGTCGCGCGCCGCCGAGCGTTCCGCGTTGGTTCCGCCTGCCTCTGCGACGACACCCGGCCCCGCCGCATCCGATGCAGCCGCACCCGCTTCAACCCCCGCCTCAAGCAATGCTGCGTCCAACGCGCAAGCCGAAGCGGCACCCAAAGCGACTGCGAAGCGCGAGCCCGCCGCACCCGATGCATCACTCGCGCCGCTCGCGTTCCTCGAAGGCCATTGGGTGACGACACTCCCGAATGGCATGGTGAGCGAAGAAATGTGGATGCCAGTGCGCGGCAAGTCCATGCTCGGCAGTTTCCGACAGACGCGCCCCGACGGAAACCCAGCGTTTTTCGAGTTCACGCAGATTGTCGCGATGAAGGATGGCGTGGTGCTTCGCCAAGTGCATCTCCATGGTCGATTCGAAACAGACGAGCGTCGCAAGGATCCGATGTTCCTCAAACTCGCGAAGGTCGAGGGCAACGCTGCGACCTTCGTCCCGATCGCCGATGGCGAATTCGGCGAAGGCTCAAAGTCGCACGCAGGCGATCTTGCAAACGTCACCTACGCGCGAAGCACTTCGACGGATGGCACGGAGGCACTCACGCTTCGCATTGAGTCGCGCCCCGTCAAAGACCCGAAGAATCCCGACGCAGAACCAAAGCCGCAGATCATCGAAATCTCGATGAAGCGCGCGGAGTGATCGCATGCGAGAAACCCCCATCCGTCACCCCCGACACGGGAGTCTGCCGATCTGCGCCACGCTCCTCGCCGCGGCCATGGCCTTGTTCGCCCTGCTTGCGTTACCTGCCGCATCAAGCGCTTCGACGCCGTGGGAGACCGATGCCGCCGCGACCGCCACACAGGTGTCCCAGCCCGCGACCGCGCCGCTCCGCGTCGGCGTTTTCGTCAGCCCACCGTTTGTGACGAAGGACGCGAAGGGCGAATACTCCGGATACGCATGGGAGCTCTGGTCCGAATCCGAACGACGCATGGAAGTGAAGTCGGTGGTTCAGGAGTTCCAGAGTTTCGGCGAACTTCTCGACGCAGTGATTGCTGGGAAAGTCGATGCAGCGGTGACCGACATGTTCATCACGAGTGAGCGCGAGCGCCGCATGGAGTTCACGCACCCGATTGCCGATGGTGGCCTGCGTGTGATGGTGAATACCAAGCACGAAAGCAAACTCTTCACGCTTTGGAACGGCCTTCTGAATGACGGACACGCACGCATCATTGGATGGGGCGCGCTCATTGTCATCGCGCTCGCCATTCCACTCGCAGCAATCTGGCGCCACGTCGATAAGGATTTTCCACAGAAGCCACTCGACGCGTTCGCGGAGAGTCTCTATCGCGTCGTCGCGGTCACGATGAGCGGTAAGACAAAGGTCACCTCAATCTCCACGTGGCACACGAAGGTCATCGCCGCAGCCTGGCTTGTTGTCGGGGTGAGCATTGTCGCGTACATCACTTCCACGGTCACCTCGGTGATGACGAAACAGGCGCTTCACGGAACAATCAATTCGTTCGCTGACCTTGATGACAAGACGGCGGGCGTGGTGACCAAGTCACTCGGAGAGCAGTTTTGTCAAGAGAGCGGCGTCGACACAGCCGCCTTTCAAACGCTCACCGAGGCGATCGACGCGTTGGTGGCGGGCAAGGTTGCGGCGGTTGTCGGCGACGGACTCGCTCTTGAGGCATACGACCACAGCCACCCGAAACTTCCTATCACCGAAGTTGGCCCCGTCTTCGACAAACGTCGCTATGGGATTGGCGTTCCTGCGGGTAGCCCACTTCGGCATCGCCTCAACATCGTGCTGATCGAACTCTCAGAGTCGGGCGCCGCAGACAAGCTCTACGCGAAGTACTTTGGGAACTGACCGCGGCGAAGGCCTCTTGCCGCTTCATGCTCGCGTTCACGTGTGCCATCACGTCCGCACTCACCTCATCGTCGAGCGGCAACACCCTCGAGAATGCGCATCATTTTGAGCGCGAGGTTCGTGCGGTCGTAGTTCTGCGCGCCCTTCAGGCATGACGCCTTGAATTGATCGAGTTCGGCTGGATTCTCTTTCAGCCGACGCAGTGCGGCGACGAGTTCATCGACATTCTCCGGTTCAAACGGAATGCCCGCGTGTTCGTCGCGCACGATCTCCGCGCTCTCGCCCTCGACACCGTGCAGCACGGGAAGCCCCATGCCCATCGATTCGAAGAGTTTGGATGGGATGACGGTCGTGAAGAGCTCCGCCTTCTGGAGGTGAATGACCGAGACATCGAGAATCGACCAGTAGCGCGGCACTTCTGCCTTCGGCACGCTATCGATGAAAACAACGTTGTCGAGTTTCTTTTCGGCGGCCATCTCGCGGAGGAACTGCTTGCGCGCCCCGTCGCCGAGGAAGAGGAAGACGATGCCGGTACCGCGCAGACGCTCGGCGGCCGTGACGAGCGTTTCGAGGCCGTGACACAGGCCGTGCGTGCCGATGTAGCCCGCGACAAACTTGCCTTCGAGCCCGAGTTCCTTCGTCAGCGCAGCATCCTTTGGCCGCGGTGTGAATTGCGAAATGTCTACACCGTTCGTCACGATCTCAATCTTCGATCCGTCGATTCCACGTGAAATGAGGTTCTTCTTGAAGCTCTTGGTGACCGAGATCACCTTCGCGGCTTTCCGATAGAGGAAGAGCTCGAGTTTCTCAAGAAGTGCGATCGCCCGTGCGTTTTTCATCGCACCGACAGCCTTGATCGTCTCCGGCCAAAGGTCGCGCAATTCGAAGATGTACGGTCGGAACTTCAACCGGCTCGCGACGTACGCCGCACACGCCGTGAAGAATTGCGGGCTCGTGCCAACGATGACATCAACCTTCCGCACGAAGAGGCTTGCGACGATCGCTGAGAGCATGTAGCTCTGGTAGTCGAGGATGCGTCGAACGAAGCCCTCGTTGGCCGTGATGTACGACCAAACCCGGATGACTTCGATCCCTTCCATCTTCTCGCGCTGCCAGAGCTTGTTGCGATAGCCGTCGAAGACCTTCCCCTTCGGGAAGTTCGGCGCGCACGTAATCACCGTCACGCGGTGACCGGCTTTGACCCACTCGCGGCAATGCTCGAATGTCCGGCTCGCAGGCGCGTTCACTTCGGGCGGGAAGTTGTCGGTGAGAAAGAGGACGTGCACAGTGGTCACCAGTCAATACGGATGATGGAGGAACGATCCTCAAGCACCCCAACGACCTTCCGCTGATATCGGACAAGTCCGAACTCGGGATGAAAGGTTGTCGGCTCGAGGCTGAAGGAGGCGCCGCAGCAGGAAATCCGCGCGGAGCCGTGAAAAGTGAGCGTTTCTGATGGCGAGGACGCGGGTGCCGGAACGGAGCTTTGTCCGGGGGTGAGCGTGGCAGAGTCACTGTCTCCCGGGACTCCGGCCATGCAGGCATGGCGGACAGGCAGACGCTCAAGGAACGGCTCCAGACCTGCTTTGGAAACGGCTTCGCCGAGGACGGCCGTGTTGCGATCAAGAAGGCGAACTTCGGCGAGCGTATGGAAGTGCGTCGTACAGACATGCGGCACCGACGGGTGTCCACGAACGGAGTCACGGATGGTGACCCCGCGCATGTCGAACACCCAAGTTCTGGTGTGGACTGGTGCGCCCGGCAATCGGCAGTACCCATCGTGACTGCAGGTCACTTCGACGCGGTCGCCCTCATCAACAATCCGAAGGTCGAAAGGTCGCGCACGACGAGCGCACCGAAAGCCCGCCCAGACTTCAGACGAGTCGGCGCCGTCGATCGAGAGCGTGCTGTGCGCAGCGGTCCCCCGCTGACGCTGCCGCTCAGGGCCAGACCCGTACTCGCCCGTGCCGGAATTCACGATCAATCGCCGACCGTCGAGCGAAAGCTCCATCGACAGTGTGTCGGCGTGTGCGTGGCCAGGCAGATAGTCGGGGCCGATCGGACCCACATCAAGGATCGCAACCATGCGACCAAGCGCGACGCGGATGTAACCCGCATCCACAAAGTGCGTAACCCCGCGAGAGATTGTTTCGAAGACGTCCGATTCCGCTGCGTCATCGAGTCGCGCTGCGTACTTCTGAATCTCCAGTGGTGACGGCGCGATTCCGATCGCACTGTCGTTAAAGAACGACACTTCACCATCTGGGTGACACATCGCGGCGAGATAGCGACGCATGAGTGGAATGCGCTCCTCGATCATTCGAACGTCGCCGGTACCGACAACGCCGGAATACACGCGCATCACGTTGATGAGATCGAGCATGTCCTCGACCGCCAAGGCGTGATACATCGGTGAACGCTCAAACTGCGCACCATCTGGAAGAATCTGTTCGAAGATCTCCTCACGCAGGATGGCGAGTCCTGTCTCGCGCCACCGCGTCGCCTCAGGACCGTCGAAGAAGAGACCCGCATACACCAACGCCTTCGCGTTCACAAAGAGATGGTTTCCCATCAAGTGCCGCTCAAGCCGCTGTTCGAGCCACCGCGATTGGACCGCGAGACTCTCAATCATTCCTGGAACTGGCGCATTTCCCGCGAGAATCCACTTGATCCAATTCACAATACGGATCGAGGTCGGGTAAGGCGACCACGCAGTTTTTCGCTGCGGTGGCGGGTTTTCGCGCATCCAACGCGTGATGAGGGCTCGATGCCACTCGGCTCGCGCAGATGCGTCCTTGGCGCAAAGGTCGTCAAAGTAATGCAGGTTGTAACGCCAGAGTATCGCGACTCCTGAGTCATCCCAACCGTGATCTTCAAGATCGCGTTCCTCATTCAGGAAGACGAATCGCGTTGGCCCCGTCATGCTTGCTCGACGATGCGCAACTTCGGTGAACGCGCCGTTGCACGCGCGAACCGACGGCGCCGCCGACAGATTTGGCTTCGGCCGAGAGAACTTCTGGCGAATGCGCTCACGAACTTGCACCGCACGGAGATACCGCACGGTGTGCCAGAGTCGGGAGAGTCCTGCGAGAGATGGCATCGGCGATCGTGGCGCAGTTCATTCGCGGCAACAACGCCGCATCACGCGGGGTTTTGTCACCCAAGCACTTTTTCGAGCGAGGCGACGATGCGCTCCGCGGTGCGTCCGTCCCAAAGCGGCGGAATACCGCCCTTCTTCCACTGACCTGCAAAGAGTCGATCGAGTGCGGGCTTCAACGCGACTGGATCGGTGCCAAGCAGTTCGTTCGTGCCGAGCTCGCACGTTTCAGGGCGCTCAGTGTTGTCTCGAAGTGTCATGCACGGAACACCCATGACGGTCGTCTCTTCGGTGATGCCGCCCGAATCGGTAATGACCGCCTTCGCGTGCTTCACAAGCCAGTTGAACTCGAGATACGGCTGGGGATCCACAAGTTTGATGCTGGCTGGAATGGCGCTGAATTCACGCATCGTCTTCGCTGTTCGCGGATGGACTGGGAAAACCACTGGTTCGCCGCGGGTCCCCGCGATGATTGCGTCGAGCAACTTGGTGAACTTACTGCCCGAGTCCACATTCGCGGGACGGTGCATGGTCATCACGAAATAGCCACCCTGCTTCAAGCCGAGCTCATCGAAGAACGCCGGCTTGGTAAGACGATCCATGTTCGCTCGGAGCGTGTCGATCATCGTGTTTCCGACGAAGAAAATGCGGTCGTCCGCAATTCCTGCAGCGCGGAGATTGCGGTTCGCGTGGTCGCTCGTCGTGTAGAAGTAGTTGGTGATCGAATCCGTCACCATGCGATTGATCTCTTCAGGCATCGACCAATCGCCCGAGCGAATACCCGCTTCCACGTGCGCAACTTTGACCCAGAGTTTTTGTGCGGCAATCGCACAGGCCATGGTGCTCGTGACGTCGCCGACCACGAGGCAAAGCGCGGGCTTCTTCTCCGTCAGCAGTTTCTCATATCGGGTCATGATCGACGCCGTCTGTTCCGCGTGCGAACCCGATCCCACCTCAAGGTTGACATCTGGCGCAGGAATTCCGAGTTGCCGAAAGAAGTCGCCCGACATCTTTTCGTCGTAGTGCTGGCCAGTGTGCACAAGCCGGAACCGCAAGCGGCCGCCGGCCTTTTCGCGTGCCTGGATGGCATGAATGATCGGAGCGATCTTCATGAAGTTCGGTCGCGCGCCGGCAATGATGTCCACGAGAATGGTGTTGTCCGTAGTGCTCATGACGTTGCTCGTTCCTTCGCTCATCACTTCGCCTATCACTTCGCCTATCACTTCGCTCGTCACTTGGCCTGTCATTTGGCCTGTCATTTGGCCTGTCATTTGGCTCTTGCGAGATCGGCTGCGAGAATCGTCGCGCGTCCCACTTCGATCAGTTCATCAAACGGAATCGGCGACGCGCCGCCCTTTGCGACCGCCTGCACGAAGGCCGCAGCGCAGGCCTTTTGGCCCTTGTCCTGGCTCCACAGATTCATCTTCTTGAAGCCTGGCCAACCGAAGCCCGTGAGGCGACGGTAGTTGTCGAGTTGAAGTACGCGGCCCTGCGCGAAGACTTCCACGCGCTCTTTCGGGAAACTCTTGCTGCCGTTTGCGAGATAGTGCACCGTGCCGATTGATCCATCCGCAAAGCGCAGTTCGATCGAGACCGAATCTGCGGATGGGCACTCCATCGTGTTGGTGCGCACCGCGGTGATTCGTTCACCGGCAAGGAAACGAAGAAGGTCGATGAAGTGGCACCCTTCGCCAACGATGCGACCACCGCCGACGTCGCGATCTTGCGTCCAATGTTCTGCGGGAATCGCTCCTGCGTTCACCGTCATCACGAACGCTTTCGGACCGCGCGCACCTGCAAGCAACGACTTCATCTTGGCCACTTGCGGCGCGAATCGCCGATTGAAGCCGACCATGACAAGCGGCGCTGTACCCTTCGCTGCCAAATCCGCGTGCGCACCCTCGATTTCTGAGAGTTCTGCCTCGGTGAGCGCGATCGGCTTTTCGACAAAGATGTGCTTCCCCGCGCGCAACGCCTTTACCACCATCGACGCGTGGTTGTCATGGCGAGTCGCCACAACAAGCGCGTTGACAGACGCGTCACTGAAGATCGAATCGGAGTCGGTTGTGGTCTGCTCAAACCCATACTTTCGTCCAGCATGCAGACCGCTGACACCGGCTGAACTTGCAACCGTGCGCAATCGCGCACCCGCAGCCTTGAAGGCCGGGATGAGCACCGCCGTCGCGTAGTTTCCGCTTCCAACAAGACCGATGGATGCGCCTGGAACAGCCGGCACTCCGCGCGCTGTGCCCGCGGGAATTGCAACGGTCGACTGACGAACTGCGGCATCGCTCTTCGTTGCAATCGCCGGATACTCAAGCAGAATACCGAGCGAAGGTCCCGCGCCACCGACGAGTTCGTAGGCTTGTTCCGCGTCTTCGATCGAGAATCGATGCGAAATCAGTGGCTTCACATCCAATCGACCGTCCGACATCATGTCGAGGATCGCTTCAAAGTTTCGCTGCTCAGTCCAGCGAACGAAACCAACCGGATAGTCGTTGCCCTTCTCTTCGTAGTTCGGGTCGTAACGGCCCGGGCCGTACGAACACGAAACTTGGAATGTGATTTCCTTCTCGAAGAAGTCGGCGCGTGAGAGTTCAAGACCTGTGACACCGACGAGCACGATGCGACCGCGCTTCCGGCACATCAGTGCGGCCTGGTGCATCGGCTCATTCGACTTTGTCGCCGCTGTGATGATGACACCGTCGACGCCACGGCCACGCGAATACGCCTGCGCCGCTTTCACCGGATCCTCGCCCGCAGCGAGATTCACGGTTTCCGCGCCAAACTTCCGCGCGAGAGCAAGCTTCTCAGGGTCAAAGTCGAGCCCAAGTACGCGACACCCATGTGAGCGAAGAAGTTGAACCGTCACGAGACCAATGAGGCCAAGCCCCGTCACGACCACGGTTTCGCCAAGTGTCGGTTGCACGAGGCGAATGCCCTGGAGGGCGATTGCGCCGAGCACGGTGAACGCCGCCTCTTCGTCAGAAACGTTGTCCGGAACGCGCGCGGTCAGGTTGACAGGCACACACACGGCTTCCGCGTGTTTCCCGTTGGAAACGATGCGATCGCCCGGCGCGTAACCGATGAGTCCTGAACCAGCCTCAAGGACGCGACCGACGTTGCAATAGCCAAGCGGAAGCGGCTGATCGAGTTTGTTCAAGACCGATTCAATTGTCGGCATGAGGCCGTCGGTCTTGATCTTGTCGAGCACCATGCGCACCTTGTCGGGCTGTTGGCGCGCCTTTTCGATCCAACCTGCTTTGCCGAAGTCGACGAGCATGCGTTCGGTGCCCACGGAGACGAGCGTGCGCGATGAACGAACAAGCAGATGACCGCGCTTGACCGCTGGGCACGGAACCTCTGCGACTTCGGTTTTGCCGTTTTTGAGGGACTGGAGGATCTGTTTCACGGTGGGCTCCGGCTCGTCCGCGGAGAGATCCTCCGCGGACCGCTTCTATCGGTACGGACGGCCATCATCGCCGCTGAAAGTGATCGGGTGGTCAAGAATCGACGGTCAAGATTGCAGCAATCACGTCGCAGACTGCTTCTCGGACAACGTCACTTTGACGCGAAAGCGGCGCAATCGCAGCGATTTGCGACTCCCGACGCTCCAGCTGCCTTCCCTCATCGCGCCCGGCCGCAACTCGTCGCGCCCCAGAGCATTTCGAACGCGAAGCATCCACTGCCCACAGCCCACGCTCGGCGATGAACGCTTGTCACATGTTGGACCGAGGTTGCCCATTGCTCAACGCGAATCGCTGACGCTTGTGCTGCCGCGGCGATCGATAAACCTCCGACACCACATCTCGATGGAGAGCAGCGAAAGGAGCGTGTAATTCGCATCGATGCGGCCGGTCTGGTTGGCATCGATGAGCCGCGCGACCGCGGCCGGATCAAAGAGACCACGACGACGAAGACTCTCCGCGCCGAGCATGTCTCCAAGCAGTGGGCGGAGTTCATGCAGCATCCAGCGACGGAGCGGCGCTCCGAAACCAGACTTCGGTCGATAGATCACATCGTGCGGGAGATACGGCTCCATCGCCTTCTTGAGCACCCATTTCCCAACTTTGCCGCGCTGCTTCAGATGTGCTGGAACACGCGCTGCAAACTCGACAAGTTCAAGGTCAAGCAGCGGCACACGCACTTCGACTCCAACCGCCATGGACATCTTGTCCGTGTACGTGAGGTTGTGGTCCGCGAGAAAGAAGCGTTGCTCGATGGCAAGCATGCGTTCGATCGCGGGTACCGACGCGGGCAAGGGACGAATGAAATCGAGGATCGGCGCGAGTGCCGGATTCGCGGCCGCTGCACGACGCATTTCAGGCGTGTAAAGCGCCAACATCTCGTCTTCGCGGGCCCACATGAAGTAGTTCGCGAGCCGCGCATCGCCGGACAATCCTGCACCATTTGTGATCTTCGACAGTCGTCGCCACAAAGGTTTGCGCGCGTCTCCGCGCCGCCCGAACGTCTCGATGGCGCTCCGCACGGACGAGGGCATCCAATCCCAGTACTTCTGCAACGACACCGCGTGATGGCGACGGTACCCCGTGAAGAGGTCATCACCGCCCGCGCCTGAAAGAAGCACTTTCATGCCATGCTTTCGTGCAAGTTCGCAGATGTAGAGCACATTGAGCGGCGCAGGATCCGCGAGTGGCTCGTCCAGTTGCCAGATCATCTTCTCGAGGTCGCCCGCCATGCGATTCGCCTCGATTTCCACCGTATGAAGCCGCACGCCGAGGTGTTTCGCGACGCGCTCTGCGTATGGCAAATCGTCGGTGACGCCTGCTTCAGTGCCCCCGACTTGACGAATCGTGAAACACTCGATGTCGGGCGCCTGCTCACGTGCAAACGCAACGATCGCGCTCGAATCAAGCCCGCCGGACAAGAAGGCACCCACGGGTACATCCGCAACCATCTGGCGAGACACCGCCGCACGAATGGCGGATACTGCGCCATCCACGCTGCCTCGCTCGTCGAGATCCGCATGAACACCGCGAAAGACAGGGAGTTGGTACCACGTCGCGCGACGTGCGATCCGTCCCTCGCGAAGTACGAGCAGTTCACCGGGCAGTACTTTTCGAACAGCCTTCAGCGGCGTGCCTTCGCCTGGGCACCAAAGACAACTCACATAGCGGTGTAGCGCGACGAAATCGAGTTCGCGCACTTCTGGCACCAGTTCAAGAAGCCCTTTGAGTTCGCTCGAAAACGCGACGCCTTTCGATGTCTCGGCGTAATACAGCGGCTTCACACCGAGCGCGTCGCGCGCAACCAGAGTTTCGCCGGTGCGCGCATCAAAGATGGCGATCGTGAAGATGCCGTTCAAACGCGGCAACATGCGCTCGCCCTCTTCGAGGAAGAGGTGCAGAATCACTTCCGTATCGGAGTGACCTCGAAAGGTGTGACCTTTCGCCTCGAGTTCTCGACGGAGCTCGCGATAGTTGTAAATCTCGCCGTTAAAGACGAGTTGAACTGCGCCCGCCTCTGCATACATCGGTTGATGACCGAGCGGCGAGAGGTCAATGATCGAAAGCCGCGCATGCCCGAGCCCAACCTGCGCCGTGTCATTGGTAAAGGAGCCCGAGTCATCGGGACCACGGTGACAAATGGCCCGGATTCCCTGCTGGAGCCCGTGCGAGTCAAACCGACCTGAGTACCCGATGATTCCGCACATAAAACGCCTGCCACGAACGCCTACCACGAACGCCTGCCACGAACGCCTGCCACGAAAGCCTGCCACGCCCGCCCGGGTGAGGACGGAGAATGTAGGGCCTGTCATCGGTCGATCGTTGAGCCCTCATCAAGCAATTCGTCTCGGTTGACGGTCGGGCGCAGCGCAACGACCTCCGTGCGTCGGCCAATCCCGCGCAAATATCGGTTTCACCCGATCCACGGTTACCCTGCACGGATGCCTTGGCGCCTACCCGCCCGTTTCCTCGCTCACTCGCGTGTCGTCCTGCTCGCTCTCCTGCTCACGCTCGGTTTCGTGCTCCCGTTCGCGCAGCCAGCGATCGCCGCGCATGCCGACGACGAGGCATCAACGCGAGACACGGTTCTTCCGACCATCGAGCCCGGGCCGATCCGGGCAAACATCGAGCGCCTTGCCTCGGACGACTTCAAAGGACGGTCGTTCCGTAGCGAGGAAGGCAAGCGCGCGGCAGAGTGGGTTGCTCAGCAACTTGCTGCTGCGGGCGCGAAACCGCTCGTCAAGGGAGCGGATGGACGCGAATCAATGCTCGTACCCATTGGCCGCATGCCTGCAGCTGCGCCAAATGTCGTCGCGTGGATTCCTCCGCGCGGAGCAAATCCAAGCGGTGAGTTTCTTCTGGTCACCGCGCACTTCGATCACCTGCCGCCGAAGTCGACCGCAGGCGACGGTGAAGACAAGATCTACAACGGAGCCGATGACAACGCGAGCGGTGTCTGCGGCATGATCGCAGTGGCAGAAGCACTGAAAGACGATGCACTGGACGTTGGAGTTGTGTTCGTCGGATTCACCGGCGAAGAAGCAGGACTCGTTGGAAGCCGCGCGTTCGTCGAAGAAGAAACCGTGCCAACAGCGCGAATTCGTGGCGTATTCAACATGGACATGATTTCGCGCCAGCCAGATGGCGCAATTCGGCTCGACGGTGGGCCGAAAGGAAAGCCACTGGTTGATCTCCTCGTGCGCCTTGCTCCCGAAGTGCCACTGGAGATGAAGGTCGATACGCATCCGGAC
>CAIWCL010000027.1 GCA_903911205.1 uncultured bacterium
GAGTTCTTCGTTCGCCGCGTGCATGGCACGAATCACACTCGGCGGTAGTGGCTCGGTCACGTCGCCGATGCCGCAGCGGATGATTTCTTTCGCGAGTTCCGGCTTCTCCGCAGCGAACGCGGCGACACGGCGCGCGATCTCGGGGAAAAGGTATCCAGCGGCGAGTTTGAGATAGTTTTCGTTGACGTATGCCATGATGGTTCTCGGGTCGTGAATGTACGGAGAATTCACACGCTCGGGGATGAGATCGTGCGCCTCCGCCGAGCGTGCGGGTAGCATCCACGCTCCGTGTTGAACTTCATTACCGAAGCCTTCCGAGACTTCCGGCACACTGGTTCAGTGTGGCCATCGTCGCCCATGTTGGCGGCCGCTATGACGAGTTCGATCGGCGCGATCGAGGGGCCGCGCCGAGTGCTCGAAGTGGGGCCGGGAACAGGGCCGTTCACCAAGGCGATCTTGCGGAAACTCCGCGCGGGTGATCAGTTTGATCTCGTCGAGATCAACGAGAACTTCTGCCGCACGCTTGAGAAGAAGTTGCTCGGGCCGTATCGCGGCAAGCATCCAAAGGTGAAGGTCGGGCTGCACTGCGCGCCGATCGAAGAAGCGAAACTCGAAGGCCCGTACGACGTCATCGTCTGTGGACTTCCCTTCAACAACTTCCCGCCGAAACTGATGCGGCAGATCTTCCGCCGCATGTTTGCGCTCCTGAAGGAGAACGGCGAACTCGTCTACTTCGAGTACGCCGGCGTCCGTGTGATGAAGGGGCCGGTCTTGGATAGCGCGGGCCGCGCGCGGCTCAAGCGGATCGACGCCTACGGCAAGTCGCTGCGTCGCCACCACGACGGTAAGAAAGAGCTCGTCCTCGGGAATTTCCCGCCGGCGATCGCGTATCGCCTGAAGGGCGAACGGAAGACATCGGCAACCGCGAAGAAAACCGCAGGTCGTCGCACGCGCCGTGATCGCAAGACCGCGTGAGTGCGCGTCTTGTCAGAGGACGCCGGTGAACTTCTCGCCCGGCTTCATCGACAGCGCAAAACCAGCGAAGAGATGCGCGATGCGATTGAGGTCGCGCAGGCTCGTCATTTCGACGGTCGTGTGCATGTAGCGAATCGGGAGCGACACGAGTCCGCAGGGGATGCCGCCTTGCACGAAGATCGCATCGGTGTCGGTACCGGAACCGCCCGGAGTCGCGGCGCGTTGCAGCGGAATCGAAAGGCCTTGTGCGACTTCGGTGAGTCGTGTCACGACTTCCGGTTGCATCGCGCCGCCCACAGCGATCTTCGGCCCGCCCGCGAGTTTGAAGAGGCCGTGTTGGGCGTGGCTGATGCCGGGGCTGTCGGTCGCGTGACCAACGTCGGTCACAAGCGCAACCGACGGCGCGAGCGTCCGCGCGATCATTTGTGCGCCGCGCAAGCCAACTTCCTCTTGCACGGTCGACACCGCGACGACGCGAACCTTCAGATCATTCGCGCGTTCGGCGACGAGCCGCAGCGCTTCGGCTGCGATCCATGTACCGATTCGATTGTCGAGCGCGCGTGCGACGACGATGTCGTCGTTGATATGCATGAATCCATCGAGGAAAACGCCGGCGTCACCAATCGCGAGGCGCGCCTTTGCTTCGTCGCCACTGGTGGCACCGATGTCGATGAAGAGCTCGTGCATTTTGCGCACCTTGCCCTCGGCCGACTTGTCTTGGAGGTGAATCGCCGTCGCGCCGATGAGGCCGATGACAGGGTTCTTGACGCCCGGAATCGACGAGCGGAACTGGACGCGCTTTCCGACGATTGAGCCGGTGTCGATGCCACCGATCGCCTTGCAGTAGACGAAGCCCTTCTCATCGAAATGGTTGACCATCAGGCCGATTTCATCGGCGTGGCCGCACACGGCGAGCGTTGGGATGCCGTCACCTTCCGGACCGAACGACGCGAAGCAGTTGTTGTAGGGATCGTTCCAGGTTTTCGTCGCGAACTTGCGCGCGTACGAAAGCCACACGCGCTGACCGTCGCGCTCGAAGCCAGAGGGGCTCGGGGTATCGAGAAGTTCCTTGAGGAACGCGAGGCTGTCTGGGCGGATCGTGTCGGCGGGGCCGGGGGCTGCGCTGGCGGCGGGCTGCGTACTCATCGCCGCAGCATATCGCTCGCGCGAAAACGATTACGGTGGGCACCGAGGTCGCTGGGTGGCGGCGCGCCGGCTTCCGAATCGGTTCCGATCTGGGCTTCCGATCTGGGCTTCCGATCTGGGCTTCCGATCTGGGCTTCCGATCTGGGCTCCGATCTGGCACTAAGTGCGGCCGTCAGTTTGCCTTCTTCGGGCGAGCCTTCAGGCGAGGGGCGCCGCTTTCAAACATCTCACCGACCGAGCGGACGGGTGGCGGAGTCGTTGGTGCCGGTGTGGATGCAGCGGCGGAAGGTGTTCCGTGAGCAGTTCCGGCAGTATTGGTCGGTGCACTTGCGGACGCGTTTGCGGCGTGCGGTGCAGAGGCTGGCATTTCAGATGCCCCGATCTGCATGTCCATGGCGCTGAAAAGCGAAGAGTTCGCCAAGCGCGCGCTCGGCGTGCCGGAGTTTGACCCCGAATTGGCGCCCGGTGGCATGGAAGGCCCAAGTCGTCGCGTGCGGGCCTCATCGATCGAGCGCCCCATGTTCTGGATGATCGAGCGGACTTGCTGCGCGTTGCGGGTAGGACGATTCGGGTTCATAACAGACACTCCGGAACTCTCGAGGTACAGAAGAGGAACAGATGAGAGGAACGAACAACAGGACCAAAACACGAGAAGAAACTGCGGCGGTCTTCGGCCTGATTGGCTGAGACGCGGAATTCGAATCGGCCGAGAAGCGCTCGAGGTTTGGCGAAGATGTCGATTCCGCGTGTTTTTCCCGGAGCATCCCGCGCACATCCGCACCGGTGGCGAGGAATTTCCGTGAGAAACCTCCACGAGGCACTTCTACGAGGCACTTCCACGCGGCACTTCCACGCGGCACTTCCACGAGGCACTTCCACGCGGCACTTCCACGAGCGGTGTCTGCAGGCGGAGGCGGGGTCGTGTGAGAGGTTGAGGGCGGGGGTCGTCGCGCGCCGACACGACCGCGGGGAGGGCATAGACTGCGCCCCCTCGCGCCTGCGCGACTGGACGAAACCCATGCCGAATCCACTCTTCACCCGACGAAATCGCCTTTCCGCACTCTCGACGCTCGTGGCCGCTGTTTGCGCCTGTGGCGCCATCGCTGCCAATGTCGATCTGCCGCGGTATCCCGCGTTGTCCCCGGACGGTTCGACGGTCGTGTTCACATGGCGTGGCGACCTCTGGCGCGCCCCGGCGACGGGCGGCGCGGCGACACGGCTGACAGCAAACCCCGCGAACGAAACGCGCAGCGGCTTCACGCCCGATGGCGCGCGCATCGTCTTTGAAAGCGATCGCGAGGGCGTCAAGAACCTCTGGTCGATGGCCACCGACGGCAGCGATCTTCGCCAGATCACCGAAATCGACGCGCCGTTCGCGCTCGCGTCGGTCGGCATGCTCGAAGGAAAGCCTGTCGCCTTCATCGATACAACGGTCGAGGGCGACCTTTACCGCTCGTCGCGGCCGTACGTCGTCTCGGTCGATGGCGGCACGCCGGTACGTCTGCACGATGCGTTCGGCGGCGCGGCCAACGCGTCGTCCGACGGCGTGCGCGTCCTGTTCGAACGCGGCGGCTCAGGCTGGTCGCGACGCGGCTACAACGGCCCCGACAACCGCAACGTGTGGCTCTTTGATGTGGCGGGGAAGAGCTTCGCCCCGCTGACGAAGTACGACGGCAACGATGGATTGCCGCGCTTCATCTCGGCGGATGAATACGTCTACATCTCCGATCGCGGCACGGGCACACTCAACCTCTTCCGTGCGAAGGTGGGCGACGCGCTCGACGCGGGCAAGCGACTCACGGATTTCGACGGCGCAGACATCCACGGTCTCGCAGTCTCGGCCGATGGCAAGACGGCGGTGTTTGGTGTCCTTGGCGATCTCTGGCGGATCGATCTTTCGAAGGACGGCGCATCGCCTGAGAAACTCGCCTTCACTGCCGCGGCCGACACGCTTGCCGATCGCGAGTTCAAGCAAGTCGGGCGCGCTCCGAGCGAAATCGCACTTTCACCCGATGGAAAGACGATGGCGTTCGTGGCGGACGGTGACGTCTTCGTGCGTGCGACGGAAGACAAGGCTCCGACGCGACGCGTGACGGAAGGCGAAGGGCGCGAGCGCGACATCGCGTGGTCGGCCGACGGTTTGACGCTCTACTTTGCGAGCGACATGGACGATGGCGCGGAAGGTTCGGGCGACTCGCTCTTCGCAGCGAAGGTTGCTGAGACCCGCGCCGAGGCGCGCGAGCGCGGCAAGTTGAAGAAGCCCGAGGTGGCGAAGCCTGAAGCGACGAAACCCGAGACGAAACCCGAAGCGGCGAAGTCCGAAACAAATCCCGAGCCTGCGGCGGCGACAGTTGCGCCGAAGGCCGACGTGCCTGCAGCCGCTCCCGCCACCAACACGCCTGCGACCGCTGCGCAAGAAGAGAAGAAGCCCGACGCGAAGCCAGATGTGAAGCCCGACGCGAAGCCAGGCGAGAAAAAGGAAGCTGAGAAGAAGGATCCCAAACTCGATAGTGGTCGCTGGGCTGACGCGGTGCGCTTCGATGTGACTCCGTTGGTCGCTGGTCCACACAACGATCGCCGTCCGGTCGCGTCGCCCGATGGCAAAGCGCTCTTCTTCATGCGTGATCTTGCCGATCTCGCGCGGCTCGATCTCGCCAGCGGCGAGGTGAAGGTCATCCACCCAGGCTGGGACGACGAAACCGAAGTCGTCTTCTCGCCGGATGGCACGCTCATCGCGCTTGCCGAGCACGATCAAGACTTCAACAAGGACATTTGGATCCTCGCGGCCGACGGCTCGAAGCCAGCGGTGAATGTCACGCGACACCCGGACAACGACGGAAGCCCACGATTTTCCGCGGACAATCGCATGCTCGCTTTCACGAGCGAGCGCACGAACGAAGAGTTCGATGTCTGGGTCGTGATGCTCGATCGCGATCTCGAGGGTTACTCCGCGCGCGACCTCGAGCAGTACTTCAAGGACGCAGCGGAGGCGCAAAAGAAGCGGAAGCCGCTCGAAGCGAAGGCGAGTACTTCAACCGAAGCGAAGGCGAGTACTTCAACCGAAGCGAAGGCGAGTACTTCAAACGAAGCGAAGGCGGATCCGACCACCGACCCCGCACAAGTTGCAGCGCTCGCGGCCGCCACTGAACCCGCGACGGACGTCGCGACCGCGAAGTCCGAACCAACTCCCGCGAAGGACCCGTTCGAAGGACTCGAACTCGACGACGCCTATCTCCGCATGCGGCGCGTGACGTCGCTTCCGGGCGACGAAGTGAATCTCGAAATCCTTCCCACCGGCGAGCGCATCGTCTTCGTCGGCACCGAAGGCAAAGATCGCGGCATCTTCAGCGTGAGGTGGGACGGCAGTGAGCAGAAGAAGATCGCGCCTGGCGCTGCAATCGTTGGGCTGAACTTCGCAGGCGATCGCATCGTCGCGCTCGGCGCTGGCGGTGCGCAAACAATCGGCCTCACAGGCGACGCGAAGAGTTTCGACATCTCCGCCACGAGCGAAGTTGAACTCGCGAAGCGCAACGCGCAGAAACTCGAAGAAGTGTCGCGCATCATGGGCGGCAAGTTCTACAAGAGCCCGGCCGAGAAGGGGCTCGATTGGCCCGCGCTCACGGAGCGTTACCGCGATCTCGCGTCGCGTGCACGCACCGCCGACGAGTTCGACTTCATCGCCAATATGTTCATCGGTCACCTCGATGCGTCGCACCTTGGCGTGCGGTCATCCGAGTCGGGGAACGGCCCGAGCGCCGCACCGAGTCGTCGCGCGCAAGGTCGACTTGGGGTTGCAACGGTTGAAGCCGATGGCGGTCGTCGCGTCGTGAGTGTCCTGCCAGATTCGCCGGCAGCGCTTGCGAATCCGCGCATTGAAGTCGGCGACACGATCACGGCCATCGACTTCGAGAAGGTCGATGCAACGAAGCCGCTTGAGACGACGCTTGCTGGGAAGATCGGGCAGGAAGTCTTCGTGACCTTCATGCGCCCCGCAACCGACGCGGCCAAGCCTGCTGCGACGGACGGTGCCGCAGGCGGGGCCGCAAATGGCGCCGGAGTGGCAGCCGCGGCTGCTGCCGCTGCGAAGCCTGTCGAGTTGGGTGCGATCATCGTGCCGATGGGTTCGACGGAAGAACGCGCCCTGCGATATCGCGCCGAAGTGCTCGACAACGCACGTCGCGTGCATGAGCTCTCGGGCGGCCGGATCGGTTACCTCCACATCCAATCGATGGATCAAGCCTCGCTCGATCGTTTCGAGCGCGATCTTTACGCGGCGGCGGCGGGACGCGATGCGTTGCTCGTCGATGTGCGCAACAACGGTGGCGGCTTCACGGCCGACCGCTTGCTTGCATCGATCGATGTGCGGCCGCATGCCTACGCGATTCCACGCGAAGGTGACCTTGGTCGAACGACGAGTTACCCGCAGGATCGCCTCTTCATCCAACGCTATACGTTGCCGATGGCGATGCTCTGCAACGAAAAGAGCTTCTCGAACGCGGAGATCACGTCACATGCGTTCAAGACGCTCGGACGCGGACCGCTTGTCGGACAGCAAACGGCCGGTGGTGTGATTTCAACGGGCTCTGAGAGTCTTGTCGACGGAACCACCGTGCGCATGCCGTTCCGCGGGTGGTATCTCCCCGATGGAACAGACATGGAAGAGAACGGCGCGATGCCGGACTTTGTCGTCGTCCAAACGCCAGAAGATGAATCGCGCGCCTACGACGCGCAACTTGCGAAGGCTGTCGAAGAATTGATGAAGAAGCTCCCACAGAAGTGATCTCGCACGTCTGGTCTCCTCGACTTGTGGAGAATGCGCGCATGGCGAAGGACCCGATTCAGTTTTCGACATCACGGCCGCATCCGTGGCACGGGTTGCCTGTTGGTCCGAAGCCACCGGATGTGGTGCACGCGTTCATCGAAATCACGCCGTTTGACGTCGTGAAGTACGAGATCGATAAGCACTCGGGCTATCTGCGCGTCGATCGGCCACAGCGATCGAGTTCGGTGCCGCCCGCGCTCTACGGCTTTGTGCCGCGCACGTATTGCGGCGCGCGCGTGGCGGCGTTGTCGCCAACTTCGACGCGCGGCGATGGCGATCCGCTCGATATCTGTGTACTCACCGAGCGACCAATCAATCGCAATGAAGTCATTCTTGATGCGCGCGTTGTTGGCGGGATCGAGATGGTCGATGGCGGCGAAGCGGATGACAAGATCATCGCGGTGCTTGCGAGTGATCCGGTGTACGGTCGTGCGAGTGACCTTGAGGATTTGCCGAAAGCGTTGATCGACCGACTCGTCCACTATTTCGCGACGTACAAGACGATGCCCGGCGAAGAGAATCGCGTTTCGATTCGATCGACGTACAGCGTGACGCACGCGTGGCAGGTTGTTCGCGCTTCGATGGCGGATTACGCGGATCTTGTGGTTGCTTGAGCGACGATATTCGAGCGCTCGCAACGAACTTTGAGCGCTCGCAACGAACTTTGAGCGCTCGCAACCTGCTTCGCAACTTGCTCGCTCTTGCCAGCCTCGCCGCGAATGAATCGCGGCGGGCTGAGATGACGAGCCGCAGCGGCGACCGCGAGAATCTCGCGCGCTCGCAACCTGCTTCGCAACTTGCTCGCTCTGGCC
>CAIWCL010000028.1 GCA_903911205.1 uncultured bacterium
CTGATTGATGCGTCCCTGCAGGCTCGGTGTCTCAACCGTGCCCGGACAGATCGCATTTACGCGCACGCCGTGCGCGACCGTGTCCGCCGCAACCGCCTTCGTCATTCCGATCAGCGCAGCCTTCGTCGCGCTGTACGCCGCGCGGTTGGGCACGCCGCGGATGCTCGACGCGACGCTGGCGATCGAGATCACGCTGCCGGTCTTTCGCTCAATCATCCTCGGCAAAAATGCGTGGAGCATGCGGTACACGCTCTTCACATTGAGGTCGAACGAAAAGTCCCACGACTTCTCATCGCACTCAAGCAGCGTGCCTTGATGCACGAATCCCGCGGCATTCAGCAGGATGTCGATGTCGCCCGCCTCGGCCGCCGCCGCGCGGATCGCTGCAAAGTCGCGCGCGTCGAGGACGCGCGTCGTGATCGATGCGCTCTCCTTCGCAAGCGACGCAAGCCCCGCGACGTCAATATCGGTCGCGATCACGGTCGCGCCTTCGCGGGCAAATGCGAGAGCGCTCGCGCGTCCAATCCCTGCTGCCGCAGCCGTGACGAACGCACGCTTTCCTGCGAGTCTGCCCTGTGTGTTGCTGTTCATCGCGCCACTCCCTTTGCTGTGCGCGTTCCTGCGCGCTTGATCCACTCTGGTCCATCGGGGAAGCGGAACGCATCGATCGATGCGCGCTTCACTTCGCCCGAATATCCCGGCAATTGCGGCGCGAGATAGCGACCGCCTTTCACGATGCACGGATCCACGAAGTGCTCGTGCAGGTGATCGACGAATTCGCACACGCGGCCATCCATCGTCGGGTTGAAACGGATGTAGTCGACGAGAATCAAGTGCGCGACAAACTCACAGAGCCCAACGCCGCCTGCATGCGGACAGACGGGTACACCGAAGCGCCGCGCGAGCGCCATGATCGCGAGATTGTCGTTCACGCCGCCAACGCGGCACGAATCGAGCTGGCAAATCTGCATGCCGCCCGACGCGAGAAACTGCTTGAACATCACGCGGTTCTGGCACTGTTCGCCGGTCGCGACGCGAATCGGTTGAATCGCACGTGCGATCTCGGCGTGACCAAGCACATCGTCTGGCGAAATCGGCTCTTCAAACCACCAAATGTTGAACGGCGCGAGCGGCTTGATCCAGTCAATCGCCTGCTGCACATCGAAGCGCTGGTTCGCATCGACCATGAGCACGCGGTCGGGGCCGATTTCCTCACGGATGATGCGCGCGCGACGCACATCATCTTCGATCGATTGACCAATCTTCATCTTGAAGTGCGTGAAGCCATCGCGGATTCCTTCGCGGCAGCGTGCGCGCACGGTGTCGTCGGAGTAGCCGATCCAACCGCAACTCGTCGTGTACGCGGGGAAGCCTTCGCGTTCGACGCGCGCGATGCGCTCGGCGCGCGTCGCATCATTCGCGCGCAGCATGGCGAGGCATGCATCTTCGTCGACCGCGTCGCGAATCCCGTGAAAGTCGATCGCGGCGACGAGTTCTTCCGCAGGCATGTCGGCGAGCAGCCGCCAGAGCGGTTTGCCAGCGACGCGCGCCTCGAGGTCCCAGACGGCGTTCACAATCGCGGCGACCGCAAGCGCCATCACACCCTTCTCAGGTCCAAGCCAGCGGAACTGCGAGTCCTGCGCGAGTGAACGCCAGAACGCGCGTCGGTCGCGCTGGATTTCCGCGAGCGACTTCCCAACAACAAACGGCATCATCGAGCGAATCGCTTGACAGACGATTTCGTTGCCGCGGCCGATCGTGAAGGTAAGACCGTGACCGGCGTGCGTGCCGTTGGTCTTCAGCACCACGTACGCCGCGGAGTAATCGGGATCGACATGTACGGCGTCCGATCCATGCGCTTCTTCGCTCGTGGGGAAGCGGAGGTCGACGATCTCGAAATCAGTGATGGTGGGGAATTGCATCGGCGTTCACTCTGGAAGTTCAGGCACGCGTTCGCCGCCTGAAGCGCTCTTGTAACACGTCTCGACAAGCGCCATGGTGCGCCATGCGTCATCGAAGTGACTCTCAACTGGATCGTGTCCCGCGCTCGTCGCTTCAAGAAGTGCGCCCATTGAGCCAGCGAACGCGTGTGGGAACCAGTTTCCAGCGACTGGTTCCTCGCGCCACGCACCGCCGTTCGCACTCCACGCAAGTGTGTCAGTCCGTCCGCGCGGATAGTCGAGGTTCACGCCGAGCCGTGCGACCGCCGTGCCGCGCGTTCCCTCGACGCGCAGATGCGAAGCATCGTGGCCTTCGGCCGCTGCATGGTGGTGGTAGGTCGTGACGACGGCGCGCTGAGCCGTGCCTCCAGACTCAAAGGCGAGAATCGTCGTGCTGCGCGCATCGGCGATCTCAGGCGCCGCTGGATGCGGCGCAGCCCACGACCACACGCGCGACGGCTCGCCAAGCAGCGCCCGGCAGAGGTCGAGGTAGTGAATCGAATGCATGAGGATTTCCATCCTCGGCATCCCTCTGAGAAACGGCCAGGTTTCCCAAGGCATGCGGCAGACGACGCGTATTTCTAGATCCACAACCTCGCCGATCGCGCCCGTAGCGAGCAACTGGCGCAACGCGCAGATGACGGGCGCGTGCCGCAACTGGAAATTCACAGCGCCGCGAATGCCCCGCGCGGCAAGCAATGCGCGTAACGCAGTCGCTTCTTCGAGCGTGCGACCAAACGGCTTCTGAAGTAAGACTGTCGCGCCGGCAGGGATGCGTTCAAACGTCGACGCAATCGCCTGTGGCGGCAGCGCGACATCGAGGACTCCGTTCGCATGCACGCACGCTTCGATGGTTTCTTCGAGCGATGCGAAGGCTCTCGCTGCAGAACAAGAGGCAGCCAGTGCTTCCGCGCGCGCGCGATCAAGGTCAAAGAACCCGCCGACTGTGATTCCGGCGAGTTGGTACGCAGGCAGATGCGCATCGCGGACAACCGCGCCAGCTCCGAGGATGAAGATTGGGCGCTGCGTGCGCATGAAGCCACGCACGATACCGTCGAGGGATTCGGTGACGGGGCGTTCCTCGGTTTTCACGAAGCCGGCGAAGAGTCACAAGAAGCGAATGCAATAGGAGCGAATGCAACAGGATCGAATGCAACAATCGGACCAACGAAAGTCCCTCTTTGCACGCATCCAATGGGACGCCACGGCTCTTGCGCGGGTTTCAGCGACGACGGCGCGCCGCCAATCCACCAAGCGCGAGCAGCGCCAAAGCGCTCGGTGCTGGAACGGCATATGCGCCGCCAAGCGAAACTCCCGAGCCTTGGAAGCCGGGAGGCACCGCCGAGTCAAGATCCCACGCAACGGTGTAGATCTGCCCGAGCCCAATGCCGGTTGCTGGAGCTGGGTTCGGCTGCCAGTTGAGCACAACGCTATTGAGAAGCGCTGGATTGAGCCACTCGTTGAAGCTGCAGGTCCCCTGAGCGTTGTTCGCCTGGGCGGTGGTCAACGCAGTCACTCCGGTGGTCGATGACTGCGCGTTGATGAGCCCGATGAGTGCATCACGGGTGAGGCCAGAGGCTCCGTAGTTGACGTCGAGCACCGAGAACAGTCCGTTGTAGTACATCGGGCTATTGACGAAGTCTCGGAACTGAAAGGTGAGGAACCCGCGGTTCGGCAGCGTTCCAGCTGTTCCGGCGAGCGAGAAGCAGCCATTGACAAAGCAATCTCCAGCGCGTTCAGAAATGAACGGGGCCGTTCCAACCTGCGAATACCCTGCAGCAAGCAGTTCGGTCGCGGTGGCGTTCACTTGCACAATTGTGTTGGACACATCAGCCTGGGCGGGCAGCGCCCACACTCCAGCCAAAAGCAAGGACGAGATGCCTGCAAAAATAAACGCACTTTGCTGCGGGATGATCGGCATAGAACCTCAGCCACAAATGTGGACATGGAAGGAGGGATGCGGAAACCTCTGGACGAGGGAAAGCTTCCGCGGGAGTCGTCTGGGACCGAAGACTTCCCTAGGGAACATGTCGCAGGCTTCTTCGGAGTCAAGCGGAAACTGAACGGAAGTGGAGCGTTGGGCAGAATTCCTCCGCGGCGGAGGTTGAGCCTCTCACTCCAAGAGCGCAGAAAGGAGCGAGCGCAGACCGGAGCCTCGCGTCGAGTCGCAAATCTCAGTTTTCCCGAGTTTCTGGTCTAGTCATGCTCGAAGGGTTTCATCCTGCTCCCCGAACAAACGACGCCCGGATGATCAGATTGGGTCTAAGTCGATTGATGGGGGCGGTTTTCGAGTGGCAATCCAGTCGCACCTGGGATAACGCGGTGGTCTCGGCCTCGTTCTGCCGATGGAGAACGCATGTCGCAGAAAGCGCCCCCTCGTTCGGTTCGTTCCGTCCGCTGCCTCCCAAGCGGGCTCTGCACCGTCGTTGCCGTGTTTGCACTCGGCGGCTGTGCGAGCGCTCCAACTGAGCACGAAGCGCCTCCGAAGCCATTCATAGAGCCAGCCGGCATGGGATTGCAAGCGACGGGTACCTCGTCCATTCCTCCGCTTGCGCAGCCGGTGAGCGACGCGGAACTCGCGCGCGAGTTCAACAACCTGCACTCCAACGGCGCGGTGTACTTTTCCGGCTGGCCGACCGAGGCAGGGCTTCGCGCGCTTGCAGCCCGCGGGGTGAAGCGCGTCATCGCGCTGAAGACCGCCGACGAGACGATCGCCGCGCGTGGCTACGACCCGCGCAAGGTTGCGAAGGAACTCGGCATCACGATCATTGAGATGCCCGTGAACGCCGAGACGCTTTCGGATGCGTACATCGACAAACTCACCCGCGAAATCGACCGCGATGGCGGGCCGACGCTGATCCACTGCGGCTCTTCATCCACTGCGGGGATGGTCTGGGGCTCCTACCTTGCGAAGTCAAAGGGCGTATCTGCTGCTGACGCGATGGCGCAGGCTCGCGCTGCCGGTCTCAAAGATGGCCCTCTCGCGGATGCCGCGCAGCGTTACATCACGGCGACGGCAAAAACTGAGAATCCAGCAAAGCCTGCTGTTCCAGCGAAGGCCGCAGTGCCAGAAAAGCCCGCGACGAACACGGGACACGTCGACGACAAGTAGCGTTCGCGCTTTTCAATAGAAACTGAAGTAGGTCGGGAGAATCCCGAGCGATTGTCCCTCTTCGATCGCTTGCGCGCCGAGGTAGACAAGCGGGATCAGCGAGGCCTCAACCATGGTGCGCGTGAAGATGCGTGGATTGACCACAAGTGACTCCACGCTCTGATAGTGCGAGAATCGCGGGATGAAACGCGGAACGCGCGACATGTATGCGTCGAAATCGAGACCGAAGAGCTCGCGCAGACGCTTCTCTTCGAGTCGAATCGTCGGCCAGTGCGTCGCGAAGAAGACCACGCCGAAGAGTGTCGCGAGGGTCAGCGATTCGAAACTCAAGCCTGCACCGATGAAGGCGAGGAAGCTGAAGAAGTACAGCGGGTTTCGGGTGAGTGAGTAAGGTCCGCAGTCGACGAGTGTCGAGTTCTTGCGACCAGCGATGTAAAGCGCGCACCAGATTCGCCCCGCACAGCCCGTGAGGAGTAGCGCGTAGCCAGCCGCTGAAAGCACCATATCGGTGGCGCCATGCTCGTCCCACGCATGTTGAACGAAGAGTGCAAACACAACGACTGCGCCGAGGGCAAGTCGCGACACCGTGAGCCGAAGATTCATACCCACAGCATACTGCGGGCGCACGAATTCGACGCGTTCCATGACGAACTTCTGCGCAGAAGGCATTACTCTTTCGCTGGCAGTTCAACGCAGACTTCGGCCGGGAAGATCGCACGAGGGTCGCCGCGCTCGGCCAGCGTCTTCGCCATCGTGGCAATGGTCGCGGGCGCCATTCCTTCGAAGAGCGTCGCACCACCGAGATCAGGGCCAGCTTTCACGATCACCGGCTTCGTGAGGTCGACCATCGAGCCGTCGAGGCGGATCGCGAGTTTGCTCACGCCGGTTGCCTCAAGAATCGTGATCGTCTGACCCTTGCGCTCGGCGACCACGCGCTGACCGCCCTTGGGCTCCGGATTCGCGAGCCAGTAGAAGCGGGGGCTCGTGACGTCATCTTGAAGCCACACGATGCGTTCAGGCCGCAGATTCCGCGAGAATTTCGCCATCCACGGCACGGCAACCGCGTCCTTGCGATCCATCCAGTGGCCGTTCTCTTCGTAGATCGTGACCTCGTGCGTGTATCCGCCCGGATCCTTCGCCGCGAGATCCGCGAGCGTCGTCTTCCAAGACCGAGCGATGTCGTTGCGACTGAAGGCCGCGTCCTTGCCACCCATGTAAAGCGCAAACGGAATGTTGCGCAGTCCGTCGGGGCGCGTTTCGTTTGGATGGCCTGCCATCATCGCGGCGGCCGCGAAGGAATCAGCCATGCGCGGCGCGAGTTGATAGACGCCGTCGCCGCCTGCGCTGTATCCCATCAGATACACCCGGTCCGGGTTCACGTCCTCAAAGACGACCATGTCGCGAATCAACTCGCGGAAAAGCTCGTCGATATGTCCCTGGTGCCAGAGATTCCACGTGTCGGTGGGCGCGCGCGGCGCCACGTACACGCCTTCCTCCGGCTTATAGAGACGCTTCTGATTCTCCCACTGCTGGCTGTTCACCTGCGGCGGAGCGCCGCCGCCGCCGTGCATCGAGATGTACAGGCTGCGTCCTGTCTTAGGCTTGTCGCCGTACACCGCGTACCAGAATGGCATCTTCGTTCCGTCCGCGGCAACAAGCGTCTTTGATTCGAATTCCTTCTGATCGTTCTTGCGAACTTCCGATTCGAGCGCCTTCGTCAACAACGTCGTGACGCGCTCGAGATCCTTCGAGGTGGGCTCGACATCGAGTGCGGTGCTCGCGAAGGGTTGCGACGCGACATCGGCGAGCGCGCCGTCCTTGAGGAAGGTCTGAAGTCCCTTGATCGCGGTTGTCGAACTTGCCTTCTCGTCTTTTGTTGCCTTCTCATCGCCGCGCGCCTCCGAGAGCACGATCTCAGCCGGCATGAACGCTGCGTCGATGAAGAGGTCGACATCGTCGGCGAGTTCCGAGAAGCGGCCCGAGACAGCACCGGGTGCCGGCGTGTTCGTCGGCAACTCCAGGATGACCTCGCGGATCTCACTGCCAGATCGGACGAATGTCGCTTGCTCGACGAGCACTCCGTCGATGGCGAATGCGATCATGCCTTCCTTCGGCACGATGAGCTCAAGATGGTCGTTGAGATCGAAGCGTTCGTCTTTCGAAACGCCCTTCGCCACAGTGCCGCTTGCCTGATCGCGCGCCTCGACCGCACGCGCCACGCGCAACTTCGTCTGCGGATCGCGGACCGAGATACGCATGACCTGCATGCCGTCAGGAATCGCAGCGGCCTTGCCGGCGTAACGGTCGGTCACATCGACGGCGCGTGCGCGCGGACGCGACGGGTCGAACACGAAGGGGAACTCGACACCCGTCTCGCGCCATGTCACGGCGTAAATCGCGTGCTCAGGCTTCGAGCGATTTTGTCCGCTCGCGCGACCGCTAAACCAACCTTGATCGAGTTCATCGCCGGTCGGTTCTGCAGCGCCTGTGTAGCGCCAGCGCGTTCCATCCCAAATCTCAATCCAAGAGTGGTTGCCCGAGCCGTCGGTCCAAAGCGGAACACCCACGAATCGTGCGGGAATTCCGACAGATCGACACGCATCGATGAGGAGAATAGAAAGGCCCGAGCAACTTGCAAGGCCCGACTCCATCGACTCGCTTGGCGCTTGGTCGGCGCGCTTGCGCTTCGTCGAGTACGCGACTTTGAACTCTGGGAAAATGCGCTGATTCAGTCGCGCAGATGCGAGCGCCGGGTCGCGCAAGCCTTCGACCATCGGCAAGCACTTGGCACGGAGCGTTGGCAGCCACAACTCGCGCTTTTCACTCACGCTCGCATACGGAAGGATCGCATCGAAGTAGGTTGCTTCGTCAACCGACGCGCTCCACGGAGCGGTTTTCCACGCGTTGTAGGCGCCGTCGACATGCGCCAAGAGAAACGCAGCATCGAGCGAGCGGAGATCGGCCGCCGGCATGTGCGCGATGAGCCACTCGAGCGATGCGCGCTGTGTATCCGGCACCGCCGCCAGTGCCTTCTCGAGTTGAGCGCGATTGTTCTCAGCCGCTTCGAGTGCACGCGAGAGACCGGTCACCGCGTGCGATATCCGTGCGCTGGCGTTCGCGCCACTCGCGGATGTCGCGGCTGTCGGCGAGGCCAACAGAAACGGGGAGGTGGCAGCGAAGATGGCGCAGGCAGTCGTGACGAATCGCATCCCGCGAGTGTACTCGCTCGATCACGTTTCTCGGACACCCGCGCGACTGCAATGCTTGTTCGCGTCACTTCACGGTCACGACGCTCGCCTCATCGAGAATTGTCACGAGGAAGGCGAGGAAAAGCAGGATATGCACGACGCCTTGGATCGCATTGACACGGCCGCCGCGGAGGCTCACCGACGCGACGATGAAGGTCGTCACAAGCAACACGATGTATGGTGCGTCGAGGCCAAGTTCTGGCGAAACGCCAGTAAACCATCGAATGGCGAGGACTGCAGGGACCGTGAGGCCGATGGTTGAAAGTGCACTCCCGAGCAGAACGTTCATCGAACGCTGTGTCTCTTCGCGCGCGGCAGCCTTGACGGCAGCCAAACCTTCGGGAGCAAGCACCAGCGCGGCGATGAAGATACCGCCAATACCTGCGGGGAGATACGACGCGGCGAGCAAGCCTTGGACGCGTCCCGCGAGGCCTTCGGCGATGGCAACGACACCGACAAGGGAGAGGACAAGGAGCGTGGCCGAACGCCAGGTCGAGATCGGCGTATGTGTTTCGCCCGCGGCGTGTGCTTCCTTTCGCGCGTCGTGTTCGCGCTCGGTCATGCGGTGGTGCGCGTAGAAGTTCTTGTGTCGCGTCGTCTGAAAGTAGAGAAAGACGAGATAGATGACGAGCGCCGCGCAGCCGACGAAAATCTCCATCGGATCGCTCATCCGTCCACCTTCCGCGCTTCGAGTGAAACGAGGAAGCACGAGTGTGATCGATCCAAATGCAATGATCATCGGCAAGTATGCGCTCGCTGACTGCGCGTTGAACTCTTGCTCCTCACGTTTGAGGCCGCCGATGATGATCACGGTACCCATCAAGAGGTTGAGGAGAATCATGAGCACCGACAGCATTGTGTCGCGCGCAACGGTGACATCGCCACTTGAGCCGAGCATGACGGCGCAGACGGCCGCAACTTCGATCGTGATAGCGGAGATGGTCAGGATGACCGTGCCGAGCGGCTCGCCGAACTTCTCTGCCAATGCATCTGCGTGTGCCATCGCGCGAAATGCAGCCGCCACGATGCACACGACGAGCCAGACGCTCCACGCGAGATTTGCGCTGTTGTTGATTTCGCCTGCGGGTGACCAGTGTGCAAGCACGAATCCGCCCGTTCCGAGCGCAAGCAGAATGGGAAGGTCTGGGAGCCAACGCGCGAGGGCCGATGGCTGATGGACATGCGATTGGTGCGGCATGGAGCGAAAGATACTCGCGAGATCAGGGAGCGGGTTTCAAATCGCGGAACATGAAGAACGCGGCCGCGACGAGGCAAATCGAGGCGTAGAAGAAGTTCATCGTCAGCTTCTCCTTCATGTATAGCACCGCAAAACCTGCGAAGACCAGCATCGTGATGACCTCTTGCATGACCTTGAGTTGCGCGAGAGAGAAGCCCGCCCGCTCAAACCCAATTCGATTCGCAGGTACTTGCAGGCAATACTCAAAGAACGCGACGCCCCAACTGACAGCGATCGCGATCCAGAGCGCCCTCGACTTGAAGTCTTTGAGGTGCCCGTACCAGGCGTAGGTCATGAAGATGTTCGAGATGACGAGGAGTAGTGGTGCGACGACAAGCGCGGTACGAGCGGTCATACTCGCAAGGTATCGCGCGTGCCGGCAGGCATGCGCCACGCGACCACGATCCCGATGGCGGCGACCACGGCCGCTGACAGGATCGCAACGCCGATGGAGGTCGCGAGTTCGGCTCCTTCGGCGCGTGCGAGACCCGCGGCTGTCGCGGCGAACGCAACGCCGACCGCGCCTCCAATCTGTCGGAATGTCTGCACGATGCCCGAGATCTGGCCGCGCGTCTCGTCAGGAACTCCCGAGAGTGTGTCGGTGTTGGCGGGCGACATGATGAAGGCAACGCCAAACCCAAGCATCGCCATACCTGTCGCAATCACGCCGTAGGAAACGAGTATCGAACCGGCGCCCCACGTTGCGAGGCCCACGGTGGCAACAAGTGTGCCGAAGCGCGCGAGCGGCCGAACACCGACGCGGTCGTAGAGTTTGCCCGCACGGCGCGCGACGAGAATGACGGGAATCAGCATCGGCATGAGCGAGGCGCCCGCGCGTGCCGCGTTGTAGCCGAGGACTTCCTGCGCATAAATCGCGCCCTGCACAACCAGCGAGGCGAGCGCGAACTGCATGATGCCAATGAGCATGACATTCGCACGCAGGCGAGGCTCAGCGAGAAGCGCAAGCCGGACCAGTGGGCGCGCCAGCCGGAACTGCCTCCATACAAACAGCGCTGAAAGCACGCTGCCAGCCGCGAGCATGGCGAGGAATTGCGGCTCGACGATGCGAAGCCCGCCGGTTGCTGGATCGCTGTCGGCACCTTCCTGGAGCGCGTAAATCGCAAGCGGCAGTCCGAGCGCGAGCAAGAGGGCCGATGGCACGTCGAGCGTGCGGTCGTCCGAGCGGCGATTGGGGGGCTTCGCGGCGAGGATCAGAGCGATCGCCGCAATGGCGATCGGCAGGTTGATGAAAAAGACCCAACGCCATCCGGCGTACTCCGCGAGCAAACCGCCGAGGACCGGACCGATCGCGAAGAAGGACATGGAAACGCCGATGTAGACGCCCATCGCGCGACCGCGTTCACCCGCTGGAAATGTCTCGATGACGAGTGCACTCGATGCGGGTTGCATGAGACACGCCGAAAGCCCTTGGAGGACGCGGCCCGCGAGAAGAAGTTCCGCCGATGACGCAAGCCCGCACAGCGCACTCGCCGCGGCGAAGCCGACGACGCCCGTCAAGAAGGTGGTGCGCTTTCCGAAGATGTCTCCAAGCCGCCCGCCAACCGCCATGGCGGCGGCAAGCGCGACCATGTACGCATTGGCGATCCATGCGATGCCAGTCGGGCTGAGGCCAAGTTCTGCGCCAATCTGTGGCCCCGCGACCGCCGTCACGGTGAGATCGACGAAGATCATCGACAAACTCCCCGTCAGCGCGAGGAGGACGAGCGCACGACGCGGCGCAGGGGATTCGAGAGACGCAAGCGACGTCACGCGTGCAGCGTACCGCCACCGCCCCGTCGCGGGCATTTCCTCTCCGAGCAGGGGCGATGTTGGTACAACACCCCGATGCACTTCAAGACGTCCCCGCGGTCTGCCGCCACGCTTCTCGTGTCTTTCACCAGCCTCGCAATCTCAGTCGCGCTTGCCGCGACGGGCGCGAGTGCCGCGCCGCAGTCGGCTGCCGCGGCATCGCCGTCGAGCACAGCATCGGCCACCGTGTGGCCGCAGATGGTGCAGGACGGAAGCGATGAAATCATCGTGTATCAGCCGCAGTTTGAGAAGCTCAACGGAGCGGTCCTCACCATGACCGCGGCGGTCACGATTCAAGCCAAGACGCAGGGCGGGGGTGCAGACGGCTCGACGGCGACAACCAACGGTATCGCCACGCTCTCCGCGCAAGCCGTTCCCGCGGATGTGCCCGGGGAACTCGAGATCAACGGCATCACCTGCACGTCCGCC
>CAIWCL010000029.1 GCA_903911205.1 uncultured bacterium
AGTTCAGACCCGAGTCCGAGGCCCGATGTCGAAACCGAGTTCATACGAGAACTCAGAAGAAGCCCCGCGATTCCTGCGAGGAGGCCCATCAGGGCATAGACACGAAAGCGCACCCAATCGACACCGATTCCTGCATATCGCGCCGCAGTTTCGTTGGCGCCGACCGCAACCACATGTCGACCGAATCGACTCTTCGAAAGAAACCACTGCGCGATGATCGCCACGACGACGAACGCGATGATTCCGTAGGTCAGCGTGAGTGGCTTTCCGGCCGCATTGACGAGGCCAACAAACACGCGATTTCCAGCGTCATCAACGCCCGACTCCCACGCGAGTGGCACGCCGCCGCGTCCGAACTTCGCAAAGAGGGTGCTGCTCGACGAGCGAATCTCACCCGCCTCCGCGATAGCAAGCGCAACCGAACGGAACGCGGCAAGTCCGCCAAGCGTTGCGATGAATGGCGCAATGCGACCGAAGACGATGAGCGCTCCGTTCACGATGCCCGCGGCGAGGCCTGTCGCGAGCGTTGCACAAACGCCAAGCGCGACCGAACCTTCCTCACTCCACTCGCGCTCCGCAGCCCAGTTCATGGTCGTGACGCCGATCGCGGCGGCGAGCACAACCATGCTTCCGACTGAAAGATCGATACCAGCGCTCACAATGACGAAGGTCATACCAACCGCAAGAATGCCGACTGCAGCGTTGGAATTCAAAATGGTGCGAAAGTTCTCGAAACTCAAAAAGTCGAATCCTTCGCGCCACGTGCTGATGGCAAGCAGCAGTCCGAATGCAACCAAAACTCCCCACTGCTGGAGGAACTTTTGCACTCCGGCGCCCGGACGCTGCGACTTCGCATCATGGATCGTTGCACTCACGAGTCACGCTCCTTCTCTTCACTCAACCCTGATGCAAGTCGCACGATGCGCTCCTCGCAATCTTCGCGCAGCAATCGATCACGCGTCAGTTCTCCTGCGATCTCGCCGTGGTGAAGAACGACGACGCGATGCGAAAGCCCAATGACCTCCGGCAACTCCGAGCTGATCACGATGCATGCGAGGCCCTGACCGGCAAGATCCGCAAGAATGCGGTAGATCTCGCCCTTTGCACCGATGTCGACACCGCGCGTCGGCTCGTCGACGATCAGAACGCGTGGTCCTGTCTCAAGCCAGCGCGCAAGCGCAAATTTCTGCTGATTTCCGCCCGAAAGCGATGAGATCGGAAGATCGGGTCGTGCGCAGCGAATTGCAAAGTCGCGAATCCATTGCCCAGCTTTCGCGCGCTCGGCGGCTTCATCCATGCGCAAACCACCCAAGCGCGCGTATCGATCAAGCGACGGCAGCGTCGTATTCGTGATCGACGAGAGTGTGACATGAAGCCCGCGTCCTTTGCGATCTTCGCTGACATAGGCAACGCCGGCCGCAAGCGCTTCGCGCGGAGAACGAAAGCGCACGGTTCGACCACCGACGCGCATCGAACCCGTCGCCTGACGCAATCCCACGATCGCCTCCGCGGTTTCGGTGCGACCGCTCCCAACAAGTCCGGCGATACCAACAATCTCACCGGGTCGAACAGAGAGCGAAATCCCTCGCGAACGCCCAACCGCGCCGAATTCAACCAATTCAATCGCGGGCGTTGCCTTGGCGTCGCACACGCCTTTTTGGGGGTAGATCGAACCAAGATCACGTCCGACCATCGCCGCGGCGAGCGCGCTTTCGTCCAATTCCCCGCGAACAAATTCCTGCACCAGCCGTCCGTCGCGCAAGACGCTTGTTCGATCGGCGACAGCGACGACTTCATCGAGGTGATGTGAGATGAAGATGATCGCGCGACCTTCATCGCGCAATCGACGGAAGAGCGCGAGCAATCGCGTGGCTTCGCGCTCGCCGAGCACCGCCGTTGGTTCATCAAAAATGAGTACACGCGCATCGCTCGCGAGGCACTTCGCGATCTCCACGAACTGCGCGTCGGCAATCGAAAGATCGGCCGCACTTCGCGAAGGGTCGATCGACGCGCCGAGCATCGCGAGTAACTCGGCTGCACGCGCGCGCTGCTCGCGCCGACGAATGGGGAACCCAAGCGCACCTGCGGGCTCGCGGCCGAGCAGAATGTTCTCCCCTACATTCAACGCCGCGACGAGATTCAACTCCTGGTGCACCATCGCGATGCCCGCGCGAATCGCATCGGACGGCTTCGTGAAATGCGCGTCGTGCGCTTCATGTGCCGCGCTGCCCAGCGCTCCGAGACCTGCGCCAAGTTCAACGCGGCCCTTGGTGGGTCGCGCCGACCCCGAGAGCACCTTCATCAACGTGCTCTTGCCAGCGCCGTTCTCGCCAACCACAGCGTGGATTTCGCCCGCTCGAAACTCGACGGTGACGTCGTCCAGCGCACGAACGCCCGGATACTCCATCGTCACCCTACGCGCAGCGAGGAGCACCTGCCCGGAAGCGACGATTCGGCGGTTTGGATCGGATGAAGCGCTTTGCACGGTCCGAGAGACTACCGGAACGCCGGGATTCCCTGCACTGGCATCCGGGATTCGGACGATCTCACCCCCTCCACCGAACCTTGACGGGCCTAAGCCCGTTTCCGTGCTACCTTTCCCCGCCCGGCGTTGCTGGGAGAAACCATCCCAGCGATCGAAGTGCCTGCGTGAACACAGGACCTTCCCCACTCGCAACTCATCTGACGTCTCTGCTGCCCGTATGGACCGCCCGCTCGACCGACATCATCCCCACCTTCGCCTGACGGCAGCCATTGTCGTCGCAGGCTTTGTGGCGATCTTGGCGGCGCTCGGTGGAGCGGACAGCCATGAGTCCCGCGCGCGTCGGGGCGAACTCAGCACCTGCGCCGCCAACGGCCTCCCCCGCACGCTTCTCGCCATGGGAATCGTCGCGGCCGATCTTGAGGTCGTCGATCATGTCCATCTCGGCAGAATGCTCGGGCACGGTTTGGTCACTCGAACCGCCGCCACGACATTCGCTGCGACCTCTCCGCGCGCGCTCGCGCGCGCACTTCGACGATTGACGCTGGCAGCCGCGAGCCCCGAGCGGGTGGCATTCCTGCGCACCACCGTCTTGCCGCCGCCCCAAGCCTAACGCGCTCGCGTTTCATACGTCCGTCTCTCTCACATCGCCGTGTGCGCTGCGAGGGCGCGTGTCGGTCGCGAGACAGGCTCCGTTCGCGGCGTTTCCGCGGCAACGTGCACATTTCAATTCGATCTCTCGCGTTCAACACGCGCCACTCTCCAAATCTTGGCGCGTCGCGACGCTGTCGGCGCCACCGACCTCACGCTAGGAACAAGACATGAGTCAATTGCTCAAAGGTATCCCCGTCCTCGACTGGTTCGTCCGCGTCACGATGGGTACGAAGAATCAGCGCGACGTGAAGCGCTACAACAAGATCGTCGACGAGGCGAACGCGCTCGAGCCCCAAATGCGGCGCCTCACCGATGCGCAGCTCCGCGCGAAGACGGAAGAGTTCCGCACGCGGATTGCTGGCGGCGAGAAGTCGTACGCGATGATTCCCGAGATCTTCGCGGTGGCCCGCGAGGCGATGGATCGCTCTGTTGGCATCCGCAACATCTTCAATCCCGCGCGCGGCATCGACCTCAATCAAGACGGCGTCGTCAACGCGCAAGATCTGTTCGATCCGTCGCTGCGTCCCTCCGACGTGCGCGCGAAGTACGACGAAACGCTCGCCGCCATGCGCGCGCTCGAGCCGCGTTACCCCGAGGGTGAATTCCGCGGCCACACGCAGAT
>CAIWCL010000030.1 GCA_903911205.1 uncultured bacterium
CGGTCGACGCGCGCAAGAAGTCGTCGATCCTCTTTGTGTACACCATCGATGCGGTGCTGCGACACGAGGACAAGATCCTGCGGCGGCTCAAGAGCGATCCGCACGTGAAGCAGACACCCGATATGGAGTACCGCTTCGCGGCGACTTTGGATGTTGGTGCTCAATCGCCGGCGGCCCGTCCAGTGGTGGTTGGAATGGGGCCTTCAGGATTGTTCGCAGGGCTCATCCTCGCGCAAGCGGGCTTTCGACCGATCATCCTCGAGCGCGGCAAGATCGTGCGCGAACGAACGAAGGACACCTTTCGCATGTGGCGGCAAGGTGTTCTCGATACCGAGTCGAACACGCAGTTTGGCGAGGGCGGCGCCGGCACATTCTCTGACGGCAAGCTCTATAGCCAGGTGAAGGACCCGCGTCATCTCGGGCGCAAAGTACTGCGCGAGTTTGTCGAAGCGGGCGCACCGGAAGAGATTCTCTACGCGAGTCGGCCGCACATCGGCACCTTCCGTTTGGTGAGCATGGTCGAGCGGATGCGCGCGAAGATTTTGGCGCTTGGTGGCGAGATTCGCTTCGGCACGCGCGTCGACGACATCGAGTTGGAGGAGCTTTCCGCGCCGGTGGCGAGGCCAACCACTCACGGCGGCGACAGTCTTGTTCGAACGAAGCGCGTGCGTGGCGTTGTGCTCGCGTCGGGTGAGCGCATCGCGACCAATCACCTCGTGCTCGCGGTTGGACACAGCGCGCGCGACACCTTCGCGATGCTCCATCGTCATGGCGTGTTTATCGAGGCCAAGCCGTTCTCGATCGGGTTCCGCATCGAGCATCCGCAGTCGCTCATCAACCAGTGTCGCTACGGCGAGAAGGCCGACAGCCCGCTGCTTGGCGCCGCCGACTATCGGCTTGTGCACCACGCGAAGAACGGTCGGTCGGTGTACAGCTTCTGCATGTGCCCAGGCGGCACAGTCGTCGCAGCGACGAGTGAAGTTGGCCGCGTGGTGACCAACGGCATGAGCCAGTACTCGCGCGCGGAGCGCAATGCGAACGCGGGCATCGTCGTGGGTATCACGCCAGAAGCCGACTATCCCGGCGGTCCACTCGCGGGCATCGAGTTCCAACGCTTCTGGGAATCGCGCGCGTACGAACTCGGCGGGCGCACCTACGAAGCCCCCGGGCAACTCGTGGGTGACTTCCTCCAAGGTCGCGCGTCGACCGCGTTTGGCAGCGTGGAGCCGTCGTACACGCCGGGGGTGCATCTCACCGACCTCGCGACGGCGCTGCCGGAGTATGCGATTACGGCGATTCGCGAGGCGATTCCCGCGTTCGCGCGCGAGATCAAGGGCTACGACCTCGCCGACGCGGTGTTGACCGGTGTCGAAACGCGCACCTCGTCGCCGATTCGCATCACACGTGATGACGCGAAGGACAGCGAGCCAACTTCAGGCGACATGCAAAGCCTCAACACGATTGGCCTCTACCCGACCGGCGAAGGCGCTGGCTACGCGGGCGGCATCTTGTCGGCGTCGATCGACGGCATCAAGGTCGCGGAAGCTGTGTCGCGGAGCCTTGTCGAGGCGTTGTGATTGCCTAGCCGACGCGTCGTGACGGCATTGCGTCGCGGACAGCGCACGACAGTGTCACAGAAGTGTCACAGAAGTGTCACAACACGCGCGACGGACGGTCGAAGCCTCTCGCCGTGCGGACACTTGCTTGCGGACGCTTTGCGGCCACGCGGACGATCAATTCGCGCACGGGCCCCATGCCGCAAGAAGCGTGCTGAGGTCGGACGCGCCGACTTGTCCGTCGCCGTCAAGATCCGCAACGCACGCCCCCGTACAAGGACCCCAAATCGACAACATAATGCCGAGGTCGGCTGCGTCGACGATGCCGTTCGGGAAGAGATCCGCCGCGCACGGCGGCGCAGCCTCGACCACGATCACATCCGCCGGATCAGACACCGTGCCCGCGATCGTCGCCGCGCGCGTGTAGATCCGGTAGCCGTTGGTGACGAGCGTGGCGCCCGCGGGCACGAAGAGCTCGTTCGTGTAGATCGCCTCCTGGCCCTTCCCCGTCGCGTTGTTGTGGTTGTCGACGAGCTCGACCGTGGCGCCCGCACGGACACGCAACGCGCCGAGCAGATAGTTCGAGGTCGCGAAGCCTTCGTCGACCGCACCGAAATCGCGCGCGAAGACTTCGAGCGTCTGCGACGGCGCGTCGCCGACGCCGGTGAGCTCGATCGTGGCCTCGTTCATCACGAAGCGCGTGGGGCTGTTGATCGCGATGTCGAGATCGCCGCCGACACGGAGCCACCAGACGGGATCGGGCAGGACGAGCGACGAGTCCGCCGACAGCGCGTAATCGCCGCCGATCGAGTAGCCGTCGCCTGGAGCCGGCGGGAGGAAGCCGTTGTTCACCTCGCCCGTCAGCGTGCCCGTATTCGTCAGCGTCCCGTAGATGTAGAGAATGCCGCGCTGCACGATGGTCGTGCCTGCGTTCGTGTAGTTCGCGAAGACATCGGTGTCGCCGGCGCAGCGGTTCTGTGCACCAACTTCCGTCGTAACCGCTTCCGCGAGGATCGGACCTTGCAAGTAGCAGATGCCACCGGAAGTCGACGCGAGATTTTGGTTCACAAGGATCGTCGAGCCGCGCTGGAGAAACTGTCCGCCTGTTCCAACCGAGAGTTGTTCAAACGTGACCGTGCCGTTCAGCGGCGCCGCGAGGTCACCGTTCACGGTGAGGCCAGCGCTTGCGACATCGAGCGAACGCTCGAACACCGTGTTCGTTGCGACCGTCATGAGCGCAGTCGAACTCAGCGCGATCGGTTCGACTGCGACAAAGTTGAAACGCTTCTGCGATGTGTCGATGATGCCGTCGGCCTGGGCGAAGGCAGGCGCGCCGACGATGAGACGTGCACCCGCAGACGAACCTTCGAGAGCGGATGCGAGGCTCGTGTAGCCCACATTCGTCGTGTCGTTGAAGACGCGGTAGTTGCCGAAGATGCGAACGCTGCCCTGGTTTGAATTCTCGCCGACGTCGTCAAAATCCGCCCCGACCGCCAGTGTGTCGCCCGAGAGCGAGATCGACCAACTGAAAAAGTCGGACGCCGCCCCGTCGCTCGCCGTCAACATCGCGTGCGCGGCCCAAGTGCTCCCAGTGCGCACAAACACCCGCACGCTGCCTCGATCCAAGTTCGCGTCGATAGCGTCGTACGGAACCCCTACCGCCAGTGTGTCGCCCGAAAGCGAGACCCGCTTTCCGAATCTATCGAGCGCCGTTCCGTCGGCAGCCGTCAGCGTCGCCTGCGCCGTCCAAATGCCTCCGCTCCGATCGTACATCCGCACACTGCCTTGATCTGCGATCGTGCCGACGTTGTCGGTCGGAACACCGACCGCCAGCGTGTCGCACTCGAGCGAGACCGACTCTCCGAAGGAGTCGGACGCCGCACCATCGCTCGCCGTCAGTGTCGCTTGCGCTGTCCACGTCGTGCCGCTGCGTACGAAGATGCGCACGCTGCCTTGATTGCTGAAGGTGCCCACATCATCAAGCGGAACACCAACCGCCAGTGTGTCTCCCGAGAGTGAAACCGAAGCGCCGAACGTATCCGCCGACAACCCGTCCACGGCTGTAAGCGTGGACTGCAGGGTCCATGTGGAGCCACTCCGAACGAACACACGCACACTACCTTGGTCGAAGACTGTGCCGAAGTCGTCACTCGGCACGCCGACCGCGAGCGTGTCGCCATCGAGCGAGACCGACTCTCCGAAATTTTCGAACGCCGCAACATCGGTCGCCGTCAGTGTCGCTTGCGCTGTCCACGTCGTGCCGCTGCGTACGAAGATGCGCACACTGCCTTGATTGCTGAAGGTGCCGACATCGTCGAGCGGCACACCAACCGCCAGTGTGTTTCCTGAGAGCGCAACCGAAGCGCCGAACGTATCCGCCGACACCCCGTCCGCGGCTGTAAGCGTGGACTGCAGGGTCCATGTGGAGCCGCTCCGAACGAACACACGCACACTACCTTGGTCGACGACTGTGCCGAAGTCATCAGTTGGAACACCCACTGCGAGCGTGTCGCCGTCGAGGGAGACTACAGCACCGAATCGGTCGGTCGCCGCACCGTCGGAGGCCACGAGGGTCGCGAGTTCCGGATAGAGATCTTTCAGCGTTTGCGCGTGTGCCGAGCTTGAAAGGGAAAGCACCGCAGAGGCGCCAGCAACGATCGAAAGCAACGCACCACGCATAACAAACTCCTTGCGGCGCGATTGGCCGCAGAGACTTCACAACTCAGTTCACGCTCCTCGCGCGGAACGCGAGAATCGCTGCTTCAGACACTCGACAACTAGCCCCTCTGAGGCGCTTGGGAGAAAGCGCTCTCTGTGTGGATAGACCGAAACCATGCCGTTTTGGACGGGCGAGGTTTTCGAATTTCCGAAACTCGCGGCGGATGGTCCGAAACCGCGGCTTTCAGGCTCGGGTGCGTCCGATACCGGGTTCGAAGCCGCGGTCGGACAGAGCTCGCATGTTCGCCAAGCAACCCCCAGAGCCGCGGCCGACCGCGCGGACGCAAGACGGAGCCAAAGCGATCACCCGACGTGCCGAAAGCCACGTTCACGCGCCGCGTTCAAGCGCCACGTTCATGAAGGATCACCACCGCAGCCTCCAGAGTCGAGGTACAGCGCCTCGCAAAGCGGTGCCCCAGACATCGGCGGCAACGGATTGAACAAACACAGGGGCTGAACCAATACATGACTGAAAGTGCCGGGCACCAGAAAAGGGCAGTCCGAGCGGGCCGCGCAAGGTCCCCAAATGGTTTGGCAATTCGGCCGAGCGAAGAGGGCGCATGCACCTGCATTTTTGAAATCTGCGGAGAGATTCGAAGTGCCAGCGCGGAGTGGTTGGGAGGCGCCTGAGGAGGCGCACCCATCCCGTCCCCCACTTCGGCCTGAGGAGGCCCACCATGCAACAGAAGAACTGCACTTCGACCCGTCGCACGTCCGCGATCACTTCACCCGCTACCGCGCTCGTCGCAGCACTCGCTGCGTCGACCATCGCATCGACCCTTTCGGCCGATTTCACCACGCGGCGTTGGACGTCGGAAACGAACTACAAACTCGCGATCAGCCATATGACCGACTTCGATCAGAATCGAAGCGGCCTCGCTGGTGGCGGGGCAAACCACTGCTACCCAACGGCCACCGCGAATCTCTTCACGTACATCGCGCAGCACGGCTACTCGTACTGCGCACCCGGCGATTACGACTGGCAGTCGAACTCGAACCACTCGCGCGGCACGACCTTCATCGAGGATCTCGGCAACTTGATGGATACGGATGGCTCGAGCGGCACGAGGCACGGCAAGGCGTACCGTGGCGCGCGCGACATGCTGCGCGCGGAAGTTGGTTCGCGCTTCGTCATCGAAGACGAATCATGGTCGATCTTCAACGTCGTGTCTTTGAAGGAGATGACTAAGCATGCGATCGACGAGCGCGCCGTGCAATCATTCTGCTACGGCAAGTACGAAGTGCTCGGTACGAATGATTGCGACGAGCGCGCGTTGAAGCGCGACGGTGGCCACTGCATGACGCTCGTCGGCGCCGAACGCTCGGGCTCGAGCCGCACGATCACCTACCACGACCCGGATGGAACCACCGATAGCAACACGACCCAGTCGACCTTCACCGCAACCACGAAGGACTGCCCGTGGGTCGATGATCTCGTCGTGTGGCCAGCGGTCACAACCTCGTGCTTGGGCAACAATCAATCGATGAGTCGCATTCTGCGAAGCACCGGCGACGGCTACCTGCGGTTGATCGATCGTCGCCTGTCGATCCGACCAGCGAGTTCGTACTCGTGGAGCTCGTACACAGGATTCGTCGGGGGCGGCGTCGAAATTCGCACCGACTCGCTTGGTTGGGGCGACAACGACGGCAGCGTGCGCGCGGCGCGTGTTTCGTCGACGATCATCGGCGACCCGGCGAAAGCTTCACTCATCGTGTCGCCGTCGGGCGTGCCGTACTTCGTCGTGCCGGGTCCGCAAGGAGGACTCTTCGTTGAAGTTCGCGGCGAGCAAGGTGCGCAGATTGTCCGCGTGCCGACACAGTTGCTCGGCGTCAACACGGTCGATGACGCGGTCTTCGCCGGCGACCGTACCCTCGTTGTTCGTTCGGGTCGTTTGATCCGCGCAATCGCGGAACTCGATGCCGGCCTGCCAGGCGAGGAAGACAACAAGCCGTTCATCGCGTGGGGCGCGGAAGCGCCGTTCGACATCGCGAAGATGGTTCCATCGCAGCGCGGCCAATATGTGGAGGGCGCAGCGCACTCGGTCATCGCGTTCTCTGGCGACCTGCGCGCCGCGTTCGAGGTGAGCGGCGATCCCGAAATCGACCCGCGCGGATTCTCGATTCCTGCGCAGTTGCCACTCGATCCGCAGCGGATTGGCGACACCACCATCGTCGAGGATTCGATGGGCACGGTCTGGTTCGCCCAACCTGGCATGGGACATGTCGCGGGCTTCACCGCGAATGGCTCGGTTGTTGTCGAACAACTGCCTGTCGAGAACATGAAGGGCCTCGCGATCGACGACCGTGACAATCTCCTCGTGGTCGACGATGGCATCGTTCGCTGCTTCTCACATACGCCGAAGGGACTTGTTGAAACCGGTATGGACGGATCGCCGTTCGCCGGTCGCCAAGTCGGCCGCGGCTTCACGGTGTCGCGCAGCACGACGAATTTCGAACCGCGATTCCATGGCGGTGAAGGTTGGCGTGATGTCACCGATGTCGAGTCGACCGCTCGCCCTGGCGACCTCGATGGCGACGGCATGGTTGGGCCGCAAGACTTGGCCGGTGTGCTCGGCGCGTGGGGTAGCGCAAACGGCGGCGCGGCAGACGTGGATGGCGACGGCTTCGTCGGACCGCAGGACCTCGCAGCGCTGCTCGCGAACTGGGGCGCGTGAGGCGGAACAACGTGCC
>CAIWCL010000031.1 GCA_903911205.1 uncultured bacterium
AACCGGCCGCGGCGAAAACGCCGCGGCCGGGTCGTTGATGCTGGTTTCTCGGAAGGGGATCGCCTTCCGGATCACTGCAAACTCAGAAGCTGAAGCGGTCGCTGCCCATCGCGCCGTGGTCGTCGAGACCACCACGCGCTGGTGCTGCACGGCCACCACGCGCCGGACGATCGAACTCGTCGCCGCCGGTGCCGCCCGCAGGCTTGTCGCCCGCACCCGAGCCCCACTGGGCGCGCTTGAGCGAGAGACCGATCTTGCGATCGTCGGTATCGACGCGCAGGATCTTGACTTCGACTTCCTGGCCAACCTTGACGACGTCTTGCGGGTTCTCGATCTTCGAATCGCTGAGCTCCGAGATGTGGAGCAAGCCTTCGAGACCTTCTTCGAGCTCGACGAACACGCCGAAGTTGGTGATCTTCGTGATCTGGCCCTTGACGATCATGCCCGGGCGGTAGGCCGACGGGATCGCCTCGACCCATGGATCTTCCGTGAGTTGCTTCACGCCGAGGCCGACGCGCTGCTTCTCTTGATCGACGTCGATGACGACGCACTTCACGACATCGCCCTTCTTGTAGAGCTCGTTCGGGTGCGCGACCTTCTTCGTCCAGCTGATGTCGCTGACGTGGAGGAGACCGTCGATGCCCGGCTCGATCTCGATGAACGCGCCGTAGTTGGCGAGGTTGCGAACCTTGCCTTCGATGACGGTGCCGGTTGGGTACTTCTCGGCAACGAGTTCCCACGGGTTGACTTCGGTCTGCTTGACGCCGAGCGAAATCTCGAGCTTCTCCTTGTTGATGTCGAGCACGACCACGTCGATCTCTTGACCAACCGACACGAGTTCGCTTGGGTGATTGACGCGACGCGTCCACGACATTTCAGAGATGTGCACGAGGCCTTCGATGCCTTCCTCAAGCCGCACGAACGCGCCGTACGACATGAGATTGACGACCGAGCCCTTCGCGCGGCAGCCGACCGGGTACTTCGCTTCGATCTGCTCCCAAGGCGAAGTTTCCTTCTGCTTGAGGCCGAGGGCGATCTTCTCGCGCTCGCGATCGATGTTGAGAATCTTGACTTCGATCTCGTCGCCGATGCGGACGATCTCGCTCGGGTGATTCACGCGGCCCCACGACATGTCGGTGATGTGGAGAAGGCCGTCGATACCGCCGAGGTCAACGAACGCGCCGAAGTCGGCAACGTTCGTGATGATGCCGCGCACGAGGTCGCCCTCGCGGACGCCTTCGAGGAGGCGCTTCTTGGCAGCGTCGCGCTCATCTTCGATGAGCTTACGGCGCGAAATGACGATGTTGCGGCGCTCTTCGTCGATCTTGAGGATCATCGCGCGCATCGGCTTACCGACGAACTCGCCGATGTCGCCCGGACGACGCACGTCGACTTGTGAGGCGGGGAGGAAGACTGGCACGCCGATGTCGACGAGGAGGCCGCCCTTGATCTTGCGGAGGCACTTTCCTTCGATGACGTCGCCTTCCTTGCGGGTTTGGAGAATCATCTCCCAACCGCGGATGCGGTCGGCCTTGCGCTTCGAGAGGCGCACGCCACCCGACTCGTCTTCGAGGCTTTCGAGGAGGACTTCAACTTCATCGCCAACAGCGACATCGGTGTCCTCGAACTCGTTGCGATCAATGTGACCTTCGCTCTTGAGACCGACGTCGACAACAACGTGATCACCAGCGAAGCCGACAACACGACCCTTGAGGATGCTTCCTGGCGCGAGCCCGCTGATCTCGCTCGAGATAAGCGCGTCCATTTCACCAGCGGCGACCTTTTCGCCGTAGGCCTCGCGGAGCATGCGCTCCACTTCGCCATCTTGAAGTTTGAGATCCTCGATCAGGTTGAAGTCGACCATGTGTGCTTTGTTTCCCACGCGAGGGCAACGAGCCGACGCGCGCCGAGAAAAAGTTCAACCGGGTCGGACGACCGTCCGAACTTGAGGCCGGGGCTCCCCGCCTCGGAAGCGGAGAATCGACAACGATAACAGGATGGCCGTTGCGCCGCGAGGGAATTCTCCGCGCCGCTGCATGGGTGCGCGTTGCCGGAAGTCATCCGGAAAGGGCGCGTCGCGCGATGCGAACGGTTCTCGTGTTATTTGGCCTCACGCCGCGGCGGCCTGCGCGGTATCGCCGCCGTCGGTCGACGCGCGGATCGAGCGACGCATCGAAATGAACCCGAGGACTCCGATCGCGTTGATCACGGTGCAGGTCACGAGGACGAGCGGCGCGTGACCAAGTGGCGCAAGCCATTGGTGCATGCCCCACGCGGCGATCGGCGCAAGGATTCCACGAATGCCGTTCAGCGTGACGTGCACCGCCATGTAGTCGGCGTCGCGTTCGGCACTGGCGAAGTCTTGATGACCGAGATTCCAGGCGAGCGTACCGCCCGCGTAGCCAATGCCGAGAAGTACGGCGCCGAGATACATCAATTCGACCGAGTGGAGATAGGACGCAAGTGTGACCGCGACGCTGGCGACGACAAAGCTCCATCCATGCACTGATCGGAATTCGATGATGTGTGTGCGGGCCATGAAGCGCGACCACAATGGAATCGCAAATGGCATCACCGCGAGCGGGATGATCGCGTTGATCATGATGCCCGCCGTGTAAGACATGTGCAGCTCATCGGTGACGACGTAGGTCATCGGCGCACTCAACATGAGGTTGCCGAAACCGAAGATGCTCATCCACCACATAAATCGCGCATAAAGCCGATCTTCACGCAATAGGCGAATCATGCCCATCGGGCTGAAGCCCGCATCTTTCTTGCGTCCGTCGAGTTCGGCCCGCTGGAGTTGGCGCGCTCGGCGCAGGCGAACCTTGCGATAGATGTGATTCCCAATCAGGCCGAAAACCGCGAGAAGCGGAAAGAGGTAGTGGTAGTTGTCCGGGTCGTAGTCCATCGCGCGGCCGACAAGAAGTCCTGCTGCTGCAAGGAAGAGGCTCTGCACGGTTGCGAGTTTGCCCGCGATTTCCGCGCGGCTTGCGTTGGGATAGTTGTTGCGCCACACCGCGGCGCGAACGGTGATGACGCCCGTCCAAGCGGTGCGCGCAAGTCCAAGGGCGATACACGTGAGGAGGAGGCCAGTACCGTTTCGTGGGAACAGCGCAATCGCCGCGACGAGGAGACACGCGGCAATTTGAAGCCCGGAAATGAAAGCGACTTTGGGGCGCCCTTTCGCGAGGGCAGCCCAAATGAAACTCGTGAGGTTCGCGATGTTCGGCGCGGCGAGCGCCCACGCGGTTGCGAGATCAAGCCAGCCAGTCTCGACGCCGGGTTGGCCGTCGAATGCCTTCTTGATGACGATGCCGATCGTGCCGCCTTCAATCGCGCCCAGCATGAGCGGCAGAAATGCCCAACTCACAAGCTCGCGTCCGTACGTCATGCGAAGCATCGGGGGCAGCGACGCAGGATGGAAACTCCGGGCGAAGCCGCCGATGAATCGGACGGGGACAAGGAATGGTGCAAGTTCGCGCATCGGCCGAAAGGGAAGCGGCGATGGTAGGCGTTGTCGCGGCGCTGCAGTGGGGGCGTTTGGCGTGGATGACGCCAGAGCGAGCGAAAGCGAAGCGAGTCGCGAGCGCTCCATCAAGCGAACAAAGACGGCGCCCGCGAATCGTGGATTTGCTCTGCCGTCTTCTGTCGCGCCAAAGCGAGCCACCGCAGTGGCGAGCGCTCCATCAAGCGAACAAAGACGGCGCCCGCGAGCCGCAGGCTCGCCGCGCCGTCTTCATTCACGCCAAAGCGAGCCACCGCAGTGGCGAGCGCTCAAAATACGTTACGGCTGTCCGCCGGTCGGTTGAATTGGATACGGGCTCAGCGCGCTTGGCTTGTCGGTCAGCCAGAAGCGACCGAGGTCGTTCCACATGCCGCGGAGATCCTGATTCGCGTTCATCGCCCAATTCACGTCGACATCGACGGGGCGCTCTGAAGTGGTCATCAGTTCAGGCGTGAGGTTGCCCGTGATCGACTTCAGGTCGGTCTTGTTCGGATCGGAGGCGCAGCCAACGAGTCCCCCCAAGAGTTCAAGGGCGAGAAGAGCAGACGTAGCGATCGCGGTCTTACGATTCATGAATTCTTCCTCAAGGTCCGCGCATCATGGAGGAAGGGCCGCGGCGTGTCAAACGACCGAAAACTCCGACGAGAGAGGGGGTTCGCGCTCCGACGACGCGCGTGGCTCCGTCTACACTCGGACCCGACGCCTCGCGACCCCTGCGGGCGGACTGTCAGGCACATCGCCTCGAACCTTGCTTGACCCCAAGGGATCGGCGAGTTCCGCGACGAAGACCAAGCCTCCTTTGCGTACTGCGCATCGAGTGGAAGGTCGGGATCGATGGACGTCGAACCCACCTTGCATTGGGGTTCGAGCGCTCGTCCCTGACTGGTATCGGTACCTCGAAATGGGTTCCGTGCTCGGAGATGTTCCATCTTCCGAATCCTCCCGACGGGGTCGCGGGGCGTTCTCTCTGGGGCGTTCTCTTCGGGGCGACGAGGTGCTGAAACAGGCTTCACTGCGCGGAGCCGGGCACGTTCGACGGTTCGGAGAGCGCCTGCCAACGGCGAAGTGGCGACGCCGCGTTCATCCGCTCGACCACAATCGGAATCTCGATTTCGCCCGCGAATCGTCGCGTCAGCACGATGGGCGGGGCCGCGCGCTCAACTTGGGCAGCGACATTCTTCGCAGCTGCATCCTTGGCGATCACGTACTGCGCATAGGTCGCAAGTTTCGCGTCGCCGCGTACGCGGATTGTCCAACGGTGATCGGCTTCAGCGGGAGCCGCCCAAAGTCGAGCAAGCGCCTCGACATCTTCTTCCGAGGGAAGCCAGCGCGGAGTTGCCCCGGCGATGCCACCACGCCACCAAATACGGCTCGTGCGGCGAATGACACCCTCCTCAAGCAGCTCAACCACAAGCCCGACGGCAACGTTTGTCCAGCGGTCGTCGGCTGTCGCGGCGGTGTTGAAGCGAAGTCCCGCGCGCGGAGCACCACTCTTCCAGACGACAAGACCTTCCGCAAACGCTGCCGCCACGGCATCGCGGAGCGTGTCGTCTATCTCCGGCACGAGTTCGCCCGCGGGCGGGCGGGCGGCTTGCGTCTCTGGAATGGCAATTTCTACCGGCGTACAAGCGGTCCACGCATCTTCACGACCGCGGATCCTGTGCGCCAGGACAACGGTGCACAATGTTCCAAGCACTTCTGGAGGAACGGCGAGCAGGAGGCCCGGCGCACGGCCGCTTGGCTCGAAACTCACACGTCGTTGCGTACCGTCTGAGAAGGTGATCGTCGCGGTGCCCTCGATGAAGGATGGCCACCACACTTCGGCGTCGAGAAGCAACAGCGGCGCGGTTCCATCGCCCGGAACAAGATCCGCCGAAAGCCGCGGCGGCACGTCGATGAGTGGAAGAAGTGCGGCGTCGTTTCGCGGAACCCGCTGCAGCAGTGCGCGCCCGATCTGTCCGTACTTCGCCTTCCACGCGTCGCTTGGTGGGGGCGCCGAGGAATCACCGGCCGCGAAAAGTTTCACCGCCGTTGCGAGTTGCGCCTCATCGAGATCTCCCGCCGAGATGCGCTGCGCGAGTTCCCACGGCGCGGATCGGTAACCCCCATCATCGAACCATGGCGTTGCGGTAAGTAAGAGCGCGGACGGTGTGACCGACCATGGCCCGCGATCGAGAAAACGTGCGCGGGCGGCGAGCGCGATGGCAACGACCCCGAGCAGTGCAAAGGCGCCGCGAATCGGTGCGCGACGCGTTCGCGCGACATCCTGCTCGTCGCGCGCGAGATGTCCACACTCTGTGCAGCGGAGTCCGATTGGACCGAGTTCATGCCAACAACGCGGGCATCGTCGTCGGCCGCGCGCTGCATCCCCCGCGAAACTCCGTGCAGCGAGCGCGGTCAGCAGAACGATGCCTGCGAACGAGCCGATGGAGAGGAACCACGAGGCGAGGTCAGACATCGAGAGTCATGTTCGTTCGTGTTGCATGCACGGAGTGTGGCTCGCAGGACAACGTCTCTCAACGCGACGTACCACCGCGAGCATAGCGCGAAGGAGAGGGCGTTCTTGCGCTCTCGCGTGCCGAATGCCCGTGTTCGTGCCCGTGTTCGTGCCCGTATCCGTGTGCTCGGTACATCGCGTTACTTGACGAACGCCCATCGGAAGAGTTCGCGCGGTGTCGGCGGTTTGCCTTGCATGAGTACACCCACGCGGAAGATGCGCGCG
>CAIWCL010000032.1 GCA_903911205.1 uncultured bacterium
GAAACACCGCGAAACACCGCGAAACACCGCGACACACCGCGAAACACCGCGAAACACCGCGAAACACCGCGAAACACCGCGAAACACCGCGAAACACCGCGAAACACCGCGAAACACCGCGAAATACCACGAAAAAAACTGACGGCCCACGTGCGTGGGCCGTCAGTTTCAGGTTCGAACCTCGCTTCGATCATGCGCGACTCTCGCGCGCGTGCATCACTTCGACGCGTCAATCTTCGCGAACGCAGCCTTCGGATCGGCCTTGATCGGGCCAACGCAGCCGTTGCAGCATGCGCGCACGAGGCGGCCGTTCACGACGACATCAACCGCGCCTTCGCCGAGTGGCTTGCCGCTGATCGGGCAGGTCGTCGCCTTGTAGGTCGGCTTCTGCTTCGCGATCACCGCAGCGTCGTATTCCTTTGCGAACTTCGCTGGATCCTTGGTGAATCGCGCGACGCACTTCTTGCAGCAGAGCTTGTAGACGCGGTTCTGATAGACCACGGTCTTGGCGCTCTCGTCGAGCTTCTCGTCGGTCATGACGAGGCAGTTGTCGAGCGGGTAGGCCGCGGCGGCCTTCACAATGGCTTCGTCCATCTTCGCGAGGTACTTGGATGGATCGGCCTTGAACGACGCTTCGCACTTCGCGCAGCAGAACTTGACCTGCGTGCCGTCGAGGTTCTTGTCCTTCATACCGGTGAGGACGGTGGTCACGGCGTCCGCGCCGAGCTTCTCGCCCGAGACAACGCAGGTGTCGAGCGGAGAGGGATCGCCACCGAAGGCGTCGCCCGCGAGCGGGGCGGCAGTCATGGCGACGGAGAGGGTCGCGGCGGCAAGTGCTGCCAGGCTGACGAGGGCAACGTGGAGACGGTTTCGCATGGGGAAGTAGTCCTTATGAGGCGGGTTGCGAGAGGTCGATTGGAAAACCGATTCCAACCGCGCGGGGCGGGATCGTAAGAGTTTCTTCGATGGCGCGGTGAAGCGGAGCGATCCTGCGTGCGCGCCTCGATCGCAGAGATTCTCTTGCCGTACACCTTGCCGCCGCGGGTCGGGAGGGGTATTCTGCCGTTCATCCGGATGAATGGATGAAAGGGCGCGGATCGCCCTCGGGTTTGTGGGGTGCCGCAACCCGCCGATTCATCTGACCTCTCCGTCACTCGCCCCGAAAGGCGCGATTCACTCGCGAATCCACATGACGACCGCAGCATCCAACATGAAATCGAAGACCTCTTCCAAGTCGAAAGCCTCTGCTGAGCCGTCGACATTCCTCGACACCGGGCTCGTTCTACTCACGAATCCTGCGTACAAGGTGAAGTGCACGGCGCCCGAAACCGTGCGCTTTGGCCGCAAGGAAATCGAACTCGCCGAGCACGAGATGCCCGGACTCATGGCGCTTCGCGCAGAGTTCAAGGGCCGCAAGCCACTCAAGGGCGCGCGCATCTCGGGTTCGTTGCACATGACGATTCAGACGGCCGTGCTCATCGAGACGCTCGTCGAACTCGGCGCCGAAGTGCGTTGGGCCTCCTGCAACATCTTTTCGACGCAAGATCACGCCGCTGCTGCGGTCGCGATCGGCAAGGGTGGCACGCCAGAGAGCCCGAAGGGCACTCCCGTGTTTGCCTGGAAGGGCGAAACGCTTGCGGAGTATTGGTGGTGCACCTACCAGGCGATGAACTGGCCAGATGGTCAGGGCCCGAACATGATCCTCGACGACGGTGGTGACCTCACCCTCCTCGTCCACAAGGGCTTCCAATTCGAGAAGGCGGGCAAGGTTCCGGCTGCGAAGCCGACCGATGTCGAGGAATACAAGGTCATCCTCGCGCTCCTCGCAGATCTTCATCGCGATGCCAACGGCATGTTCGGCCGCATCGTGCCGAATATCCGCGGCGTGAGCGAAGAAACGACGACCGGCGTACACCGTCTTTATCAGATGCAAGAGCTCGGTCAGTTGCTCTTCCCGGCGATCAACGTGAATGACGCGGTCACCAAGTCGAAGTTCGACAACCTCTACGGTTGCCGCCACTCGCTCGTCGACGGCATCATGCGCGCGACGGACGTCATGCTCGCGGGCAAGACGGCGCTGATCCTCGGCTACGGCGACGTGGGCAAGGGCTCGGCACAGAGCCTCCGCACGCAAGGCTGCCGCGTGATGATTGCGGAAGTCGATCCGATCTGCGCGTTGCAGGCCTGCATGGAGGGTTACCAAGTTGTGACGCTCGAAGATGTCATCGACACGTGCGACATCTTCGTCACCGCAACCGGCAACTGCGACATCATCACCGCTGACCACATGAAGCGGATGAAGGACAAGGCGATCGTTGGCAACATCGGTCACTTCGACAATGAAATCGACATGCTCGGCCTCTCGAAGGTCAAGGGCGTGCGCCGCGTCAACATCAAGCCGCAGGTGGATGAGTGGGTGTTCGTTGACGGAAAGTCAATCATCATCTTGGCGGAAGGCCGGCTCCTGAACCTCGGATGTGCGACTGGCCACCCGAGCTTCGTGATGAGCGCGAGCTTCACGAACCAAGTGATGGCGCAGATCGAGCTCTTCAAGAACTCGAAGCACTACGGCAAGACAGTGACGACGCTGCCGAAGCACCTCGACGAAAAGGTTGCTCGCCTCCAGCTCGCCAAGCTTGGCGCCCAGCTCACTGAGCTGACCCCGTCCCAGGCCTCGTACATCGGCGTGACCC
>CAIWCL010000033.1 GCA_903911205.1 uncultured bacterium
AGGTTCGCAAGACAAGGTCCGAAAGACAAGTTCCGCAAGACAAGGTCCGCAAGACAAGGTCCGCAAGACAAGGTTCGCAAGACAAGGTCCGCAAGACAAGGTTCGCACGCATGCCTCAACGCGCAGCCGCCAACGTCTCGCGCTTCGTAGTGATCTTCGCGAGCAGATCCGTCCAACTCTTGTTGAACGAATCACGGCCTTCAATCTGCAACGTCTCGGCGACCTTCGCGAGGTCCACGCCCGCAGCAGTCACAGCGGCAAGCATCTTCTCCGCAGCGACACCGTCGGTCGGCATCGCTCCTTGCGGATTGCCCTTCTCGGCAAGCGCAAGAAGCGTCTCCTCCGGAATCGTGTTGACCGTGTTCGGTGCGCCGAGAACATCGCAGTAGAGACTCGGCGAAAGCGCCGGATCCTTCGTCCCGGTCGATGCCCAAAGGACACGTTGCTCGACCGCACCCTTCGCGGCCAGTGCCTTCCAACGCGATGTTGCGTGGAAATCAAGCGCCGCCTTCAGAACGCGCCCCGCCATCGCGATACCGACGGTGTTCTGCATGCTTGCGGGAAGCGCCTTACCCGTCGCACGATCCCATCGTGAAATGAAGACGCTCGCGACGGACGAAACAACCGGATCAAGGCCCGCGGCGACGCGCCGCTCGATGCCGCGCGTGTACGCCTCTGCGCACGCCAGATAATGCTCGCGCGAGAAGAGCAGCGTCACGTTGATCGGGATCCCTCGGTAGATGAGTTCCTCGATCGCGGGGCAACCTTCGGGCGTGCCCGGAACCTTGATGTAGAGATTCGCACGACCAGCGCGCTTGTGAAGTTCAACGGCTTGCGCGACGGTTCCCGTGGTGTCGTTCGCGAGAAGCGGCGAAACCTCGAGCGAAACCCAGCCGTCCACGCCCTTGGTCCGCGCATGGACGTCTGCGAAGAGGTCCGCCGCGCGCGAGAGGTCGGTGATCGCGCATGCGAAGAAGATCTCCTCGGTGGAGAGGCCCTTCGCCGCGAGTTCCGCAACCTGCGTGTCGTAGGTATTTCCTGAACCGATCGCCTTCTCGAAGATCGTTGGGTTCGAGGTAAGCCCGGTCACCGAAAGTTCACGGATGTAGCGCGCAAGCGTGCCCGAATCGAGCAGTGTTCGGGTGATGTTGTCGAGCCAAAGTGATTGGCCGAGGGCGGCGAGACGAGCGGTAGGAAGCGCAGTGGTCATAGATCTTGTCCGAGGGGAGCGTTGGTCAACGTCACGCGACGGTCTTTCGGCACACTAGCAATTCCGCATGAGGACTGGTGCGGAGGAACGGGATCAGCTGAGAAAGGTCTCAGGCATGTTCCCCTCCCACACGAGGGGCAAATCTGCCGATACAACCCGTCCCATGGCTGCCAAGAAACGCTCCACCGCAAAGTCCTCCACCGCAAAGAAGTCAACCTCAGGGAAGTCCAATGCGGGCAAGCCCACTGCGGGCGCGACTTCCGCCAAGCGAACCCCCGCCCGCTCCGTCGCTCCGGCGAAAGTGGCGCAGACCTCAAACGCCCATCCGGCTCCGGTTGTTCCCGCGTGGCATATCGCGCCCGATCGGACGAAGGCTTGGAAGCGCCTCGAGAAACTCGCGAAGCGCGGAACAGCGATGGACCTTCGACAAGCTTTCGCGAAGGATCGCACGCGTGGTCGGAAGTTCACCTTCGAGGCGCTTGGCATGCACCTCGATTACTCGAAGAATCTCATCGATGGCGAGATCCTCGATGCGCTCTTCGCGCTTGCGTCGGAGTGCGGCGTCGCGAAGCACGCGAAGGCCATGTTCACCGGCGAACACATCAATCTCACTGAAGATCGCGCGGTTTTGCATGTCGCGCTTCGTGCGCCGAAGGGTTCAACGATCAAAGTCGGCGGCCAAAATGTCGTCCCCGATGTCCACGAAGTCCTCGAGCGAATGGAGCGGTTTGCAACCTCGGTACGCGACGGCTCTTGGCGCGGCTATACAGGCAAGCGCATTCGCACGATCGTCAACATCGGCATTGGCGGCTCAGATCTTGGCCCGGTGATGGCGTACGAGGCATTAAAGGATTTCACCGAACGTGGCCTCGAATGCCGCTACATCTCGAACATTGACGGCGAGGATTTCTACGAGAAGACGCGAGATCTCAATCCAGAAGAGACGCTCTTCGTCGTGAGCTCGAAGACCTTCACCACGATCGAGACGATGACGAATGCGCAAACCGCGCGCGCTTGGGCTCTCGCGACATTGAAGGATCCGGCTGCGGTTGCGAAGCACTTCGTCGCGGTGTCGACGAACGCTGCCGAAGTGTCGAAGTTCGGCATCGATACGGCGAACATGTTCGGCTTCTGGGATTGGGTCGGTGGCCGTTACTCGATGGATTCTGCGATCGGCCTCTCCACCATGGTTGCGATTGGACCGGAGAATTTCCGGGAGTTGCTCGCCGGTTTCCGCGACATGGACGAACACTTCCGCACGGCGCCACCGAAGAAAAATCTTCCCTATCTCCTCGCGCTCATCGGCGTGTGGAATCGCGATTTCCTCGGCTGCGAGACGGTCGCGGTGCTCCCCTATTGCCAATACCTACACCGACTCAGCGCGTACTTCCAACAACTCGAAATGGAGTCGAACGGTAAGCGAGTCCAACTCGATGGGACTCCTTGCCGTTGGCAGACAAGCCCCGTCATTTGGGGCGAGCCTGGCACGAACGGCCAACATGCCTTCTATCAGATGATTCATCAGGGAACCTCGCCCGTTCCCTGCGATCTCATCGCCTTCGCGAAGCCGCTCCACGAAATTGGTGGTGGCGACCGCAACACCGCAAGCCATCACGACATCCTTCTCGCGAACATTCTCGCGCAAGGCGAGGCGCTCGCATTCGGCAAGACGCCCGCAGAGGTCCGTGCCGAGGGAACCCCTGAGTGGCTTGTTCCCCACCGAACCTTCCCAGGGAACCGCCCGACGAACACGCTCCTCTGCGAAAAACTCTCGCCGCGCATGCTTGGCCGCATCATCGCGCTCTACGAACACAAAGTCTTCGTACAAGGCTCGATTTGGCGCGTGAACAGTTTCGACCAATGGGGAGTCGAGCTTGGCAAAGTGCTTGCAAAGCGGATTATTCCCGAGTTGGTTGGTGCCGCACCGAAGCCCTCGCACGATAGTTCGACGCAGGGCTTGATCGCGCGTTACCGAGCGTGGCGCGGACGATAGGCACCGCAGAACGAGACCTCTCTCAGAACCCTTCGCCGGATCGTGCGCCGAACAGCCCGTGAGATTTGTCCGGGACGTTGTCTCACGTCACTCCCTCTGAACCGCGCCGTGTGCGGCGGGGTATAGTGACACCATGTCTACGACGTTCGTTGCCTCACTCGCGCTTGGGCTCGCCACCTCTGGCACGCTCTTCCATTCGGCCTCCACACTTTCACTTGTGGCTCCGCAACAGGAAGTGCAACAGGTGCCGTACAACCCGCAAGAGCGCGGCTCGCGCAGCACGACGACGTGCCAACAGTTGATGCAATCGCTTTTGGCATACGGACAGTGGTATTCCCACCCGCAATTCGGTTGGGTCTGGCAACCGCACGACGTGCAACCGTGGTGGCAACCCTTCTCGGTCGGTGAGTGGATCATCACGCAGAATGGCACTCCGTATTGGCGATCGGGTCTCCCCTTCGGTTGGGCCGCCGAGCACTACGGCAGTTGGACCTTCGATCAGGATCGTGGTTGGCTTTGGGTTCCCGGCAATGATTGGTCTGCGGCACCTGTTTCTTGGCGTGCGACCAACGGCGTTGTTGGGTGGGCTCCACAAATTGCCACCCTCGCGAACACGCAGACGGGCCCCTGCCCGCAGCCACCTTGGGCGTGGATTTTCGTGCCTTCCAATCGCGTCATGACCACAAGCAATTTCTCAGTGGCAGAGCAGGAGTTGATTTCGCGCGATCGTCACGGGACTTGGGGAGCGTGGGCTCATGAATCAGACGGCGCGACCGCCCATCGATTCCCTGAGCCGAGAAACGTCAATCTGCTGGAATCCACTCAGTGCCTCGGTGCCGCCGACGTGAACGGGCTTCTCGCCTCCCTCGCCGCAGATCGCGGGCGAACCGCAAAGGGACCGCCGATCACCTTCGTGACGACGCGTTCACAGATGGGATCAGGACGGGTGACGAATGGAGTTCTCCCGATCTACGCGCCGTTCATCGATGGGAATCCGCCAGCTCCAGGCTCAACGTTCCTCGTCAACCCGCCTGCGCAGTCGGTGCAACGCGCAATACCGATTGCGCGATCCGCTCCGATTCCCCGCGCCCAGCCCGTGGGCCGCGCAACACAAACGCAGCCTCTGACCCCCGTGCAGCCCGCGCCGTCGGTGCTACCAACCCCACCCTCTGCTCCGATCACACCCGTGACGCCGCTGACTCCATTCGACGCGTTTACATACCAGCAGGAGTCGCTCGACGAGTATCACGCGAGCCAGTATGACGCGCTCAAGCAGTTGCACTCTGCCGACGCCTCGAAGCCGCCGATGCCGGGAATGACGCCTGCGCAGATTGCGGCGTGGCAGAAAAAGGAACAGCGCGAAATGCAACGGATGGCCGCGCGCCAACGTCGCATTCTCGATGCGAAACAATCTCAAGTGAACGAGTCGGACGAGACAGGATCGAGTGGCGCGGCTGCGGGATCAAGCGGCGCGGCCGCGGGATCGAGTGGCGCGGCCACGCCAACGAAGTGACGAACTTCGACGATGGTCCAGCCCCGCCTCTACTTCGACTCGAACGCAACGACGCGCCCAGCGCCAGAAGTCGTTGAAGCAGTCGCACGCGTGATGCGAGAGACGTGGGCGAATCCTTCCAGCGTGCATCGATCGGGTGGCGAGGCGAAGCGCGCGGTGGAACTCGCGCGCGAGTCAGTCGCGCAACTCGTCGGTTGCCAAGATCGAGAGATTGTCTTTACCTCGGGCGGAACGGAAGGCGCGAATCTCGCGATGCGCGGGACGCTTGAGTACTTCGCGACATCGCAGCCATCGCGCCGCGTGCTTGTCACCACCGCGTTTGAACACAGTGCCGTGCGGGAGTTCGCGCAGCGCTACGAGAAGCGCGGCGGCGAGGTTGTTTGGCTCGCGGCGAATCAGGGTCAACCAGGCACCCCTGATCTCGCAGCATTGGACGAACTCCTACGGCTTCGCGCGCATGAGATCGCGCTCGTCAGCCTCATGTGGGCGAACAATGAGACCGGAGCAATCACCGACATCGCGCGCGCGGGCGCCCTCTGCCGCGAGCACGGAGTTCGCTTCCACACCGACGCAACGCAATGGGTGGGAAAAATGCCGACCGATCTCGCGGCACTTCAAGTGGATCTCGCGAGTTTCGCTGCGCACAAGTTTCATGGCCCGAAGGGTGTTGGCGCCCTCTATGTTCGACGGACGATTCGATGTGAGCCTCAGTCGATCGGCGGCCCTCAAGAGCGAGAGCGGCGAGGCGGCACTGAGAATGTCGCCGCCATCGCGGGCATGGGTGTCGCGGCGGAGCTTGCGCGTAGCTGGCTTTCCAGCGAGGGCGCGCGGCTCGGCTCTGAGCTCCGTGATCAGTTCGAACGCGCGGTACGCGACGCGACCGGTGCGGTTGTGCATGGCGCGCATGCACACCGACTTTGGAACACGACGAACCTTGGATTCGCGCGCCTAGAGGCCGAGGCGATTCTCCTCTTGCTCTCTGAGCGCGGCGTCGATGCCTCAGCAGGCGCAGCGTGTTCGTCTGGATCCCTCGATCCATCGCCCGTGCTACTTGCGATGGGAGTCGCACCAGAAATCGCACACGGATCGATTCGCTTCAGCCTCTCGCGAGAAACGACAGCATCAGAGATCGCCGAGGCAAGCCAACGTGTCATCGCGGCGATCGACAGACTTCGTAGTTCGACCTCCGCGGCAGTTTCCTGACGCGGCTTCAGTCCGCTTTGCTCGTGCGCTCGTCATCGTCGACAGGCGGAACGGGACTCGCGCCTCGCATCGTGGCGAGCATCGGAGTTCCCATTCCCTCGCCTTTCAACTCCTGAAACCACAATGCTGTCCCATTGCAAGGGTCGAGTGCCCACGTGTACCCCTGGCACGATGCGAAGAGCCTATCGCCGTCGGGTAACACGGTGACAAGCCCAGTGCCCTTCGGTGCCTTCCACTTCCACACGACCGAGCCATTGCCACGGTGGAGTGCGAACACTTTGCTCGAGAAGCTGACAAAGAGAAGGTCGTCGGTCGTGAGCGATTCGGCCATGGCGGTCAGGATAGACCCGATGGTCGAAGGTGCACGAACGCGCTCCGCGGCGGCTCTTGCCGCCGCCTCGCTCTGGCCTTCGTCGCCCGAGTGCATCGGTCGACGAGACGACTCGTCAAACCAATCCCAAAAACAATCGCGGACCCTTACGGGTCCGCGATTCATGCGGTCGAGAGGACTTGAACCTCCACGGGTTGCCCCACTAGTACCTGAAACTAGCGCGTCTGCCATTCCGCCACGACCGCGGGGAAGTCGAGAGTGTACGGTGGAGGGCCACCATCTTCAACACTCTTTCTCTTCAAGCTTTCTGGCGGCGACATTCACTGGAGCCAATTCGGTGAAGCAACGCAAAAACGCAGGCGGAGCGATGAGGAATCCTCATCGCCCCACCTGCGCTACGCGAATGGACTATGGATCAGGGCAGCAGAGAAGTCTCGCGCCACAAAGAGTGGCGTGACAGAGAACTCAACACATCTCCTGATCGAGCCTACGACCAATCCGGCCGCCGCAGTACCGCTCCGACACGGACTACGGATTGACGGTTACGGATCTGTCATTCTGGATTCATGCCTGGGGATGTTTGGTCGTAACCGACGCTACTCCCCCTGCATCCCTCACTCATCTTCATCTTCATCTTCATCACTACCGCCGCCCTTTGGAGCAGTGCTCTTGCCCTTGAGCGCTTCGTTCGCTGCCGCGAGACGCTTCTCAACGACACGCTGGCGGATGTCTGCAAACATTGCGGGGTTGTCCTTGATGAACGCTTTCGCGTTCTCGCGACCCTGGCCAATGCGCGTGCCCTTGTAACTAAACCACGCGCCCGCCTTCTCGATGATCCCATCTTCCGATGCAAGGTCGACAAGATCACCAGTCGTGGAAATGCCCTCGCTGAACATGATGTCGAACTCTGCTTCGCGGAACGGCGGAGCAATCTTGTTCTTGACAACCTTCGCGCGCACTCGGTTACCTACGTTCTTGTCGCCGTCCTTGATCGCGCCGATACGGCGGATGTCGATACGAACCGATGCGTAGAACTTGAGTGCCTTTCCGCCGGTTGTTGTCTCGGGCGAGCCGAACATAACGCCGATCTTCTCGCGCAGTTGGTTGATGAAGATCACGATGCACTCGCTCTTGGCAATGGCGCCCGTGAGTTTGCGCATGGCTTGCGACATCAGGCGGGCCTGAAGGCCTACGACAGAATCGCCCATTTCGCCTTCAATTTCAGCCTTCGGAATGAGCGCTGCGACTGAGTCCACGACAATGATGTCGACCGCATTCGATCGGACGAGCATTTCGCAGATCTCAAGTGCCTGCTCACCCGTATCCGGTTGCGAGACGAGCATTTCATCGAGATTGACCCCAATGCGCTTCGCCCAAGACGGATCAAGCGCGTGCTCCGCGTCGATGAACGCTGCAACGCCACCAGTCTTCTGCGCGTTGGCGACAACCGTGAGTGCCAACGTCGTCTTACCCGAAGACTCTGGCCCGAAGATCTCAATGATGCGCCCGCGCGGAAGACCACGTCCACCAAGCGCAAGGTCAAGACTCAAAGCACCGGTTGCAATCGACGGAATCGGCGCGAGCGAATCCCCGTCGAGTTTCATGATCGAGCCCTTGCCGTACGCCTTCTCGATCGCACCCATCGCGCGCTCGATCGCCGCCAACTTTCCCTTCCGTTCCTCATCCGCCTTGTGGGCAAGCTTGGCCGCTTCAGCCTTCGAAAGCGACGGAGCGCTTGCTGCAGAGTTGGTTGGGTTCACTGCAGTCGATGACGCACGCGGCTTCTCCTCGAGCGTTGAAGCGGCAGCAGATGAAGAAACTGCGGGGCTTGAAATGGGGCTTGAACGGGTGGTGCTGGTTGGGGTCGGCATCGGATTCGTTCCTGTAGAGAGCCGGCTTGGGTTCGCCGCACTGTTGGCGGGCGCGTTGGCGGGCGTGCTGTTCTTTCCGGTCTGAACTGTGTTTTGAGTTGTTGCGACCATCTTTATCCCCTTCGTTGGATTGTTGGGGGCTACAGGGTCCCGAAATCAGGCGCTTTTTGCGCTGCGACTGCGGTTGCCATTCGCGCCCGGGTTGACGACTGAACTGCGCGGAACTCTTTCTCCATCTTTTACACGGTGCCTTTTCAGGGTGGCCTTTTCAGGGTGCCTTTTCAGGGTGCCTTTTCAGGGTGCCTTTTCAGGGTGCCTTTTCAGGGTGGCCTTTTCAGGGTGCCTTTTCACCGTGCCTTCAGTTTCTGAAGACACCGAACAGAATCCGCTCTTCTGTTCGGTTGATGTTCGTACCTTACCACATCGGACAGACCGGCAAGGTTGTACCTACTTTTTTCCGAACAGATTTTTATTTTTCTCGCCTGGGATCGCAGTTCGATCACGAACAAAAGACACAAGCGTCTGTACCGCAACCATTTGCGAGCAAAAGTCGCTTCATCAACTCCCGTGAACAGCAGTGATCCCGGTCCGTAGACGGACGACGGACGCGGAGACCACGCCCCACGCGAACAGCATCGAGCGGCCGATTCGGCGCTTGATCAACCCATGACATTGCGGGTTCGCCACCGACGGAATGCGCCACTCAGCGCGCTTCAGTAGTTCGGCGTGGGCGCTCGAAACTTCGACATGTCGATCGAGCGGAAGTACTCAATCGTGCGACTGAGCCCTTCGCGGAGCGGCACCTTTGGCTCCCATCCCAAGCGAGTCTGCGCGAGCGTAATGTCGGGCTTGCGCTGCAGCGGGTCGTCGGTCGGAAGCGGACGCGCACGGACGATCTCCGAACAACTTCCCGAAAGCGCGACCGTCATCTCCGCGAGTTCGCGAATGGTGAACTCCGCTGGGTTGCCAAGATTCACCGGCCCGGGAAGCGCATCTGGCGCATCCATCATGGCAAGAAAGCCGTCGAGCAAATCGTCGACGTAGCAGAAGGAACGCGTCTGCGTTCCTTCACCGTAAATCGTGATTGCCTCACCCGCGAGTGCCTGACGAATGAAGTTCGACACCACGCGTCCATCAAATGGATGCATACGCGGTCCGTAGGTGTTGAAGATACGCACAACGCGGATATTCACCTTGTTCTGGCGCCAGTAATCAAAGAAGAGCGTCTCTGCTGCGCGTTTTCCCTCGTCGTAACACGCGCGCGGCCCGATCGGATTGACGTTCCCACGATAACTCTCCGGCTGCGGATGGACATCCGGGTCGCCGTACACCTCGCTGGTCGATGCGTGAAAGATCTTCGCCTTCACTCGCTTGGCAAGGCCAAGCATGTTCATCGCGCCGAGCACACTCGTTTTCATCGTCTTGATCGGATTGAACTGGTAATGACCGGGTGCCGCCGGGCAGGCGAGATTGAAGATCTCATCCACCTCGAGCATGATCGGCTCCGTGACATCATGACGAATGAACTCGAAGTTCTTGCAATCGAGAAGGTGCTCGATGTTCGACTTCTGGCTCGTAAACAAGTTGTCGAGACAGATGACATCGTGCCCCATCCGGACCAAACGGTCGCAGAGATGGGAACCGAGAAAACCGGCGCCGCCGGTGACGAGGATGCGCTTCACCATGGAGAGCGGGATAGTACGAGAAATGCGCGGAATCGCGGGTTGCAGCAAAGCACCACCGCCGCGACGATGCGCTCAATGCAAGAGTTCCACCCGCCTCCGCGCGAAAGCCGCCGATTTGTGGCCGGCACGATGACGGGCACGAGCATCGATGGCGACCTCGATGCCGCGCTCATTGAAGTCATCGGGAGCGGCCTTGCGATGCGTGCGCGTTTCGTCGTTGGCCACTCGCACGCGCTCGGAGATCTCGCCACGGATCTTCGCCGAATCGCCGCACAGGAACTCCTCGCCGCGAGCGACATTGCACAGATTGCACGCGCCTTCGGTGAAGCGCATGCGGACGCGCTCGCCGAACTTTCTGCGATCGCCGGTATCGAGCCAGATCTCACCGTCTTGCACGGACAAACTGTTTTCCATGCTCCACCACTGACGTGGCAGCTGCTCGACCCCTGGCCCGTCGCGACGCGCCTCCACTGCCGAGTGCGTTACGACCTTCGCGGCGCCAACGTCTCGAGCGGCGGACAAGGCGCGCCGATCACCCCGCTCGCCGATTTTGTGCTCTTCGGAGGTACCGAGGACACCATCGTGATGAACCTAGGCGGGTTCATCAACGCCACATTGGTTCCTGCACGAACACGCGGCGTGGATGCGATACGCGGGTTTGATGTCTGCGCATGCAACCATTTGCTCGACTCTGTCGCGCGCAGTCGACTTGGAGCCGCGTTTGACCACAATGGCGAGGCAGCGCTTCGCGGTGTCGTGGACGAATCACTCAGTCGACAGATTTCCGAGGCGATCGCGCCGGCGGAAGCGAAGGGTGAACGTGGAGCGCAAACCAGCCGACGTTCACTTGGCACGGGCGATGAAGCCGCTCGACTCGTCGATCTCACGAAGGCTCTCTCTCCAAGCGATGCGTGTCGGACCGTCGTTGATGCCATCGCGGACGCAGCGCTCCGCGTCATCGCCTTCGATGCATCCGTTCGACCGACGCGCATCCTGCTCGCCGGCGGGTCCGCGAGAAATCGCGCCCTCAGAGCCGCCATCGCACTTCGAACGGATGTGTCGGTGCAGACCACCGCGGAATCCCACGCGATTCCCGTGCACATGCGAGAGGCTGCGGAAATCGCCATACTTGGGGCCCTCGCCGACGATGGCGTTTGCTTCACGCTTCCACAAGTGACGGGTGCCGCGTCCCGGGCCATCGATTCCGCGCTGATCGAGCGACGCGAAGCGTCGAGTGCCCGCACGTCTGAACCGAACCTTCACAATTCCTTGACAGCGTAAAGGGACGCATCCCCCATTCTTCCACCCATGTCAAGCACGAAGGCCGAACTCCTGATCGTTGAAGACGAGCCTGAAATTGCGGAACTCATTGAGTTTCACGCAGAACGCGCCGGAATGCGCTCCCGAAAGGTCCACAGCGGTCGAATTGCGCTGGAGGTCGTAAAGCGCGAGAAGCCAGATGTAATCGTGCTCGATCTCATGCTTCCCGATGTCGACGGACTTGAAGTCTGTCGTCGACTCAAACAAGACGAAGCGACGCGGTCGATTCCGATTGTCATGGTGACCGCCAAGGGCGAGGAAGCGGATGTTGTCGCGGGAATTGAACTCGGCGCACACGACTACGTGACCAAGCCGTTCAGTCCACGCGTTTTGATGGCGCGCCTTCGCAACATTCTCCGTCGCACGAACCCGATCGACGAACCGTCGCCGAAGAGCGATCGCATGGTGCTGCTTTCTGGGCGGCTTGTGATCGATCTTGATCGCCACGAGGTCGCGGTTGATGGAAAGAAGGCAGAACTCACATTGACGGAGTTTGGCATTCTGCATTACCTCGCGGGTCGACCGGGCTTTGTCCGAACGCGCGACCAGATCATCGCGGCAGTCCATGGCAAGAGCACGGTGCTTTCGTCACGAACTGTCGACGTGCACATCACTGCGCTCCGTCGCAAACTCGGCGAGCTCGCGGATTGCGTCGAAACCGTTCGAGGTGTTGGCTACCGCTTTGCCGATGCTCGTGCCGAAGACGCCGAGTAAGCACACGCCGAGTAAAAACAAGGCGTTCGGACCCCGCAGCCACGCTGCATCTTTCAGCGTCCGACCTCGCGTTGGGATGCGTCTTTCGCTCCCCTTTCGGTTCCTCCACTCATCACACCCTCTCACCGCGCGCTGCTGTGGAACATGGGCAACGCCATGATCACGCAGGATTTCCCGCGTACGATGTCGCCCCCGATGCAGAGTTCGATCGAAACTTCCCCTGTTTCCGGCGCGGCGTTCGACGTCGGCATCGATGCGACGTTCGCGGGCGCACCCTCCGATGATGCGATCTCCAACTCCGCAGACGCACGTGCTGGAACCCGCGCCGAAACCCGCGATGTAGCAGCCCTTGTAGAAAGCACAACACCCGTCGAAAGGAATGACGGCAATCTCAATGGCGGTTGGATTCTTGCTGCGGCGATCACGATTGCATGGATCACATCCGCATGGATCCGTCGAAGAAGCGCGCGGGCGCTTCGCGCCGCACTGGCGCACGATCGACCTCAAGAAGATCCGGATGCTCAGTACCCGTTGCTTGAAAGCGTTGCCAGCGCCGCGTTTCGACGCGTCCGCGCCGAGCGGGAGCGACAGACGCGTCTCGCCGATCGGCTCGGTGAAATCGAGCGCGTTCTTCGCGCAACTCCGATTGCGGTCATTGCACTCGACCATCTCGAGCGCGTGATCTCCGCAAATCCGGCGGCGGAGCGATTGCTTGGCTTCGATGAACGCGTCGCGCGCGGACGACTGCTGCAAGATTCGGTTCGCCAGCCCGCACTCAATCGTGCGATCCAATCGGCACTTTCGTCGCAGGAGCGCGTCACCGGCGAATTGCATCTTGAATTCGAAGCATCACTGGAAGTGCAGTTTTCGTGTGAACCGCTGCATCAGGATGGACAGCCGCCGGGTCTTGTCGTGAGCCTTGTGGACGTCACACGCATGCGACGCCTCGAATCGATGCGCAGCGAGTTTGCAGCGAATGTCTCGCACGAATTGCGAACTCCGATCACCAACATCAAGGGATACGTTGAGACGTTGCTTCAAATCGACGACGCTGAACCTGCACAAACCCGCCGCTTTCTTGAGATTGTGCATCGCAACACCGTGCGCCTCTCTGGCATTGTGGAGGACATCCTCACGCTCGCATTCCTCGAAGAACCTGAAGCGAAGCATGCGCTGCCTCTTGATCCGATTTCGGCCGGCGACATCGCGCATCAGGTTGTGGAAGATCTCGGCTCCGCAGCGGCCGCACGCGGTATGACGCTCGCCGTCCGCGGCGCGACACAGGCCCACGTGACCGGAAATCGCTCGCTGCTTGAGCAGGCCCTCGCAAACTTTGTCTCGAACGCCATTAAGTACTCATCTGAAGGCACCACGGTCGCCATCGAGATTACCGAAGAGCCGACCATGCTCCGCATCTCCGTCGCTGACTCCGGTCCGGGCATTGCGCCCAAACACCTCCCCCGCATCTTCGAACGGTTTTACCGCATCGACAAAGCTCGCTCACGCACGCAAGGTGGGACTGGGCTTGGACTTGCGATCGTGAAGCACATCGCGTCGATCCATGGCGGCCGTGTCGAGGCGGCGAGTGAACTTGGCCGAGGAAGTCGATTCAGCCTGATTTTGCCCCGCACGCGCGAGGGCGCCGTTCTCGAGACAACTTCCGCAATCCGCGCGGACTGAACACGGCCTTTACACATCCTTCACAGAGACATGGAACATTGTTGAGAAGTGATGTGCATCGCGCACAAGGATCACAGGATTTGAAGAAGAGTTGAACATGTCGCTCGCGCATCTTTCGCGCGGAGTTCAGAGCCTTGCCTCCCCACTCCACGAAAGAGAATCGAGAGACACCACACCAATCAGCCACGCTCGTTTGAACGGAGACACTCCAACATGAAGATCTTCCGCAGCCTTTCCATCGCCTCGCTCACACTCGCATCCGCCGCGCTCATTGCTGCAGCTCCGCAGGAATCGGCCGACCTTTCAAAGTTGAAGGGAGCCATCAAGATCGACGGATCCTCGACGGTTTATCCGATCACCGAAGCGGTCGCGGAAGAGTTCAACAAGGTCGCCTCGAAGGTTCGCGTGACGGTAGGAATCTCGGGCACAGGCGGCGGCTTCAAGCGATTCAGCGCTGGGGAAATCGACATCGCCGATGCCTCGCGTCCGATCAAGAAGGCGGAGTCGGATGGCGCTACGAAGTCGAAGGTTGAGTATGTCGAACTTCCCGTCGCCTACGACGGCCTCACCATCGTTGTGAACCCGAAGAACACCTGGTGCACATCGCTGACCATCGATCAGATCAAGAAGATCTACTCGGCGTCGGGCGGCATCAAGACTTGGAAGGACATCGACGCTTCGTGGCCAGAAAAGCCAATCAAGGTCTACTCGCCAGGCACGGATTCGGGCACGTTCGATTACTTCAAGGAAGTCACCGTCGGCAAGGATGGCTCGATCCGAAGTGACATGAGCGTCTCTGAGGATGACAACGTCCTCGTCCGTGGGGTCTCGGGCGACGAGAACGCCATTGGCTTCTTCGGCTGCGCGTATTACTTCGAAAACAAGGGCAAAGTGAAGTCCATCGCCGTCGATAACGGCAAGGGTGCGATCGCCCCCACGACCGAAACCATCGAAAATGGCTCGTACGCTCCGTTCAGCCGTCCGCTCTTCATCTATGTGAATAAGGCAAGCGCTGAAAAGCCGGAAGTTGCCGCGTTCATCGAGTTCTACCTCAAGAACGCCGCCGAACTCGCCGCGGAGGTCGGCTACGTGCGCCTCCCAGAATCGATCTCGACGAAGGTTGCGACCAATTGGTCGAAGCGCCGCACGGGCACCCAATTCACGACGCCAGAAGGCGAAGCGGTGACTGGCGCACTCGCACAGGTCTACGAGTGATGGAAACTCGCTTCCGCGCCTGAAAATGACCGACGGCGGCCCTTCCCGGGTCGCCGTCGGTGCTTCCTTGACGAGGGCGAAGCGCCTGCCACGATCGCCAAACGCATCAGTTTCACCGTCCGTTTTTCATCATCCCTTGATCGAATCCTCGCCAAAGGTCACCCCACCCGCGGGCGGCACGCGGGTAAATTGTCCGCCCCGTGAAAAGCCTGCCGACCAGTTCCGACGCGCCTCTGCGCGACCTGACCCACCTCGGACGGCCAAAGTCGGTCTCGGCTCGGACGTGGCGTGAGCGGCTGATCGTCGGAACGCTCGCAGTCGCCGCGACGTTCTCAATCCTTGTCACCACAACGATCGTGATCGTGCTCGCGCGCGAAACGATTGGGTTCTTCGAGTTTCCAGACGTCTCGCTCGTTGAGTTCTTTACCGGGCTGGAGTGGAACCCCCTTCTCGGCGCCGAAAAGCACTTCGGTATCTGGCCGTTGATCTCGGGCACTCTGTTGGTCACGGTCATCGCCGCCAGTTTTGCGCTCCCGGTCGGGCTTATCTCCGCCATCTACTTGAGTGAATATGCAAGCCCCCGCGTTCGCGCGACGCTGAAGCCCGCGCTTGAAATCCTGGCTGGCATTCCAACGGTGGTCTACGGCTTCTTTGCGCTCACCGTCATCACTCCGCTTCTTCAGAAAGCCAATCCCTTCCTTGAGACGTTTGGTAGCGCGGATGCGCCGATCGCCTTTGGCAACTACAACGCGATGGCTGCTGGACTCGCCACCGGCATCATGATTCTGCCGATCGTGTGCTCACTCTCCGAAGATGCGTTGCGCGCCGTACCGCGGAGCCTGCGAGATGGAGCTTTCGCCCTCGGCGGTACACGCTTCGATGTCTCCGTCAAGGTCGTGCTTCCCGCGGCCCTCTCCGGAATCGTCGCCGCATTTCTCCTTGCGGTTTCACGTGCGGTCGGCGAGACCATGATCGTCGCCCTCGCCGCAGGTGGCATCGCGCAAATCACCGCGAATCCAACGGCTGAGGTACAGACCATGACGGCGTACATGGTGCAGATCTTCCTTGGAGACGCACCTGCCACCGGCGTTGAATACAAGTCGAGTTATGCCGTCGCGGCGACACTCTTCGTGATGACGTTCATCCTCACCATGATCGGACAATGGGTTCTTCGCCGATTCCGCGAGGAATACGACTAATGGCGAAATCCCGCTCCATCGCCAGTCGCGTGCTCAAGGATCGAACGTTCCTTTGGGCATGCCTCATCGCAACCAACGTTGCGATTGTTGTCCTCGCTGTTCTGCTGATGTCGATTTTCTGGCAGGGTTGGGACACGCTCTCGTGGAAGTTCGTCACGAGTTTCGCTTCCCGAAAGCCCTCCGAAGCGGGCATTCTTGCGCCATTGATGGGCTCGGTTTGGGTCTGCACGATCTGTGGACTCGTCGCGCTTCCACTTGGGGTTGGCACTGCGATCTACCTCGAAGAATTCGCCAAGCGCACGTGGTTCACGAAGATCGTGCAGACGAACATCATGAATCTCGCGGGCGTTCCGTCGATCGTCTACGGGATCCTTGGTCTCACCGCGTTCGCCCGCATGTTCGGCGTCTTTGGGACGAACGTAGATGACGCCATCACGCTTGGAAACGAAGAAGGTTTCTTCTTTCTCCGACTCCCCTTCGGATCATCGGTGTTGGCCGGCGGCCTCACGCTGATGCTCGTGATTCTTCCGGTTGTGATCATCTCGACGCAGGAGGCTCTGCGCGCTGTGCCATCGTCCCTGCGCTCCGGCGCACTCGCGCTTGGCGCGACACCGTGGCAGACCGTTTGGGGTATCACGCTTCCTGCCGCAATTCCAGGAATCATGACGGGTGCGATTCTTTCGATGAGCCGCGCGATCGGCGAAAGCGCGCCACTGCTCGTCCTCGGCGGGCTCCTCCTCGTCTTCAACACACCAACCAATTTGATGAGCGATTTCGCGATCCTCCCCCTCCAGATCTACAACTGGGCTGGGCGGCCGCAAGACGAATTCCACGCGATCGCCGCGAGCGCGATCATCATTCAGTTGTGTGTGCTTCTCCTCTTCAACGGCATTGCCGTCTTCATTCGCCAGAAACTCCAGAAGCCGCTTCAGTAACACCGTTCATCCCGCTGAATGCCCGCTGAAATCACACGGATCTCTTGATTCGCGTCCAGACTTGAGTAACGCCATGCAGAGCGAGCCCACCACTCCCCCGAAGCCAGCGCCCACGCAAAGTTCGTTTGGGCTCGGGCATCGCGCAGAAGTGCCGCACGCTTTGTCGAGCGGGCCAGGTCAGGCCGCGACTCCGATGCAGATGGCGATCGCAGTTCGTGGGTTTTCGAGCTGGTATGGTGATTTTCAAGCACTGAAGAGCCTCGAACTCGATATCCCGGCGCGTCACGTCACCGCATTCATCGGACCATCGGGTTGCGGAAAGAGCACGTTCCTCCGATGGATCAACCGAATGAACGACACGATTCCCTCCGCACGGGCCGAGGGAACGCTTGATCTCCACGGCCAGAATCTCCTTGAAAAGTCGCTGGACGTGGTCGATCTCCGTCGACGTGTCGGCATGGTGTTCCAGAAGCCGAATCCGTTTCCCAAGTCGATCTACGACAACGTCGCCTTTGGTCCACGGCTTCACAAGACCTACTCACGCGCGGAGCTCGACGAGTTGGTCGAACAGAGCCTCCGCCAGGCATCGATCTGGAACGAAGTGAAGGACCGTCTTCACGCGTCCGCGCTCAGCCTTTCGGGCGGTCAGCAGCAACGCCTCTGCATCGCGCGCGCCATCGCTGTGGGCCCTGAAGTACTGCTCATGGATGAACCATGCTCGGCACTTGATCCGAAGTCCACGCTCGCGATTGAGGAACTCATTGAGTCGCTCGCCGACCGGTACACGATCGTGATCGTGACCCACAACATGCAGCAAGCGGCGCGCGTTTCCGATGAAACCGCCTTCTTCTTTGAAGGCCGCCTTATCGAGAGTGGTAAGACGGAAATGATCTTCACGAAGCCTCGCAACAAGCAAACCGAGGACTACGTCACTGGCCGGTTTGGTTGACGTCGTTCGAGTGCCATCAGACGCGCCATCGAACACGCCGTCGAACACGCCGTCGAACACGCCGTCGAACACATCGTCGGCCTGAACAATCACTTTCCAGTTTGTAAAGATCTCGTACTATGGGGGCATGTCCGTGAACCTGCAATCAAGGGTGATCAACCTCCGCCGAAATCTGCTCGCGCTTGGTGCGCTTGTCGAGCAGCGCGTGGTGAGCGTGATCGAGGTCATTCGCGACGGCGATGTTGAACTTGCCCGCCAAGTTCGCGCGGGCGATGCCGAAATCGACCAGATGCAACTCGAGCTCGAAGCCGAGTGCATGCGCCTCCTTGCATTGGGAAGCCCTGTTGCGAGTGATCTTCGTTTGATCTTGACCGCGATGCGTGTCTCAAACGAACTCGAACGCATTGCGGACATGTGCAAGGGCATCTCGAAGCGCGTGATTCGACTCGTGGAGAGCGGCAACTACCGCTACCCAAGCGCACTTGTACAGATGGCCGAAGCTGCACTCTCGATGCTCCGCGATGTTCTCGTCGCGTTCTCGAATGAGGACATCAAGCTTTGCCTCGAGGTGCGGCGCGCGGACTCCTACGTCGATGACCTGAATCGCGAAGTGGTCGCGTGGGCACGCTCGTGGATCGAGCATGACGTCGAGAAGTCTGGCGCTGCAATCGAACTGCTTGCGATCGGCCAGCGCGTTGAGCGCCTTGCCGACATCGTCACCGCGATCGCGGAGGACACGGTCTTCCTCGTTGAAGGTCGGCTCGTTCGTCACGGCGCGGAGTGAGTCGCATCGAACGGCCAACCGTCCGTTGCTCCGCACGGACATCGCCGCTGCCACTCGTTGAATGCCTGACCCCACCCTTGGCAGAATTTGCCGAAGTCGGATTGTGCGGTCAGGTCCGACCTCGTTCTTCGAGAAAAAGTTCAAGTTGAGTCGCGTTTCTACGACCCGGACGTAGACTCGGCACGTCCAATGAACACGGTTTCGATTGCCCTCGCGCGGCAGTCCTTCCGCAGCGGAATATCTCAAAGAAACGGCCTCGAGACTCGCCTTGCGACTCACTGGTTCCCGCATTCCACGACTCGTTCCTGACGAGCGTCCCCGACCGGACGCGCGTGCAGAGTCGGTGTATCGGAAAGCGGTTGCACACGAGATGCTGCAAGCACGAGAGAGTGCGCGTGGCCGCGCGCTCGATCCGTTCGATGCACGGTGGCAATTCGCGACCGCGATTGAACGCGCGCTCCAAGGCTCGACGCTTGCCTACGAGGATCGCCAACGACTCCTCGGCCTTGCGACTCGGCTTGGCATCCGCGACTTTGATGCCCATCTCATCGTGGCACTCGTGCAGGATCGCTCGCGCCGCGGGGAGTCGATCGAGGGCGCGGCGCCAACGATCGCGCTGCTTCCACTCCAGCGCGCAGCATCAACGTCCTCGACAGCGCGACGGCAGCATTCTGACACGACGACGGTCCGCACCGCAACAGTAGAACCCACAGATGCGCATGAACCGACTTCCTCGGCAACGCCGTGGATTGTTGCCATGATCGCCGCAATTGCGATCGATGCCGCACTGATCGCGTGGCTCATGTTCGGCTCATGACCTACGCAGTCCGCGCGGCATTCACGCCGCCGGCAACAGTCGTACTTCGCCTGAGTCAGCGCGCTCCACGAAGCCAAGTTCCACGAGTGCCTCGAGCGCTGCAAGTTGCTCCGCGGCCTTCTTACTCATACCCCAACAACCCGGGAACCGGCGCCCCGCGAGATCGACACAGACCTCAAAGCACTTTGCGTGATCAGGGCCCTTTTCATCGAGGATGACGTACTGCGGTGTACCCATTTCGCGTTGTTGCAGCGATTGCTGAAGTACGCTCTTGAAGTTCTGCTGGTGACCCAAGCGCGCGGATTCTTCGATGCGGGATGAGAGCGAACGCAGAATGAACGCGCGCGCAGGCTCGATACCGCCGTCGAGATAGACCGCTCCGACCACCGACTCAAAGAGCGCGGCAAGAAGCGACTGCGGAAGACTCGCGCGGTCCCCCATGCCTTTGCCAAGTTGAACGGCGTCCGCGAGTCCCAGATCGATTGCCACCTCGGCACACACGCGGCGACTCACCGCGTTCGACTTGATTTTGGTGAGTTCGCCCTCGAGTTCCTCGGGGAAGCGTCGGTAGAGGTGCTCGCACACCACGGCACCCAAAATGGCATCGCCAAGAAACTCCAACCGCTCGTTGCTTGCAACCCGTGTCGGGGAGATCGATGCATGCACCAATGCCTGCACGAGCGGTGCTCGGTCTTGGAACCGATAATCGATTCGCTGCTCGATGATTTCGAGCGAAACAGCGTCGTCCATAGTGCCGCGACCGGAACGGTCGCCCCCTGTGTTGGCCGAGGCTGGTGCTCCAGGCGCCCCGAACATCGCGGCGGCTGGAGGACTCGCATCGGCGAGAGCCCAATGTACTTCGACTATCGGCCGATGAGAACCAAACTTGAGATGTTCTGGCCAACTCGACCGAGCGGCCACGTTGCGGAGCGGCGAGCCTTGTGGTAGCCTCATCGACCCGACAGAGAGGCCCATTTATGCATTACCCCCACAAGATCAGCCGCAAGAAGAAGATCCGCGCCGTCGGTTTCCGCAAGCGTATGTCGACGCGCAAGGGCCGCAAGATCATCAACAAGAAGCGCCGCCTCGGCCGTGCGATTCGCGTTCGCTGATCAGCACCGAGCATTGTCGTTGGCAGATTCTTCGCTGAACACACGCGGAACGGATGCTCGACAGGCTCCGTGACCGATGCGCGGGTGCCGAGAGTCACCACGATCTCTGCGACGGTCCTGCATACGAATCTGAAAAATGACTTTCCCAGCACCGCGACCATCGCGGTGCTTTCCTTTTTGCCCGAAGACGCTGCAGGCGCCGATACTTTGCACGCGTGCACTCCCCTGCCAACAAGCATCTTCTCCTGATTGGACTCCGCGGAAGCGGCAAGTCGACCCTCGCACGAGCTGTGGCGGAAGCACTTGGAATGCCGTGCGCAGACCTCGACGATCGAACGGCTCGACTGGTCGGCGCGACGACAGCTGGAGAAGCGCTCCGGGGCGTGGGAGAAGTCGCATTTCGCGCCGCAGAGGCGACGGCGCTTGCATCCGTGCTTTCCGAGCATCCGCGTGTGCTCGCCCTCGGCGGAGGGACGCCAACCGCCCCCGGCGCTGCCGAGATGATCTCTCGGGCGCGCGAAGAGCGCCGTGTGTTTGTGGTCTTTCTTGACCCCCCGCTCGACGTACTTGCCAATCGGCTGCGCGCGGAGGCCGGCGATCGCCCGTCGCTCACTGGGCGCGGCGTTGTCGAAGAGATCGAGGAACTCGCGGCGAAACGAAGGCCGCTTTACGCGGCGCTTGCAGACCTCGTTGTGGAGCGGGACGTTCGCGATGAACCAACGGATACCTCACAGGCCTTCTCACGCGGGGAACTCCGAGCCGCGTCGCTTGCGAAGGTTGCTGCGGAGATCGTGGCGGGCTTTCGCGACTCAGATTCTGCGTCTTGAACTGGTGCTGGTCGGAGCCACTTCTGCCCGAGGTAGCGTTCCAAAATCGCTTTCGAACCCGCGGAAAACGTCTCGAATTCCACCGCCATACGGCGTGGTCCTGGGTCGTCCATCTCATCGAAGACGCGCACCACGCGCGCTTTCGCGCGGATGGCCTCCTGACATCCTGGCAACGACACCTCAACTTCGAGGGTCGACCCGCGACGCGCGGGGCGATCGAGTTCGAAGCGCATGCCGCCGAGACTGACGTCGTAGACGTGCCCCTCTTCGCGCTGCCCGCGACGAAGGACCGAGACAGCGCTGTACATAGGATCGACGGAAAATCGAGGATGACGGCGACGATCGATCGCGTTCGATGTTGTGCCGGGGGTGGCCTCAGGCGTGACTTCGGGCGTGACTTCGGGCGCGACTTCGGGCGTGGCTTTCGGCATAGCGTCAGAGCTCCGCGGGACAACCCGCACCAGCGACATCGGTCGCTCAGCGCGCACACTGCAGAG
>CAIWCL010000034.1 GCA_903911205.1 uncultured bacterium
CCGCGTCCGCAGGCTTTGCTCGCTTTGGCGTGATCCACGCGTCAGGTCGCCGCCCTAGCGGCGACCGCGAGAATGGCGAGCGCTCGCACCTGGCCTGCGGTGCGGTTTCGCCGCGTCCGCAGGCTTTGCTCGCTTTGGCGTGATCCACGCGCCAGGTCGCCGCCCTAGCGGCGCGATTCCAAAAACACGGTCCCCCGCCTTGTGGGCGGGGGAGCCGTTCATCTTTCTCCGTGTCCGGAGTCGGTCCGGTGGGGAGTTCCTTAGCCAATCCGCGCGTCGCGTCGCGAAATCGGAATCGGTCGTGAAGAAGCGCGCCGCAGGTCAGGATTCTCGACGCGCGCACTCATGTGCGATTCAGCGCGAGGATCGTGCCGAGTGACGTCGCGTCGTGCGAGGCGAGAAACCCCGACGTCGTCATCCGTCTCTTGCATCAACTGACGCAGGAAACGCAGCGGTCGATCATCGGTGATCTTCTGTTGCAGTCGACGAAGCGCCTCGACCTCGATCTGACGCACGCGTTCACGCGTCAAACCAACTTCGCGTCCAATCTGCTTCAGCGTGAGCGGCTCCTTGCCTTCGAGCCCGTAGCGCAGACGAATCACTCGCGCATCGCGCTCATCGATCTGCTCAAGAAGCTGCAGCACAAGGCGGAATTCCTCGCGTCGCGTGACCGCTTCTTCGGGCTTGCCGTTGCGGTGATCTTCGAAGAGTTCATGCAGATCGGGACCGTCGCCATTCTCATTCGATGGCGACTGGCTTGGCGCGTTGTACGCCTTGACGGCGCGGCGAACCACCACGAGTTTGCGCACGGGAATCTTGAGGTCATCCGCAAGTTCTTGCGTCGAGGGCTGACGACCAAACTGCTCTTCAAGCCGACGCGACGCTTCTTTACAGCGGGCGATCAGGTCGACCATGTACGCCGGAATGTGGATCGGCTGCACCGCGTTGATCAGCGTGCGCTTAATCGCCTGCTTGATCCACCACGACGCATACGTCGAAAAGCGCGCGCCCTGCGCAGGGTCAAAACCCTCGACCGCGCGAATAAGGCCAATGTTGCCCTCTTCGATCAGGTCGGAGAGCGACAGCCCGCGATTCACGTAGTTCTTGGAGATCGAAATGACCAAGCGCAGATTCGCGCGGATCATTCGATCCTTCGACGTGAAGCAGTTGTCATTGATGATCTTCCAACCAAGATCCTTTTCCTCCTCGGCATTGAGAAGGGGCACCTCGTTGATTTGGCGCAGGTAAAGTTGGAGATCTGACTGCAATGAAGAACGACCCATGTGAACCTCTGGATGGGAGCCACGCTCCGGGGACGAACACATGTGAGCCTGGATTGCCTCGCGCGGCGCAGGACAACGCTGCATCGCTCGATGGAGCAGTTCGTTTCCGCACGAGCGTGAACGCCTCGGGAAGGCAGATCGGGAAGTGTGCGGCGTGAACACGCAGCAAGACGCGGAACGCACAGAGCGTCCGCTTCAGCACTTCCTTCCTTGACCGCTCCCTCGACGCCGCACTTCCGTGTGGGCGGAACTCTCCGTGCGCCGATCCGCGGAGTCCAACTTTGGGCTCCCGTTCGGCACACACAACCTCAGGATCACAACCTCCGTTCGGTGCGTCGGCTCAGCCCAGCCGACGCTTGACAGCATATACAGAGCCTCGTGGAGGTTGTGTTCGAATCGCAAGGAGTGGTGCGAACTTTCCGTTTGGATGGGCCGATCTGAGGAAGGGTTTGCGAAAGGCCGGGCCGAAAGTCCATGGAACTTGACCTCGAACAATTCCTTCGCGACTTTCCGTACGAGCCGGGCAGGCTCAATGCCCGACTGGTTCGCCTCGCCGACGGCAGGGAGGTCGTTCAGGTCCGCGTCGAAATGGGGGTGTTACAGATGGAAGCCGACGGGCGGCCCGACCGCCGACCTTCGGTCCTCGAACGGACGCGTGAGCGGATTCGCCATCAGCGCGGTCGCCTCGGCGGCGGGGATGCCGCCGAAATCCGTCTCGAACTCGTGCAACACCAACAGCGAGCCATTGCGTTCCTTGCCCTCGGAGAGTCTCGGCGGGCGTTGGCCGACGCCGATCGTGTCTTGCTGGGGGCATCGCTCCTCGCGGAAGCCGCAACGAATGCGGAGGCGGAATGGGCCGAGGGTGCGAGGTTCTCGGCCATCGTCTTGCGGACGCGAGCTGCCGCCGCCATGCTGGCGACCGGAGGCCGAGGTCGGGAAGCGGGAGCACTCATCGAGGCGGGGCTCGAGATGCTTCGTGATGCCGCCGACCGGGTTGGTATCGGCGACCAATTCGAGCGCCTCGGCGATGTCACCGCGCTCCGAGCGTTGCGCGACATGCTCGTACCACAACTTCCGCCGGCGCAGCGGTCAGAACTTGAGGCGCGGCTTCGGGCCGCGATTCAAAGTGAGAACTTCGAACTTGCAGCCATACTCCGCGATGAACTGCGGCTGCTCTGAATGGGTTGGCTGACGCCGACTTCATGTGCCAAGCGTCGCGTGAGGGTTCGTTACCCCAGAGGCACTCCGTGCTCCCGCGCTTACTGCGAGTTCGGAGCACCCTGCATTTCGATGTAGACAGTCTTCTCTTCGCCATTTCGAAGGAATACAGCCTGCACCTTGTCGCCAACCTCGTGGGTCCGCAGCTCATCGACAAATTCGGCGCGCGTTGCGATGTCCTTCTTGTTCCACTTGATGAGGCGGTCACCCTTTTGGATACCGGCTTTGTCGGCGCTGCCATCCTTCGTCACGTCGACAACTTCAAGCCCGCCATCCTCCAGTTCGCGCGTGCGCATGCCAGCGCGAACCCGCATCGGCTGCGCGCGCATCGGACCTGCGGTGGTGTCGAGTTCGAAGCGCTCTGCACGCTGCGCCATGTCGGCAGCGAGTGCATGCCAGAGTTTGATCGCTTCCACCGAGGCTTCGCGGTCAATGAGTTCGGACACATCGCGTGACGTGTGATAGTCATCGTGGAAGTCGGCGATGATCGCGAAGAGAATGGGAACGCCCGCTTGTTGGAAGCTCGCGTGATCGCTGCCGCCGCCGCTTCGCTCGCCGCGCACGATCGTGAGTGGGCTCTTCGCGTAGATCGGTTCGGCCCACTCCTGCATGCCCTTGGCCTTCGATTCGGTGACCGAAAGTCGACCATCCTTGATGCGGCCGATCATGTCGAAGTTCATCATGAGCACGGTGTCCTTGATGGGATAAATCGGATTGTCGACGTAAAAGCGGCTTCCATTGAGACCGCTTTCTTCGGCGGAGAATCCGATGAAGACAATCGTGCGGAGCGGGGTTTCGGCTGGCAGTGCGTCGTAGTCCTTCTTCAGCATGTCGCCAAGCAGGATCACGCCCGCAGAGCCCGACGCGTTGTCATCGGCGCCAGGATGCAGTTTGCCCGCACCTTCGCGCGAGCCGAAATCGCCGTTCCCGAGGTGATCGAGGTGGCCACCGATCACGATGACCTCCTTCGCGAGTGCGCCGCGACCGGGGAGCACGCCCACGATGTTCTCTGCGCGGACGGGCTTCTCCTCGATGCGACCGGCGATCGAGACCTTCGAGCCGCTGAGATCGAAGCTCCGTGGTTGATCTGCGGGCGGATTGTCGGCGAGTTTGCGCAGATCCATCAGCGAGCGCTTGCCGTCGCAGGCCGCCACGAGTTTCTCTGCTGCTCCGGTCGACATCATGAAGACCGGGGCATCTGCCATCGCACGTCCGCCACCTGCAGTTGTGAGGCTATCGATACGCGGATCGTCCGCACCCGGGGTGTTCACCACGATGATCGCGGCGGGTTTTCGCTTGGCCACCGCGCCGATCTTGCCGGCAAAGCCAGCGCGGCCGGACCAACCTTCGCCGTCCGACCAAAGTGACTTGCCCTGCTCATTCATGGGTTCGAAGCGGAAGACGAGTGCGATCTTCCCTTCGAGCGAATGGCCCTCGGCGAAACTCGAGTAGCCCTCAGGGCCGTCTTCGATGCCGTATCCGACGAACGCAATTGGACCCTCGGCGGAGCCCGACTTTCCAAGGCTCGTCAGTTTGAAGTCGTTGCCTGCGGTGAACGCAAGTTCGCTGCCGCCGCAGAGTGAGACGATGCGCTCCTCAACAACCTCGCGCTTCCCACCGAGTGAGAACGGTTGGCGATAGGTCTTTGAACCACCTTCAGGCGGCTGAAAGGCGGGCTCCAGTCCGGCCTTACGGAACTGGTCTTCCATGTACTCCATCGCGCGCTCCATGCCGCGCGTGCCGGGGAGGCGGCCTTCCATCCAGGGGCTCGCGAGAATGGTCAGGTGCTCATTGAAGCCCTGCACGAGCGGATCGGCGGCGCCAATGGCTTTGTGGATTTGCGGGCGATCCGTCGGGGTTGGTGCGTTGTCCGGTGTCGCGGTGGCGGAACTCGGCTTGGCTGTCGCGCTCGCGTCCGAGACAGGGGTTGTCGAGCCGGACGTGTTCCCTCCAGAGGGCTGCGTGGTCGATGTCGCAGATCCTTCCGCGGCATCCTGTGCAAACGCCGCCGGAGTCGCGACAATCACGGCCGATGCCACAAGCGTGCGGAACCACCCACCAACGGAAAGCGAGAGGGATGGGCGCGTCAGCGGGCAATCGTTCGTATGCATGGTTGTGGCCTTTGGAATTCGCAAGGCTGCGGCGTAGAACCTCGCAGCTCCTGCTCGGTGCGGCGCTTGTTGGCGCGGGGGGAATTTTTACCACGACGGCGGCCGCGGCGATGCCTGAACGCGTGGCTTTCGCCGCGATTGCCGCACGACATCCTCAAGATGGGCCGCACGTCGACCTCCGGTTCCGGGTTGATCGCGCGGAATTCGTGATCGAAGCCTCGATGAACCTCGTCTTCCTCGACTGGATGCTCGACGCACCGCGGGAGGATCCCGAGCGGATCGATGAAAGCGAACTCCCTGGGCTCGCCGAGCGCCTAGAGCGGTACTTCGCCCAACAGATGCCAGTGCGGATTGACGGCGTGGTCGTGCCGCCGGCGATTCGGGCGGTGCAAGTGAATGCGCCGGACGAGTCGCTGCTTCCGCTGTTCCCAATCAGCGGTTGGAAGGGGCTTCGCAAGATTTTCTTCAACCTCGCCTATCCGTTGAAGTCGGCTCCCGACGAGATCTCGCTTGCGTGGCCTGCCTATCCACCAGATTTGCTCTCTCCGCTTCCGGCGAAACCGCCGCTTGAGATCGCGACGGAATGGACCGCGGATGGCTTGCGGTCGTCGGTTCTTTTCACGCGGGCGGAACCCGGGTTCACATGGCGTCGCCCGTCAGGAGAACTTTCATCGCGGCTTGAGAAGGTGCCGACGCCGACGGCGCCGACGCCTTTGATACCGCCATTCGCAACGCTCGCCATCGGGCTCTTTGTTGCAGCGTTCGGCGCGGCGGCAATCGCGAAACGCCCGCCGATCGTGGCGCTCGGTTCTGGCTTACTTGCAGCAGTGATTGTGATTGTGGTGCGACCGGCTGGCCCTGCGTTTCTCGCGTTCGGGACAAGGGCTCCGATCCAACTCGACGAAGCGGAAGCGTGCCGCATCTTCACCGCACTGCAGACAAACCTCTATCGAGCCTTCGATTATGAAGCCGAGAGTTCGGTTTACGACGCGCTCGCGCAGAGTGTTGACGGGGAATTGCTTGAGGAGACGTACCTTTCGGTGCGTCGCGCGCTGGTGATGGAGGAAGAGGGAGGCGCGATGAGTCGAGTGGTGCGCGTGCGGCCGATTGCAACGCGCGTCATTTCGCAGGGCGAAGTGATGCTTGGTGAGCATGGCGAGGTGGTGCGTGCATTCACCGTCGATGCGACGTGGCAAGTGGACGGACGTGTCACCCATTGGGGGCACGCGCACGATCGCACGAACGAGTATGAGGGGCGATTTACGGTCGCCGCGATGTCGGATGGATGGCGGATTCACGACGCGGAAGTCACGCGGCAAGAGCGTGTCGACGGCGGCGAGAGTGCACAGCCAACACCGATCATGCCGGCGGAGGATGAAGAACTCTGACGAGGCGGCGTGATTCTCGCGGTCGCCGCTGCGGCGGCTCCCTCTGGCGCAATCGACGCCAGAGCGAGCGCTCAAATACGTCGCGAGCGCTCAAGCACATCGCGTCTCAGCCCGCCGCGATTCATTCGCGGCGAGGCGTGCCAGAGCGAGCGAAAGCGAAGCGAGTCGCGAGCGCTCAAATACGTCGCGAGCGCTCAAGCACATCGCGTCTCAGCCCGCCGCGATTCATTCGCGGCGAGGCGTGCCAG
>CAIWCL010000035.1 GCA_903911205.1 uncultured bacterium
CAGGGCTCTCGCGGACTTCAGGGCTCTCGCGGACTTCAGACCTCGGGCGACTCTCCGGTGTCCCGCCATTCACGACCGGGGCGTTCGCAACAAGCCGCGCGATGGCGCGCGCTTTGGCGTGCGTTTCGGAGACCTCCTCGGCTGGAGCGCTCTCGACCACAATCCCGCATCCCGCGTGATAGGTCACTGGCCGCACGCCCGGCGAGGACTCCCGGCCAAGTTGCGCGGTTCGAATCGCAACATTGAGCGCGGCGTGCCCGGATCGCGAGATGAATCCCATCGCGCCACAGTAAAAACCGCGTGGCGTTGGTTCGAGTTCATCGATGATCTGCATCGCACGCACCTTTGGGGCACCCGTGACCGAGCCAGGTGGAAAGGTCGCCGCAAGCAGTTCAAGCCAGTCAACGTGCTCAGCCAAGCGAGCGCGGACCTCGGCAACGCCGTGATGGACGGTGACGTGCGTTTCAAGGACACGAGCGGTCGTCACCTCGACGGAACCGATCTCTGCAACGCGGCCGAGATCGTTCCGCATGAGGTCCACAATCATCGCGAGTTCGGCGGCATCCTTGTCGCTCTCAAGTAGTTCGCGCGCATCGATCGAAGCCGGTCGCGTTCCCTTGATCGGTCGCGTGACGATGGCGCCGTCGGGGAAGACGCGGAGGAAACTTTCGGGGCTCATCGAGACGAGTCTGCCGCCATCGGGGAGATCGATCGCCGCACCAAACCACGCGTTGTTTGCACGAATCGCCGCGCGGGCAAACATGCGCGGACACCCACGCAAACGTGCTGAAAATCGCCGTGCGACATTCGCTTGAAAGGCGTCGCCCGCACGGATGTACTCGACGGTTCGGGCCACGTTCGCAGCGAAGTGTTCGTCGCTTTCTTCGCATGCGAGCGCGGTCAGTTCCCACGCGCGGTCGTCGGGTGCCCCGTCTCTCGACATGTCCATGTGTGGAGGTGACCCGAGCGTGGTGAGTTCCCCCGAGGCGTGATCGAAAATCCAAGCATCTTCGCACCAATGCAGCACCGCGAGCGGCACTTCGCTTGTCTGTCGCGAGGCTGCGGCCGACTCGAAGACCGAGCCGAGTCCGTATCCGAGCGCGACAATCCAACCACCATCGAAGGGCGAGGGGCGTACTGCGCTCGCGCGTGGGGCTCCGTCGGCAGGGGCGTAGGCTGCGATGCGGGTCAGGCCCTCAGTTGTTCCAGCCTCCCGCGTTCCAACCTCTCGCGTTCCAGCCTCCCGCGTTCCAACCTCTCGCGTTCGAGCCCGAGTTGATCCCACGCGGGGCGTGCGCGCGAAAGCCTGCGCGAGGATTGACTTCGCTGCGTCCGCCGACGCGTTTGCCGGGATGACCACGGTTTCGCTCGGCCGGGCGAAGATGCTCCAGCCATTGTGAGTGCCCGGATCGCCCCCGGAAACGAGGGCCGCCAAAGGCACTTCTTCCGGCCAACGCGTGAGTATTTCTGCCGGATGGAAGGCGCGGGCGGCATCGAGCGGGCGATGGGCGTCGGTCGAAGGCAAGGCGGCGATGGTACGGGGGCGGCGCAGGGCCGCACAGGGTCATGCGCCGCAATCTTCACTTCGCCGTGCGAAAGTGCGGTTCCGCGCCGCGAAATCCTGCGCGTTCCAGCATCCCGGACCTTCTGTACACTCCTCGATTCACCGCGGCGGGAAGACGCCGCGCACGCACACATTTTGGAATCACACACCAATGGCGAGCAAGAAGAAGGCGAAGCCCGCGAAGAAGGGCAAAGCCAGCAAGTCGAACACGTCAAGCAAGTCGAGCAAGCCCAGCAAGTCGAGCAAGCCCAGCAAGGCAATGAAGCCGGGCAAGTCGGCCGGTGCAAAGAAGGTCGGCAAGATGGTCTTCTACTTCGGTGAAACGAAGTGCGAAGGTCGCGCCGATCAGAAGTTGTTGCTCGGCGGAAAGGGAGCGAACCTCGCAGACATGGTCTCGATCGGTCTCCCAGTTCCTCCAGGCTTCACCATCACGACCGACACCTGCGCCGCGTACTACGACTGCGGCGGCAAGTTGCCGAAGGGCTTGATGGATGATGTTCAGAAGAACATCAAGATGCTCGAGAAGGAACTCGGAAAGAAGTTCGGTTCGGACACGAACCCGCTGCTTGTCTCGGTGCGCTCGGGCGCTGCTGTTTCGATGCCAGGCATGATGGACACCGTCCTCAACCTCGGCCTCACCGACAAGGCCGTCGAGGGTCTCGCGAAGGGCACCAACAATCGCCGCTTTGCGTTCGACGCATATCGCCGCCTCATCAACATGTTCGGCGACGTCGTGATGGGTGTTGATCACCACAAGTTCGAGCACGCCTTCAGCGCGATCAAAACGAAGTACGGCGTGAAGGAAGACACGCAAGTTCCAACCGAAGGCCTGGAAGAACTCGTCGCCGAGTACAAGAAGGTCTACAAGGACCAAGTCGGCGCCGACTTCCCGCAAGATCCGCTGCTGCAGCTCGAACACGCGATCAAGGCCGTGTTCAGTTCGTGGAACGGCGATCGCGCGATCGAATATCGCCGCATTCAAGAGATCCGCGGCCTCAACGGCACCGCGGTCAACGTGCAGGCGATGGCCTACGGCAATATGGGCGAAACCTCGGGTACGGGCGTCGCGTTCACGCGCGACAACACGACCGGCGAGAACGTCTTCTACGGCGAATTCCTTGTGAACGCGCAGGGTGAGGACGTGGTCGCGGGCATTCGTACGCCAGAGCCGATCGCGATGATGGAGAAGCGCTTCCCGAAGGCGTACGCACACCTTATGAAGGTGCGCGCGAAGCTCGAGAAGCACTACAAGGACATGCAAGACATCGAGTTCACCGTTGAAAACGGCAAACTCTTCATGCTGCAAACCCGCACCGGCAAGCGCACCGCGCAGGCAGCCGTGCGCATCGCGGTTGAAATGGTGAAGGAGAAGTTGATCGACGAGAAGACGGCGCTCAAGCGCATTCCAGCAAGCGATCTCACACAACTCCTGCTTCCGTACTTCTCACCAGCAGACAAGAAGGCTTCGGAAGTTGTGACGAAGGGCATCGGCGCGTCGCCGGGTGCAGCGACCGGCAAGCTGGCATTCACTGCGGCGGAAGCCGTCGAGCGCGCGAAGAACGGCGAGAAGGTGCTGCTTGTTCGCAAGGAAACAAGCCCTGAAGACGTTGCAGGTATGCACAGCGCTGTGGGCATTCTCACCTCCACTGGTGGCAAGACGAGCCATGCGGCCGTCGTTGCCGTCGGTTGGGGTAAGTGCTGCGTCGTTGGTGCTGGCGAACTCTCGATCGATGAGAAGGCTGGCATCTTGCATGTGAAGGGCCGCAACTTCGGTCGCAACGATGTGCTTTCAATCGATGGTTCGACCGGCGAAGTGATGGTCGGCGCTGTGAAGGCGACGATTCCGGAGAAGCCGTCGGGCGAGTTCGCGAAGGTCATGGATTGGTCGACGAAGCACGCGACCATGAAGGTCCGCACGAACGCAGATAGCCCGGAAGATGCGCGTCGCGCGCGCGACTTCGGCGCTGTCGGCATCGGCCTTTGCCGCACCGAGCACATGTTCTTCGGTGGTGATCGCACCGCTGCGATTCGCGAGATGATTCTCGCCGAGACCACAGAAGCGCGTGAAAAAGCGCTCGCGAAGTTGCTGCCGTTCCAACGCGCAGACTTCATCGGCATCTTCACCGCGATGGACGGACTGCCCGTCACCGTGCGTCTCCTTGATCCGCCGCTCCACGAGTTCGTTCCGCACGAGGAAGCGCAACAGCGCGAACTCGCGAAGGAAATGGGCCTTTCGCTGGAGCAAGTGCAGCGTCGTGTGAAGCAACTCCACGAAGCGAACCCGATGCTTGGTCACCGTGGTTGCCGTCTCTCGATCACCTACCCCGAAATTCTTCGCATGCAGATTCGTGCGATCGTCGAGGCAGCGATCGAGTGCCGCGCGAAGAAGGTTGACGCGCGTCCGGAGATCATGCACCCACTCGTGGGCACCAAGAAGGAATTGGCGCTGCTTCGCAAGTGGACCGAAGAAACCATCGAGAAGGTCTGCGCTGAACGCGGCGTGAAGCTCGGCGGCAAGAACGGGCTCGAGATTCTGATCGGCACCATGATCGAAATCCCGCGTGCGGCGGTCACGGCCGATGAGATCGGCGAATGCGCCGACTTCTTCTCGTTCGGTACGAACGATCTCACGCAGATGACCTTCGGCTACAGCCGCGACGACATTGGTTCGTTCCTCCCGGCGTACCTCGAAGCAGGCATGCTTGAGAAGGATCCGTTCCAGTCGATCGATACAGTCGGCGTGGGCGGGCTTGTGAAGATGGCTTGCGAGAAGGGTCGCGCGGTTGCGAAGGCCGAGAAGAAGGCGTTCAAGCTTGGCGTCTGCGGCGAGCACGGCGGCGATCCGGCGTCGATTGCGTTCTTCCAGAAGTGCGGGCTTGACTATGTGAGCTGCTCGCCATTCCGCGTGCCAGTGGCGCGGTTGGCGGCGGCGCAGGCTGCGCTTCTTTGAGCGCTCGCAACTGGCCTGCGGGGCGGCTTCGCCGCGTCCGCAGGCCTTTGCTCGCTTTGGTGCTGACCACGCCAAAGG
>CAIWCL010000036.1 GCA_903911205.1 uncultured bacterium
CGCGCACTCGTCGGGCACGCCGTTGCCATTGGTATCGAGCGAAATGCCAAGCGCGATATCGCGCACATCAGGCGAGCCGTTTGCGTTGCAATCGGTCGCATCGCTGTACTCCACGATGTACGCAATCGCGGTGTTCGAACTCGGCTGATCGTCCCACGTCGCGCGAATCGCTCCGTCGGCAGTCCAGTAGCGCGCGCGGTCACCAGAGTTGTTCGGTTCACCAGGAGCCCACTGCGTGTAACTCCACGCGTCGCCGCTGGACCATCGCCAAGTACCCGAGCTTTTGTACGCGCCGATCCACGGGCCTTGTCCACCCGACCAACCTGCCGCATGTGACGCGAGACTCGTGAAGACGAAGTCCGCTTCGGCCTGCGACGTGATCGCGACGAGTTTGCCACGTCGTGCATTCGCCGCTGTGTTCGCAGCAGTCCAGTTCACGGCAGCTGACGCGATCACAAGTTCGTATGCGTGATCGTTGCCGCCACAGGAAGCTGGCCACGATGCGACGAGAAGATCCGCGCGTGATGTGCAGGCATCGACAAGTCCGTCGCCGTTCGCGTCGGCTGCACTTCCGGCGTCGATGGCGCAGAGATCTGCGATGCCGTCGCTGTCGCAATCGAGCGCGTTTCGCCACGCGATCGACGCGCATGCCGCGCAGGTCGCTGCGGTCGTGTTGCCGCCGAGGCTCTGATACGCGCCAGAGATGTTGTTTGGAGTTCCACCGCAGAAGGACGATTGTCCGACTTGCCCAGCGATTCCGCCCTCAAAGCGCACCGTGCCGCCCGAGCCTGTCGCGGAGCAAGACACCGCGGTCGACGCAAGCACCTTGCACGAGCCTGCGCCAGTCGCGAGCACTGCGCCGCCATTGCCAGCAGTTGCAGCAGTCTTCAAGAAGTCGCAGCGCTCTACGACAAACGTGCCAGTTTCACACTGCAAGGCGCCACCGCTGGCCGCGGTCGTTCGGTCGAACACGCAGTCGCTGATCGTGACGATCGCGTTGCGCGCGTGGATCGCGCCACCCTTGGCCGTCGCTGTGGTTCGAATGAACCGGCAGTTTCGAATAGTCGCGTTTGCGCCGTCGATTTGGATTGCTGCACCATCCGTGGCGGCGGCATCGTGGATGGTGAATCCTTCGACCACCGCACCGGCAGCGCTCGCGCCAGCAACGAGCACGCCACGACCTGCGTTCGCATCGATGAATGTCGCGGTCGGCCCGAACAACGACCGAAGTCGCACGGGTTTTCCCTTGAAATCGACGCGTTCGTAGCGGCCGGGAGCAACGATGATTTCAGCGCCCGCGACCGGGTCGGCGAAGTCGATTGCTGACTGCAACGTTTGCGCGGTCGCGCCGCACACACGACCGACGAGGATCGTGCCAGTGGTTGTCACGTTGACGCGAACATCCGCGGTGTCGGTGAGTCCACCCTGGTCGCGCAAGGTGTAGTGGAACGTGTCGCTCCCGAAGAAACCCGCGGCCGGTGTGTAACGAAGCCGCGCCGTGCTGCCCGCCCCGACGAGCGCGACCGTGCCGCCGCGCGCGGTTGTTGCATCGAACGCGTTGATCGAGAGCGATTCGCACGAATAGTCGGTGTCGTTTGCGAGCACATCGAGTTCCGTGCCCGAGGAACCACCCGCGACAGAGAATCGATCCATTTGCGCGTCTGGCGGAATCGGGCCTTCCACCGCGGGATCTTCCGACAAACACCCAACCGCGTTGCGATGCGAGGTCATGATGTTCTTGTCATTCGGTCCGATCCAAAGACAACCTCCGCACATCGTGTCGCACGGTTCATCGGCGCAGTGGGGCGCTGCAAAGTTGTGACCGACTTCGTGGCACATCACGTTCGCATCGGCGAAACGCGTCATGCCCACGCCGTACTGATTGCACACGACACCAACCCACGCAACGCCTGCGATGCCGTCGGAGTAGCCGGTGCCGCTAAACATGTGGACAAGATCGCGTTCGTACAGCGTGGTATTCGTCCACTCGACGCGCGCGCGGTCGAGCACGGAGCCGGCGGCAGTAAGGCCTGCGTAGGGATCGGTCGCTGGATCGGTGCGCACGATGATCGCGCTCGTCGCGAATGAAACGCCGACGTGTTTCTCGTAGACCGCATCGACGGTGTTGATGGTTTGCACGATCGCCGCGGTCGTGTTTGCGGGAGTCGGTCCGTAGGCTTGGAAAAAGAGACTGTCGCTATCGACGAGAAAGACGCACTGACGTCGGCAGGAGGTCCCCGCGATGCCGCCATCACTCTCACCACGTTGCGGAGCCGTCACTGCAAATCCATCGGGAAGTCCTGTCGCGCAGTCGGCGCCGCAGGAAATACCGCTCGAATCTCGACGCGTGGATGGAAGAACCGGGGACTTGCTCGCGCCGCGCACGCTGCCGCGACCAAGTGTTACGAGTGCGGTTTCAGGAACTTCGTGCAGTGAACCGTCGCGGTGGTCGACGATCTGCGCGCGCATCGTGCCGTTACAAAGCGTGGCGCACAGCGACCATTCGCCGGTTGAAGCTTGGAGTGCACGCACGCCGAGTTTGCGCGTGGTTGTGATCTCGATGCCACGATCGCTGTGGATTTCGACAAGCGCGTCCTCAAACTCGGGGACAGGACGCATCTCGAACCCGATGATCGCGTCGTCCACTGCAACCCGCAGGAAGGCCGGGGCGGGCGGCGGCGGCAGGATGGGGAGTGCGGTCGAGAGGAACGCGAGGGCAGAGGCGGGCATCGATCGACATCATGCCACACGACCGCAGCCATCCAAGGCAGAGGCTCGAATCTGCCAAGACTTTGCTCGTGCATATCGGCCGAATACGAAGAAAACGAACGCGCGGGTGTGCGTCGCTCGCGGGTGATTCTGGAGGTTCGGCTTCGCGATTAGCGGCCGAAGAATCGGCCGAGGACGCCCGCGCTCGCCTTCTCGTGCTTGATCAGGATGTCGAGTTCGCCCGCGTCAAAGTACATGCCGCCGCAGGAGCCGCAGACGTCGACCATGACGTTCTCGAACTTCTTCTCGGCCATCTTGCCGCCGCACTTCGGGCAGCACATCCAGTGCGCGGCCTTTGCAGCGCCCGATTCAGCAGTCTTGCGCTTGGCATCGAGCTCGGCACGAATCTTCGCGAGTTGCTCCAACTCCTGCTTCTTAAAGGCTGCTTCTTCGTGGTTGTAGCCGGTCGGTTCAGTGATGCCGCTCATGGGAACCTCTGCTCAGGGTATCGCTGGGAAAGTGCGTGGTCGATTGTCGCGCGGTCGGAGCATCTTGACGCCCTGCCGCGGGGCCGGAGGATAGCACGTGTAGGGCGACGTCGGACCGGGATCATGGTGGGGTGGGGCGACTACAGTGATTCCCTATGCCGAACCCCGTCCTGCACGTCGGTTTCCTCCGGTCATCCACGATCTTTTTGCTTGCCTCCTCCGCGCTGCTTCTCGCGGCGGGATCGTTCGAAGATGAGGGTGTTTCACGTCCATCGCAGACGACGGTGACGTCGGGCTCGAGTGCAGGCTCGAAGTCGGACTCGAAGTCAGGCTCGAAGTCGGGCTCGAAGCCGGGCATGACGATGCCCGCGCCGTCCGCATCCGAGCCCGTTGACTTTCCGGGGCTCCACAATCTCGTCGCCTTCCACGAGGGCTTCGTTTCGGGAAGTATGCCCGAGGGGACTGAGGGACTCGACTCTCTCGTACAACTCGGCTTCAAGACCGTGATCTCGGTTGACGGCGCGATTCCTGACGTCGAAGGAGCACGCGCGCGTGGGCTTCGCTACGTCCACCTTCCGATTGGTTACGACGGATTTGATGATGTTCGCAAGGCGGAACTTGTTCGCGCGGTGCGTGACCTTCCGAAACCGATCTACATCCACTGCCATCACGGCAAGCATCGCAGCGCGGGTGCTGCAGGGACGATTGGGGTGTCGCTTGGTTGGATGAGTAACGCGGCGGCGGCGGAGCGCATGAAGGTTTCGCAAACGGCGGAGAGTTACAAGGGGCTTTGGGCGTGCACTGCGAAGGCTGCGCCGATGATGGCGGCGGCGATCGATGCCGCGCGCGCGGATTTTCCGGAGATCACCAAGCCGGATTCGATGGTCGCCGCGATGGTCGTGATTGATGAAGCGTTTGATCGATTGAAACTGGTCGAGAAGAACGGTTGGAAGGTGCCGGCGGATCACCCAGATCTCGCGCCGACCGCGGACGCAGGGAAACTCGCGGATCTCTTGCGACTTCTCATCGATGATCCGTTTCTGGCCAAACTTGATGACGCAGGCAAGAGCGAATTCAACGTACTTCTCGTTGATGGTGCAGCGAAGGCGAGCACCCTTGAGGAAGCGATGGTTCGGCTGAAGATCGGCGCGAGTGCTTCAAAACTTACCGATGAAGAGAAGGCCCTGCTCAAGTCAGCGATGGCGGCAGTGGGCGCGAACTGCAAGGCGTGCCACGTGAAGTATCGCGATTGAATGTTTCGACACAACCCACAGAATTTTCGGCAAGAAAAGTTTGATGTCTTTTCTGCCATGATTGCGGGAAGCCACGCATCCCTGCGGTAAGGTGAGGCCACTTCGGCGACTCGCCGCCGAGCGATTTCGCGCGTCCAATCGTGGCGGAATGAGGCTCTGTGGAATGAGGCTCAGCGGAATGAGGCTCAGTGCAATGAGGCTCAGTAGGATGGGTTTCAGTGGGATGAGCTTTGAGAGATGACGTTTTGGGGATGAGGAGGCCATGCGTCACGTGATGCGTCAAGTGGACCGTCAAGTTCTGCGTCTTGATCCGACGCGCCCGCTTTCTGCAGCGATCTCGCAGGTGCTCTGTCGCCCTGTGTTCGAGCGAGACGCAGTCACTGGCCTCAACAGGTCGGCGGAATCGTCGAGCGAAGACCCACGATGCAACGCTCGATCGGGCGCTCAGTTTTCGCTCGGACGAACCATGCTTGTTGTTCCGAGCGGGCGATTGGCGCGCGCTGTCGAGCGGCGATTGCTCGAAGCCGCGCGTGCGGAAGGCACCGTGCTTGAGGCGCCGACCATCGTCACGCCGCTCATGCTCTTTGGCCGATGCATCGTGCCTTCTCGTCCAATGCTCTCTCGCGTCGGCGCGCAGGCGAGTTGGCGAGAGGCACTTGAGCAAATCGCGTCGACGGACAGCGCGCTTCTTGCGCGAGTTGCGGCCGCCTTTGGGAGTCCTGAAGAGTTGCCCGATCGCTTGCGGCCGCGTATCGCGGCTCGACTCGCGAAGATCTCCGCAGAAGTCGCCTCGGCGATGCACTCGTTCGCATCGGTGCGGGCTGCGTTGGCATCCAAACCGCTATCGGGGGCTGTATCGGGGGC
>CAIWCL010000037.1 GCA_903911205.1 uncultured bacterium
AATCCTGCCGAAAGGTTTGAATCGACGTCGACACCCCGTTGACTCTGGGGAAGTAGACGTCCGAGACCATGAGGATTCGCATCGCCCTAAGATAAGGTCGACTTATTACAACTTGATTTCATTGACGCAACTCGCATCCCACCCGGATATGTCACTCTGATGACACCATCCAATGCGACCCCGCGCTGCTTTTGTGGCAGAAGTCGGCCCTGCATGCCGACGAACCGGCCCTCATCATCAAAGGTGATTAGGGTGGTCGGCACGAACGGCCGCAACAACGCGGACGAGGCTTCGAGCCGCACGTTGGTGAGGCCGCCCGCGCCGAAGCCGGTGGACGTCGCGCGCAAACCGAGCACCATCGCCTGCTCTGCAACGAGATACTGCAGCTCGATGGGTCGGCCACGGCGAAGGTCTCGCAACTGAGCTTGCAGATACGTGATCAGCGTGGGTCCCGCGAGCACCTCACCCTCGACTTCCAGTCGCACCTTGCGTCGACGCCCCCCATCACGAATGTCGAGATTAATGAAACCACCCTCACGAGTGGCCTCGACATCCTGGGCGACCGTCATGCGCTGCAGTCGATAACGCCGCCAAGCAGCGCCGTCGTAGATCAACTCCTCACGCGCGATAGCCACACCCGCGCCATCGCGCCATTCGCTGTAGCCGAAAACACCACAGCGGCCGCCGCCCAACTCGAAGCGCGCGCCGCGCTCGGCTTTACCGGTGACTTCGGCCTCGCCATTCAAGGTGGCGTCTTCGGCCTGCGCCATCGCCGCCGCGAACGCCAGGCAGAGCGCCAGCAATGTGATCGCGCGGCGCATGAACTTGAGCGACGTCATCAAGCCACTTCGCGCGCCGCCTGAACCTCGCGAGCGAGACGCAGACCCTCGCTCATCTCGAGCCAGTTCCACACGCCGAGGCGACCGTTGCGATCTTCGACAAGGGCCGAGCAACTCTCGACCCAATCGCCGTCGTTGCAATAGAGCACACCGTCGATATCCGTGATCTCGGCACGATGAATGTGCCCGCAAATCGCACCGTCGAGACCACGACGCTTCACTTCGTGCGCGACCGCTTGTTCGAAGCTAGAGATGTAGTTCACCGCGTTCTTGACCTTGTGCTTCAGGTAATTCGCAAGCGACCAATAGTCGTAGCCGAAGGCTCGACGAACCCGATTGAAGTGCCGGTTCATGTCTATCGAGAAGTCGTACGCGCGCGAACCGAGCGCGGCGAGCCACGGGCTGCACTTGACGACACTGTCGAACTCATCGCCGTGCAGCACGAGCAAGCGCTCACCGCGCGCGGTGGTGTGCACGCAGTCGCGCACGATCTCGAGGTTGCCAAACACCGTACCCGCGAACTCACGCAGATCTTCGTCGTGATTGCCCGGGATGTAGACCACGCGGGTCCCGTGCTTGGCTTTACCGAGAATGGTTCGGACGACGTTGTTGTGTTCCTGCGGCCAGTAGAAGTTCTTCCGCAAGCTCCACAAATCGATCACGTCACCGACGAGATACAAAGTGTCGGTG
>CAIWCL010000038.1 GCA_903911205.1 uncultured bacterium
CCGTCACCGAAGCCGGACTTGATGAGTTCTCGATCTCGGTCACCGAGTGCGTCTCGGCGCCAGCCTGCCCGGCCGATCTCAATGGTGACGGTGGCATCGATGCTGCCGACTTGGCCACGCTCCTCAGCTCATGGGGTAGCGCGAAGAACGACCTCGATGGCGACGGCATCGTCGCTGCGAGCGACTTGGCCACTATGCTGAGTTCGTGGGGCGCGTGCCCGTAAATCGGGCGTGACGCTCGGCCGATTCAACGCGCTTCGTCGCGGAAGGCCTCTCGCCGCGGATCGACTGACCGTTGCATTCTGATCAAAGCGAGTTTCCGATCGGATCACGCGACATCTTGATCATCCTCGGGGCCGCCTTCGGGCGGCCCCTGTTCTTTGGCATGTTTGTTGGCATTTTCAGGCTGGGGCGCACTTCCGCTACGATCCGCGCCCCGTGGCCGACCTGCGCACCAGTCTTGCCGGAGTAGAACTCGCGAATCCTGTCGTCCTCGCGGCGGGCACATGCGGCTACATCCGCGAGTTGGCCGATGCGATTCGACTTGATCGAATCGGTGCGATCACCACAAAGTCGATCACCGTCGAGTCGCGTGAAGGCAACGCCCCGTGGCGCATCATTGATAGCCCCGCCGGAATGCTGAACGCGATCGGACTTGCGAACGTCGGACTCACACGATTCATCGCCGAGAAGTTGCCCTCGGCACAGGCGCTCCCGTGTCGACTCTTTGGCTCAGTCGCAGGGCATTCCGTCGCTGAGTACCTCGCCGTTGCCGCTGCGTTCGACGCGGCGAACGAGATCGCCGCCATCGAACTCAATGTGAGCTGCCCCAACACCTCCGACGGTTTGCAATTCGGCGAATATCCGCAGGCGCTCCGCGCACTCCTCGCCGAAGTAAAGCCGTGTGTGCGACACAAGCCGCTCTTCGTCAAACTCTCGCCGAATGTCGGTGACATCGTCGCGATGGCGAAAGCCGCGATCGATGGCGGCGCGCAGGCCTTGGTGGTTGCGAACACGTTCAGCGCGATGGCCATCGATGTCGAGTCGCGCGCGTTCCGGCTGTCGCGCGGACGCGGCGGACTCTCGGGCCCCGGCATCCACCCGATTGTGGTGCGCATGGTGCACGACGTGTATCGCTCGGCTGCTCGTGAGGCGAACGTGCCGGTGATTGCACTCGGCGGCTGCTCGAACTGGCGCGACGCCGCTGAGTTCATCCTCGCTGGAGCCACCGCAGTCGCCATGGGAACCGCGCTCTTCATCGATCCGCGGTCGCCGGTGCGCGTGGTCGATGGACTCGATGCGTGGGTGACGCGACAAGGTTGCCGCTCTGTCGGTGAACTCGTGGGGATGGCCGGAGCCTGACATGCGGCGAAGCGAGCGAGAGCGATTTGACGCGATCTTCGAAGAAGTGCTCGCGTCGCTCCCAGAGCCGGTGCAGCAGATGCTCGAAGAGTGTCCCATCGTTCTTGAAGATCGCCCTTCGCGTGAAATCCTTCGTGAACTTGGCATTGAAGACGACGATCTCCTCTGTGGGCTGCACTCTGGCATTCCCCTCACAGAACGCTCCGTGGAACGTCCAGACCACGCAGAGGTCATCCACGTCTTCCGTGAAGGTGTGATTGAGATGGCCGGCGGTTGGGAAGAAGGCGAAGACGAAGAGGGGCCATTCGGCGGCGAGGAGCTGATTCGCGAGGAGATCCGGATCACCGTTCTCCACGAAGTCGGCCATCACTTTGGGCTCGACGAGGACGACCTTGATCGGCTCGGGTATGCCTAACGCGCCTGCAGAAGGCGTGTGGTTCGCGTGGCGCAGGCCGCGCAAACTCTCACCCCCCGCTGTGCGGCAACGCGTCAGTTCTACACGCCGATCGCCTACACTCCGCCCCTTCGCACGATTGCATTGATCTTGGAGCCACGATGAACGCCGACCGTATCGCCCAGTTTGAGAAGATGGCCTCTGCCGACCCTACGAACGAAATGGCTCACTTCAGCCTCGGCAACGCGTATCTGCAAACGGGCCGATTTGCAGAGAGTGCGACGAGTTTCGAACGGTGCGTGTCGGTCAATGCAGAAATGAGCAAGGCCTACCAGCTCGGCGGCGAGGCGATGATCAAGGCCGGTTGGGAAGACAAGGCCGTTGCCTTCCTCGAGAAGGGCTTCCATGTTGCCGCGTCGAAGGGCGACCGACTCCCACAGCAAGCGATCGCGAAACTGCTTGAGTCCATCGGACGTCGCGCGCCGCTCCTCGCTGAAGAAGCCGAGACCGCCGATCGCCTGCGCGATGCTGGCGCATTCGTCTGCCGTCGTACTGGTCGACCCGGGACGAAACTGCCGTCGCCACCGATTCGTGGTGCCGTGGGCCAGTGGATTGGCGACAACATCTCCGCCGAAACGTGGCGCCAGTGGATCGGCCAAGGCACGAAGGTCATCAACGAACTCCGACTCGATTTCACGCGCGACCGCGACCAAGAAATCTACGACCAGCACATGCGCGAGTATCTCGGCATCGATGACGAGGTCATGAAAGAGATCGCCGCGGGAGCGGCTGGATCCTCCGCGTGATGGCACGCGTGCCTCGATGCACGCGCACCAACCTCTCACACCCGTACTTGACGCTGATAGCTCCACCATTCGAGGAGCACGATCAGTAGGCCAAGCGCGAGCACCCACGGCCAGAGCGCACCGCGGCGACTGTCGCCGACGCTGATCCCCTGCACCGTCTGCGTACCAAGTGCGAGTTCCGCACGCGGCGCAATGCGCGCTTCGTCGGCGTTCGCGATGTTGACTGCGACCAAGCGAAGTTCGGTGCCCTCGCCAATCGCGGGCGTAAAGCGAATGCGATGCAGCCCTGCAAGTTGGACAGGTCCCCACGTCAACTGTCCGTCTGGATCAATGGTGCACGCGAACTTTCGTCCGTCGGGCGTTTCAACCTCGCCATTGCGTGCACCCGCGGGAAGCCGCATCGAAATTGCTTCACCGGGCGTCAACGCTCGACCCGTGAGTGATTCACCAGCGCGGCCGAGGTGTTCCACAGCATTCGCGACGAAGTTCACGAACGAGCGCTGGAACGGCCAATTGGAATCGAGCGGATCGAACGCGAGATAGACGAGGTGCAAATCGCTTCGGTCGAGCGTGAGAATCATCGGGCCTTCCGCACACTCGGCGACGACCTCGAAGTTCTTCGAGGCTTGTACCGCCACAAGTTTCGAAACGAAGAGTTCGTCGATCGATGCCGCGCGAAAGAGCGGATGTTCTTCGCGCGCGATGCGCGGGTACACGCCTTCATGTGAACCGAATTGCGTAAGCCCGTCGATCGGCGGCACGGCGCCGACCGCGAGATACGACCCTGGCGCGAGCGCTGCGGGCGCAACTCCATCGAAGACAACGACGTCGTATCCGCTTGGCTTCCCTTGCGCCGTCGCCGCTTCGAACTCGCCGAGGGTCATCGTGGCGAAACGCTCGACTGGAAGCGCCTCGAGCACGGTGCGTAAGAGGAACGCATCGCCATTTGACACGAGCAGCACCGACAACTTCTTCGCAGGAGGGACCACGACAAGCGCCGCGTCGTCGTCGCGCAACGCGTCGTCTTCAACAATCGCAACCTCGATGGACGCGTTGTTCGGCTGTTCCACCGGGCGGAAAACCACTTGCGCGCGGCCTGGAACCCACTGTCCGTCGCGCTCGGCGGCGGCGGGAATCGTGATCTTCTCTGGCGTCACCGCGCGTACGGTGCCATCGATCGCCATTTGCACCGTGACCGACGCAGCTTCCGTGCGCGGATTCACAAGCGCCGCGAAGACTTGAATCCGATTCTGTTGTTCGGGCGGACGATCCGCACTCACCGCGACAACCGCGAGGTTGCGATCGGCGGCACCCACACGGTGATAGACGATGCCTTCACCTTCGCGCAACGCGAGCGTGGCGAGGTCCGAAACACGCCCGTCGGAGTACAACTCGATCGTCGGGAGTTCGCCCACGGGGAGTTCGTTTTTCTCGCCGCGTGCATCTGCGACGTTGAGATTCGACGTGAACGCACGCGAGAGTTCGAGCGCCTCCGAAAGCACCGTTGCCTCATCGGTCGGCGTGATGGCATCGATCGCTGATTCGAGTGTCGAAATGTTGTCGGTAAAGGGCGAACGAATCTCGGCGCGCGAACCGAACGCGACGATCATCACTTCCGATGCGCGCTTGCTGAACCAGCCGCCACCGAGGAGTTCGCGTACACGCGTTTTCGCTGCTTCTTTCGCAAGCGCCAGTCGCGCGATCGGTGGGTCGATCGTCGTCCCGTCTTCCTCCGCTGTCTCCATCGCGTTCATGCTCGCCGATCGATCGATCAAAAGTACGTGCCGACCACCGCTCGCACCGAGCCCCTCAGCTTCGGGCTGCGCGAGCGCAACGGCGATCAAGACGATCGCGAGAATCTGTAAGAGCAACAGCCAACTGAAGCGAATCCGCTGGAACGGCGTGTTTGCACGGAGATCGGCAAGCGATCGCGACCAGAGCAACGTGCTCGAAATGACGCGACGCTTGCGACGCAACTTGAGGAACCACAACGCAACGAGCGGCGCGAGAATGGATGCGCCGAGAATGGCGCCCGCGAGCGGCGTCACCCACGTAAGCGCGAGAATGTGCGTTGGCGCGCTCATCGCAGCAGCCCTCGTCGACGCAGATACTCAAGCATGAGCGTTTCAACGGGCGTCGAACTTTCGACCACGAGATGCACGATGTCGCGTCGCGTGCAATACGCGCGAATCGCGCCACACAAACGGTCGAGGCGTTCGCGATAGAGTCGAATCAATTCAGGCGTCACCGTGACTTCGGTTTCCACGCCCGTTTCAGCGTCGACAAGTACGAGATCGCCGTGGATACCGCCCTCGCGCGAGGGATCGACGACTTGCGGCGCGAGCACTTGCAACGCGAAGAGATCAAACCCGCGCCCCGCGACCATACCGAGCCCCTTCTCAAATCCCTCCGGAAAGAGGAAGTCAGAGAGCACGATCATCACGCCGCGGCCTTGCCGCGCAGTGCCAACGAGGCGCATCGCTTCTTCAAAGCCTGAACCACCTTCGGGCTGTTGCCGCAAGAGCCACTGCGCGACATCCGCGGCTTTGCGTCGCCCGCGCAAGTTGCTCGCGCGCTCGATGCGGCCCTGTGAGAAACCAACGAGCGACACGCGATGCTGATTCACAAGCCCCACGTACGCAAGCGCCATCGCCACGCGGCGCGCGTAGTCGAAGGTGTCCGGCGAACCCGAGCGCATCGATGCACTCGTATCGAGCGCGATGATGAGCGAGAGATCTTCCTCCTCAAGAAACATCTTGAGGAAGAGGCGATCGAGGCGCCCGAAGATGTTCCAATCGACGAAGCGCAGATCGTCGCCGTGGACGTACGGCCGGAAATCGGCGAACTCCACGCTTTGACCACGTCGGCGTGAGCGACGTTCGCCTTGCAATTTGCCCGAGAAGATCTTGCGGCTCATCACGTCGATGCCGTCGAGTTTCGCCATGAGGCGAGAATCGAGCAGATCATCGAGTTTGCGAAGCGTGGGCTGCGCGCTGCTCATGCGGCGCCTCCACGAGAAGGTGTCGCGGCAACCTTTGAAACTGGCGGCATCTCTGGCGTTGATTGGATCACGCGTCGCGCAATCTCATCGTTTGTGATGCCTTCGCTTTCCGCTTCAAACGAACGATGCAAACGATGCCGAAGCGCCGCGCGTGCGATACGCCGAACATCGCCGAAGGACACCTGGTAGCGGCCTGCCATCAGCGCACAAACACGCGCGCAAGAGGCAAGTGCCTGCGCGGCGCGCGGACTCGCACCGATGCGAATGAGCCGCGCGTTTTCAGGCGTGACGAATTCGCCATCGGGATGCGTCGCGAGGACAAGTCGAACGATCCAATCTTGCACCTCAGGTGCGAGGTACACACGACGCGCCAACTTCTGCGCCGCGACGATGGTCTTCGCGTCGATTGCCTGCGACGGCATGACCGTGTCGGCTTTCGTCGTTCGCTCCAGCACTTCACGCAGCG
>CAIWCL010000039.1 GCA_903911205.1 uncultured bacterium
ACGAAGTTCGAAGAGTTAGTGTAACTGAGCGGGCGCTCTCTTCCGGCCACAGCAGACGTGGCTCCTCGCGCCTGATCCGTGCGAGTGTAACTGAGCGGGCGCTCTCTTCCGGCCACAGTACAGCAAACCTCGATGTACGACTCCGTTTACGGAGTCGTACATCGAGGTTTGCTCGCCGAAACTCTCAGGGACGGAAGATCTCGGTGAGAAGCTGCCCACTCATACATCCATCGATGACGCGCCTTTCGGAAGCGCTTGTCTTGCGCACCGCTAGGTAGAACTCTTTGATTGCTTGGTTTCGTCGTTCCCACCTCACCAGCACACGCAACTTGTAAACAAAACTGATGAATTGGGCGGCGGTGTCGCCTCGCATGGAAAGTGTTCCCCAACCTTTCGGAAATTCCAAAGAGTTGCGTCGTCCTCGTTTTTGTATGACCCCGCTGATCCTGTGCGTTCCGCACGGCGCGTGCACAGTGCGGCCGGAGTTCTTCGCGACGACCAAAGTGCGTAGCGCGCTGCGGCGTAGTTGTTGCACGCCGCTGGCGACGTTCATTCGCGACCTTGCTTTGCGATCTTGCTTTGTGCGCCCATTGCCGACTCGATTACCAACCGCGATTGCGGTCCATGTGTCTTCGACAAGAACCCCACGATGCTCGCGGTAGGTTGCTGTGCATCGCACGCCATACATCGCACGCCGCACGGTCGATGCCGCGGGGATGTGTGCGGCGCACACAGCGGGAACACGCACTGAATAGGCAGGGGGCGCAGATGCATCAGCGAAATCGCAGTATTTCTCTTGACGCATATGCCTAGAAAGGAATACTGATGTGGGAGATTGAGTTGTTGCCAGAGTTCGCGGAGTGGTGGCGGGAGTTGCCGGAGGAGACGCAGCAGGCCATCAGCCACGACATGCGGCTGCTTGCGATGCGAGGGCCAATGCTCGGGAGGCCGTTGGTGGACACCATTCACGGGTCGCGGTTTCCGAATATGAAGGAGTTGAGGACCATGCATCTCGGCCGACAGTTCCGAACCTTCTTCGCGTTTGATCCGCGCCGTCGCGCAATCGTGCTCATTGGAGGCGACAAGACCGGGGACGCGAGGTTCTACGACAGGATGATCGTGCGGGCCGATGCGCTGTTCGCGGAGCACCTTTACCGACTCGCGCAGGGCCGCGATGGATCGAACGACGAAAGGAATCAGCCATGATGTCGGAGTACCGATTGATGAAGTGGTCGGAGCTTGAGGCCACGATGTCGCCCGAGTCGCGCGCCAAGATTGACGCTCGCGTCTGCCAAACTATGTCGCGGCTGCGCCTCTCTGATATCCGCGAGGCGGTCGGGCACACGCAGGTTGCGATCGCTGCGAAGCTCAAACTTGGTCAAGCGAGCGTGTCGAAGATCGAAAGCGCGGCCGACATGTACCTGAGCACGCTGCGCCGCTACATCGAAGCGCTCGGCGGTGAACTCGTCGTCTCGGCGCAATTCCCCGAGGGCACGGTTGTCCCCATCGACAGCCTGTCGAGCACGACAAAAGCGCGGAAGAAGCGCGCGACGGCGAAGAAGAAAGCTCTTCGGAAGAAAGCTCTTGGGAAGAAAGTTCTTGGGAAGAAACTCCCCGCGACCAAGTCAACGGCAACAAAGTCCGCAGCGACAGAATCTACAGCGTCGAAATCCGCAACGAAGCCAAAGCGCGCGCGTTCAAAATCCACGCACTCAAAATCCACGCACTCAAAATCCACGCGCTCAAACTCCACCCGCTGAACGCCACTCGCGTCAATCGATGAATCGCACGACGCCCGTCTCGACGTCGTAGATGCCGCGCAACATCGTGAGGTCGCCCTTCTCGTGGGCGGTGCGCAAGATCTCGCTGCGCTTGAGCAGCTGCTCCGATTGCCAGCGCACGTTCGCTTCGGCGGCGGCAGTGAGGTTGTCGAACTTCTTGCCCTTGAGCGCGGGCGTAATCACTTCTGTGAACGAGCCCATGTTGCCGGGCAGCGGCTTACCAGCGACGGCCGCGTCAACCGCGCCGCACTTCGTATGGCCAAGGACAAGAATCGTGTGGACGCCAAGCGCGGCAACGCCGTACTCAAACGTGCCCGCGGCGGTGTTGCTCTCCGAATTCCCCGCCACGCGAACGACGAAGAGTTCGCCGACGCCCTGATCAAACACCATCTCGACCGGCACACGCGAATCGGCGCAGCTCAACACACCAACCGACGGCGTTTGACCGAACGTACCCGTCTTCGCTACCCGCTCGCTCTGCCATGTGTGCGCGGTCGAAGTGCCTTGCACGAACCGCGCGTTGCCCGACTTCAGTTCTTCAAGCGCAGTGCCCTTCGCGATACCGGTTGGCGCCGACGCGGGCGCGGGACCCGCGTGCTGCGTCGATGCGCAGCCAACGAGTGCGAGGTTCGAGATCGCGACGGTCAAAAGGACGGACACGGAGGTGCGCAGGGTGGTGGGGTGCATGGGCGCACTGTATCCGAGCCGCTTCGTGTGCCTCACCCGCACAGGGCCCGTGCGCCCGCGAGATAGAGCGGGATGCCGACGATCACGTTGAACGGGAACGTCACCGCGAGTGCGAGGCCGATGTAGACCGACGGATCAGCCTTCGGAATCGCGATGCGCGCGGCCGCCGGTACTGCGATGTAACTCGCGCTCGCGGCGAGCGTCGCCATCAGCGTGGCGTCGCCGACGCCAAGTCCGCCGATTTTCGCGAGTACAAGCGCCAGTGCACCCGCGATCGGCGGGAACACCAGTCCGAACGCAATGAGCGACCAACCGCGCGCGAGAAATCCGCGCAATCGGCGCGCCGCGAGCAGTCCGAGGTCGAGCAAGAAGAAGACGAGGACGCCGTTGAAGAGATCTTTACACAGCGGCTTGAACGCCTCGAATCCGCGCTCGCGCGTCACGAGCCCAATCACGAGGCTTCCGAGGAGAAGAAGCACGGGCCCGTTCAGGAACGCCTCATGCAAAATCGTGCCCCAACCTGTCTGCTGGGCATCCGCTTCGCCCGCAGCCTTCTGCGCACGTCGCAAAAGAATGATGCTGACGACGATCGCGGGCGACTCCATCAGCGCCATCACCGCCACCATGTGTCCGCCGTAACCGATACCGAGCGCATCAAGCATGCTCGACGCGGTGAGGAACGTCACCGCGCTCACCGAACCGAACGCCGCCGCGCTCGCGGCCGCGTCATGGATGCCAACTCTGCGGCGTAACACCGCAAACACAACGAGCGGAAACAACGCAGAGATCGTCATCCCAATCGCGATCGACACCATGGCGTCGCGCCCGAGCCCGCTTTGCGCGATTTTCACACCGCCTGTGAAGCCGATGGCCCACAGCAAGTAGAGCGACATCAACTTCGTCACTGCATGCGGCACGCGAAGATTCGATCGGACAAGTGTCGCGATCATCCCCAACACGAAGAAGAGCACCGGAGGACTGATCGAGAGTGCGGGTGCGTCCATTTGGGGCGGAAAGGTAGCGATCTTTCGACGCGATGTGCGCGGTGACACTTCACTGAGCGGGTAACGCAGCCCCGCAGAACGAAAAAGCCCGCGGGAAACGGCGTCCGCGGGGTTTTCTGGAAGGGGAGGAAGGATGATTGCGTCGAAAGTGCTGAGTCTTCGCGAGGCCGGCTCGCACTCAGCGTCGCCGACGTCCGACAAGACCCGCGAGCCCGAGGAGCGCCACCGCGCCTGGCGCTGGCACCGTGCCATCGGTGAGAACGCGCAGTTGCGCCATCTTGTTTGGCCACGTGGCGAAGCTGTTTGCCCACAGCGTGAAGGTGAGCGTGTTGCCCGCGACGGTGTACGAAGTCGCGCCGAGATTCGTCGCGTGACTGCGGAACGGATCACCCGTTGCGTAGGTCGTGCCGGCTGCGCCGAGCGGGCCGTCGCTGATATCGAGAAGGAGGTTCTCGTAGATCACAGCGACAATGTTGCCAGAGAACGTGACGGTTCCTTGCACGACCGCGACGCCTTGGCCCGCGTCAAAGTGAATCATGTGTGAGTCGAAGACGCCGCCGGCGACGGTCGGACCCCATGAGCCGCCAGTGAAGGTTCCATTTCCAATGGTGTTGACGAGCAGTGCGGTGGAGCTCACGCCGCTCAGTTCGTTCCAACAATACGCCGGCGGACCGGGCAATGCGGTGTAGAGCGCGCTTGCGGGTGGTGTGATTTGCACGGCTTGGCCACCAACTGAGGTGATGGCGCCGTGCGCAACGGAGGTCGAGCCGAGCAAGGTGGCGAGAGTGACTGCGACGAAGCCGAGCGAGAGCGTGTGTGTATCTGCGTGCATGTGCGATTCCAGTCGTTTGAAGGCGTGCGAGTTCGTGAAGCCGCGCGATGGCGCTGGCGAATGAACTCCGCCGCGCACTGGGGCTTCTCGCACCGCAGCACTGCGAAGGTCGCGAAGTCGCGAGTGTCGGGGTGAATACCTGAGGGAATGGTGCGAGCGCTGCGATCGACTCATCGCGGCTCCCGAGGATTCACTCCGAGGGGAGCCGACCAGAGCGAGCGAAAGCGAAGCGAGTCGCGAGCGCCTAAAGCGCGAGCGCTGCGATCGACTCATCGCGGCCCCCGAGGATTCACTCCGAGGGGAGCCGACCAGAGCGAGCGAAAGCGAAGCGAGTCGCGAGCGCTTCAATAAAGCCAAAGAAACAGGCCGCGCGCATCGTCGGAGTGGATGCGCGCGGCCGAGGAGGGAGAAGCGTTGGGAGGGAGAAGCGTTGGGAGGGAGAAGCGTGCCGCGCACTCGCGCGATGACTTACTCGTCGTCAGACTCTCGCGTGTTGCTCTCGCGGAAACCATCCGAGTTGCCATCAGACGGGCCGCCGGACGTTCCATCACTGGCCAACTTCGGCTCGCCGAAAATCGCGCTACCGACGCGCACGAGATTCGCGCCGCATTCGATTGCGACTTCGTAGTCGCCACTCATACCCATCGAAAGAATGTCGAATCGATCGCCGCCCGATCCAATCGCTCGGATCTCGTCGAAGATCTCCTTGCAGCGCGTAAAGACGCGTCGAGCGTCCTCGAGGCTGCCGGTATTCGGCGCCATGCACATCAGGCCGCGCGGTCGGAGTGCCACCATCGTGTCGATCATGTCGACCAAGTGCCGCGCTGCCGCCGGCGCAACGCCGTGCTTCGAGCGCTCGCCCGCCACATTGACCTCGACAAGCACATCGACGGGCGGCATGTGTTCACCGCCAGGGCCATGCGACTTCTCTTCGGCGTGTTCCTGCAGTTCTTCAGCCAATCGCAACGAATCGACCGAGTGGATCAGCTTCGCTACGTCGATCGTCGCGCGCACCTTGTTGCGCTGCAACGAGCCGATCATGTGCCAACGCACTGGCTTGACATCGTCTGCCATCGACACGCGCTCGCGACGTCGCGCGTTGAATTCATCAATCATCGCCGCGCGCTGCACCATCTGCTGCACGCGATTTTCGCCAAGATCGACGTGTCCGTATGAGACAAGCTCGCGGATCTCTTCGATCGATGCGTACTTTGTCACGGCGACAAGCATGATCTCGCTCGGTCGTCGTCCGCTGCGCTCGGCAGCAGCTGCGACGCGCGCACGCACATCGTCGTAGCGCTCACGCAAGGTGCGAGTATCTTTCATCGAGGTCACGACGGCGGTTGATGCATCGCATGCGGCATCCTTCGCCTTCGCAGCTCCCTTCGCGGTCGTTGCTCGTGGAATCCCGGCCATCTGCCGTGGGAGCGTAGCCAACATGCGCGTGGCGCACAAGCGGAAGTTCGCTAGGCTCTCGCTATGACCGCGCCGACCTCCAACGCGCCTCTCTCGAACACTCCGCGTCTCTCGAACACTCCATGCGTCCTCATCGTGCGCGATGGATGGGGCCAATCTCCGCATCGTGACCGCGACACAACGAACGCCGTGCGCATCGCGAAGACGCCTGTCGATGACATGCTCGCGCACGACTCTCCGCGCACGCTCATCGCGACTTCTGGCGAAGACGTCGGCCTCCCCGTTGGACCCGATGGCCCTGTGATGGGGAACTCTGAGGTCGGCCACCAGAACATCGGCGCGGGCCGCATCGTCGATCAGGAACTCATGCGGATTACCAATGCGATCCGCCGCGGCGATCTCGCTCGGAACGCCACGTTGCAAGCGATGGTGGCGCATGTTGGGCGCACGGGCGGCCGCTTGCACTACCTCGGCCTCGTGTCCGACGGCCAAGTGCACAGTGATCTCGCACACCTGCTCGCCCTCGTGGACTTTGCGCGTGCGGAGGGCATTGCGCGCGAGCGCCTCGTGATCCACGCCATCACCGACGGTCGCGATACGGCGCCAGCGTCGGCGGTTGGGTACCTCCGAACGCTCGAATCGCACCTCGAGACGACCGGGATCGGCCGCGTGGCCACCGTGATGGGTCGCTTCTACGCGATGGACCGCGACCACCGCTGGGAACGAGTCGAAGCCGCGTACAGCGCACTCACCCGGCCAACCAGCCGCCGTGCCGCGACTGCGATCGCGGCGGTCGAGGCCTACCACGCCGCTCCAAGCGACCCGTCGCGCAAGAGCGATGAATTCGTCCTTCCGACTCAAATTGGCGACGACGCGGCGGTTTCGGCCTCCCGCATCGCGCCCGGTGACGCCGTCCTCTTCTTCAACTTCCGCGGCGACCGTCCGCGCGAACTGACCAAGGCCTTTGTCCTCGATGACGCGGCATGGAAGTCGGTGGAACAGGCAGGCCCTCAAGGCGGTTTCGATCGTGGGGCGCGCTTGGGCGACCTCTTTTTCGCCACGCTCGCCGAGTTTGAGAAGGGTTTGCCGGTCGAACTCGTCTTCCGGCGGCCGGAAAAAATGACGAACATCCTCGGCGCGTGGCTTGCTGCGCACGGCATTCGGCAGTTTCGCTGTGCGGAAACTGAGAAGTTCCCGCACGTCACCTTCTTCTTCAATGACTACCGCGAGGAGCCCTTCGAGGGCGAGTCACGGTCCATCATTCCGAGCCCGAAAGACGTCGCAACGTACGACCTCAAGCCCGAGATGAGTGCTGCCGGGGTGCGCGATGCGGTGCTCGCACGCCTCGCTGCCGACGATTGCGAACCCGTCATCATCGTGAACTTCGCGAACGGCGACATGGTTGGTCACACGGGAAATCTTGCCGCGACGGTCCAAGCGATCGAAATGGTCGATGCGTGCGTTGGTGCGATTCTCGACGCGACGCTGGCGCGCGGCGGCAGCGCAATCGTGACCGCCGACCACGGCAACGCGGAGGAGATGTGGGACGTTCGCGCGCATTGCCCACACACCGCGCACACGAGTTACCCGGTGCCGTGTTCCGTGGTGGGAGCGCGCATGAAGGGCCGGAAACTGCGTACCGATGGACGATTGGGCGACCTCGCACCCACGCTTCTCGACATGATTGGCCTCGAAAAGCCTGCGGAAATGACGGGAAAGTCGCTCCTCGCGTAGACTGCGCCCCTTATGCCGCTTCCGGAGATCGCGATCGTGGGACGCCCCAACGTGGGCAAGTCGAGCCTTTTCAACCGGCTCGTCGGACGCCGCGTGTCGATCGTCGATCCGACACCAGGCACGACGCGCGACCGCGTGACCCAGCTCATCGAGCTCCTTCCGCCGACCGATCTGCCGTACGAGCGCGCGCGCGACGGCGCGCCGAAGCTCGCGGAACTCGTCGATACCGGCGGTTACGGCGTCTACACCGCAGAAGGTGGCCGTTTCGATGATGCGGGCGAAGATTTGCAGCGTCTGACGCCCGAAATCGAGCGGCAGATCAAAGCAGGAGTCGAGCGTGCGACGCTGATTTTGTTCGTCGTCGACGCGCAAACCGGCGTCACGGGTCTTGATGAACGCATCGCGCGATTGATCCGCGAGGCAGGTCGCGCGGATCGCGTGTTGCTTGTTGCAAACAAAGTCGATGACGACAGTTGGATCGGCGCTGCGCACGACGCATGCCGACTTGGCTTTGGCGAACCGACGATGACGAGCGCGTCGAGCGCGTACGGAAAGCGCGCGTTCCTCGAGAAAATCTGGGAGCGCGTACCAGAGTGGTCGGAGCCGGTCGCGAAGCCCGAGATGAAGATCGCGATCGTCGGCCGCCGCAACGCAGGAAAGTCGACACTTGTGAACGCGCTCGCAGGCGAGCCGCGCGTGATTGCAAGCGAGATCGCGGGCACCACGCGTGACTCGATCGACGTGCGGTTTGACATCGATGGCCACACGTTTGTTGCGATCGACACCGCCGGCGTTCGCAAGCGCAAGAGCTGGTCCGACGACATCGAGTACTACTCGCATCAGCGCGCAAAAGAGTCGATTTCCCGGGCTGATGTCGCGGTTTTGCTCCTCGACGCGCGCGAGCCAGTCTCGCAAGTCGAGAAGCGTCTTGTGCTCGAATTGATGGAGCAACACAAGCCGACGGTCATCGCGATCAACAAGTGGGATCTCGTCGAGTCGAAGTTGAAGACGAGCGATTACATCGACTACATCACGCAGGAACTTTTCTCGCTCGATTTCGCGCCGATGATCTTCCTCTCGGCTGCGACCGGCAAGGGCGTCGCGCCACTCATCAAGGTTTGCCGCAATCTCTTCGAACAAGCAAACCACCGCGAGACAACGGGGCGCATCAACGCCGCGATGCAAGCGATTTTGAACGAGCGCGGGCCGAGTTCGAAACTCGGTACGAAGGCGAAGATTTTCTACGTCAGCCAAATCGCAACTGCACCGCCGACCATTGCAGTGGTTGTGAACAAGCCCGAACTCTTCGAGGGTGCGTACGAGCGTTACCTCCTCAATCAACTGCGCGAACAGTTGCCGTATTCAGAAGTGCCGATCAAGCTCGTTTTCAGCGCCCGCAAGCGCTTGACGCCCGCCGAACTCGCCTCGCGCTCGAAAGCTGGGGGCGCACGCGCGGCGGCGCAGCGACGAGCCGGCGGCGAAGATGGTGGTTCAGGCGACGGTGAAGACGGTGGCTACGGCGACTGAAGGATGCTGGAGGGCTCGTGACTCGCGTTGCGTGCACGCACTCCGGCCAGCCTTGATGTGCGTGCATCGCGGATGGGCGTTGCGGAGGGGCGTTGCGCTCGGACATCGCGCACGTCCATCGCTCGACTCGTCCATGCAAATCACGGCCGAAATAGCGGGCTTCCTCGCTACACTCTCGGCCTATGTCGATTTTCCCTCTCCCTCAGTTCGAGCGCGATGCGGACCCAAAATTCCGCGAAGCCCTTACGGACGAGGAGATCTACGCCCGTCTGAAGCCACCAACATCGATCGTCGTGAAATTCGGTCGGATGAAGTTGATCGGTGAGTATCCCTATCGAGGCGATGCGAAGCCTGGTTGCGGATCGAAGCTCGTCGTGCGCACCTTCCGCGCGATCGAGATTGCAGAGATGCTCACGACGACTTGCTCCAACTCTGGTTGTGGCAAGAGCGTTTCGCGTTCGGAGATGCTCAATTACATCGAGAACTCCGGTGGCCGCGATTATCCGTTTCAAACAAACGGCGAGATTCTTCGCGTTGCGACGATCGACGACATCAATCGTGCGTCGTCTTGCACGGACAAAGCGCGTGCAGAGCTCAGTCGTGTGCGCGACATCGCCGCAAGCCGCAAGTTTCCAGCGAAAATCGTTGACCTCGAACTCACACTCGATGAGTCGCTGCTGCTTGTCTATTACTTGTCGGATGAGCGCATCGATTTCCGCGACCTCGCGCAGGAACTCGCGCGCACCTATCAGTGCCGCATCGAAATGCGTCAGGTTGGCGCGCGCGACGAAGCGCGATTGGTCGCCGATTACGAGCGCTGCGGACAACATTGCTGCTGCAAGAACTTCCTCAAGGTTCTCAAGCCGATCTCGATGCGCGCGGCGAAGATCCAGAAGGCAACGCTCGATCCGTTGAAGATCTCCGGTCGCTGCGGCCGCCTCATGTGTTGCTTGCGCTACGAGGACGCGACGTACGAAGAATTGCGAAAGCGACTCCCGAAGAACAAGACGCGCGTTGGAACGGCGGAAGGTCCGGGGATCGTTGTTGAGTCGAAGATTCTCGTCCAACTGGTGCTCGTGCGGCTTGATCCGCCGCCCGGCGCGTTCCCTGGCGAATTTGGCCGAGAAATCGCGGTTCCCGTCGAGGAATTGATGGATCCAGATGCGTGCCCCGCGCCTGGCGAGGTGAAGGCACCGGATCCGTTGCGCGGCATGAGCCAGCGGAGCGTGCGCGAAAAACTCGCGGCGGAACGCGGATCGAAACTCGCGAAACAAGATCGCTATCGCGAGAAGGCGGGCGGCCCTGCGCAGCCAGCCGTCGGTGGCAGCGACGCGGGTTCCGACCGCGCAACAGGCGGCGCGAATGGCGACACGCGCGATGCCGCGACGGAACCTGGTGATGGCACCACCAAGAAGAAGCGTCGTCGAAAGCGCAAGAAGCGCGGCGCGGAGAACGGTGCTGAAAAGGGCGCCGAAACTGGTGCCGAAACTGGGGCCGAAAACACGACTTCGTCCGCTTCGCCTGCTGGACGCGCGCCTGAATCGCGACGTGCACCCAACAACGTGCGCAGCGGTGGTGATGCTGCCGACCGCGACGCGGATGGCGATACGGGTGACGACGGCGACGATGACGCGCCCGGCTCGACGGACGGCATCAACGAAAACGGCAGCGGCAACGGATCCGCAGTTGCGGGCGGTGATGGAACTCCGCGCAAGCGCAAGCGTCGTCGGCGTCGTCGCGGAGGCAATCGTGGCCTTGGTGGAGGAGAAGGCCTTGGTGGAGGAGAAGGTCTTGGTGGAGGAGAAGGTCTGGGTGGAGGAGAAGGCCGTGGAAGTGTTGGCGGAGATTCCAACGGTGGCCCTTCGCCCTCGACGGAGTGATGATTTCCTCACCGCGTACGGACATCCGTTGCAATCACGAGAGACGTGTTTGACGAGTAGCAGACGAGTATTGCAGACGAGCATCGCAGGTCACGCATGACGACGACAACAACGACATCCGCGCCGAAGAAGGAAGAGACGAACGTCGTTGAGACAGTGCAGTCGATCATTCTCGCCTTCGGCATCGCGATGGCTGCGCGCAGTTTTGTGACAGAAGGATTCTTCATCCCAACCGGCTCCATGGCGCCGACGCTGATGGGTCAGCACGCGCGATTGACCGGGCCTTTTACGGGGTACGAGTATCCGGTCGATGCGCAGCTGTACGAGCAAGTGCGCGGCATGCTTGGCGCGAATTGGAAGCAGGAACTCGAGGGAATGCAGCGATTGCGCCTCGCGGAGCGCAAGTTGCTTGAGCAGGAGCCAGCGCTGCGTCGAATGACGCGTGAACAACTCGATGTCGAAATGTCGAAGCGCTCGGGTATTCCAGCGGAGATGCTTGCACGGGCGCGCAGCGTGCCTGTCATGTGGCCCGTGATCGATCCGATGATTTCGACGCAGCGTCCGGCTGCGGAAGCGTCGGTTGGCGACCTTTTGCCGAAGTCATCCGCGGGCGACCGCGTGCTCGTCCTCAAGTACCTCTACAACTTCTTCGAGCCAGAGCGTTGGGATGTCGTCGTGTTCAAGAACCCGACGAATCCGACGGGCGACGACTCGAGTTACATCAAGCGACTCGTCGGTTTGCCCGGCGAACAACTGCTGCTTCTTGACGGCGACATCTACACCGCGCCGCTCGGTGCGCCGCGATCAGAGTTCCGCATCGCGCAGAAGCCCGAGTATGTGCAGCGGGCGGTGTGGCAAACGGTGCATGATTCGGATTTCGTGCCGCCGGATCCGGCGCGCGTCGCGACGGTGAGTGGCACGGTTTGGCAAGGGCCGCCGTGGGAAGCCACCGGTTTCAGTCAAGGTGCAAAGCGCAACGATCGCGCGTGGCGCGCGGACAGCGCGGCGAAGGCAACGCTTGCGTGGCGCAGTGACATCCTGCCCATCAATGACTTCACGATCTACAACCAGCCGCGGACAAATCCGTTGATTGACGCGCGCGGGCAGTACAGCAACCCGGTCGCGGTGAGCGATGTTCGTGTGTGTGCTGCGATGGAAGCCGATGATCCAGCGAAATTGAAGACAGCGTTTGAACTCGTCGCGCGCAAGCGTGTGATGCGCTTTGAGATCGCAGACGGCAAGGCGACGATTTCGGTTGCGCGTGCGAAAGAGTCGGAAGTGGGTCCGGGTGCGCAGCTCGGCACAGCGTCGGTGGCGTTTCAAGTTCCGGCCGCAGGTGCGCCCTTCGATGTTGAGTTCTGGCATGTCGACGAGCGACTGTCGATGTGGGTGAACGGCGACGAGGTTGTTTCACTCGCTGTCGCGTTCGAATCGCTCGAAGATCGACTGCTCTCAAGTTTCTTCGGCCACACGGTTGAGAGTTACATGCGCCAGTTTGGTGACGTGAGTGCGCCACCGCCGGGCCTGACGTGGTCGTTTGAGGGCTCGCCGCTGACGCTGCATCGTGTGCGGGTTGATCGCGACCTCTACTACCGCGCCGGTGGGCAGATGGTGGGCGGGCAGTTCCCGCAGAATGGTGCGACGATCAGCGGTGCGGCGTTCGGTGCGGACTTCACAAACCCCGCAAAGATCGAAGAAGACCAATTCATGATGTGCGGCGACAACAGTTGCGCGAGTAAGGACTCGCGTCTGTGGGGTCGCCCGAGCCCACTCGTCACGGAGACCTTCGGAGAAGACGCGCCGTTTGTCGTGCCGCGTCCGCTGCTTCTCGGAAAGGCGTGGTGCGTGTACTTCCCAGCACCGGTCGCGCCGCTCGAAGGCGGCCGCAAGTGGATGCCGGACTTCGGTCAATTGCGGTTTATTCGATAGTTGAGCGCTCGCGACGTGTTTGAGCGCTCGCAACCTGCTTCGCAACTTGCTCGCTCTGGTCGGCCTCGACGCGAGTGAATCGCGTCGGGCCGAGATACGCCAAAGG